>QHRX01000026.1 GCA_003221455.1 Candidatus Rokuibacteriota bacterium
ATCGGCCAGCTCGAGGGCCTCGGCTTCACGGGCCCGGCCGGCTACATGTACATCCGGCCCGACAATCACCAGGCGTACAAGGACGCGATCACGGGCTTCAGCAAGAACGTGCCCGAGTACCCGTTCCCGATCCTGGATCCCGATCGGATCATCACGATCCCGATCCGGAACATCACGGCGCCTCCCGGCTGGCCGAAGAGGGAGCCGACGTCGACCTACTCCTGGATCGAGGAGACCTGGCCGGCGGTCAAGGCGTAGACCGATCGCCCCGGCTGCTCCGCGGCGACGCCGGGGCGGCTCGCCGACTGGCCTGGCCCGACCTGGTCGGCGCCCCCGGCTGACCGTCGGGCTCGGCCTGCTCGCGGTAGCCTGCCTCGCCGCCGGCGGCGCGGCCGAGGCGGGGCACGAGGCGACCTTCTATCCCTCCTTCTACCCGCAGGAGATCAAGGTCGAGACGGTCGACGCCCGGTCGGCGGCCGCCCGCCTCGCGACGGGCAAGATCCACGCCTACCTGGGCGTCGACCCGTTCGCCGGCCGCCCGCTCCCCGCCAGCGTCGCCGCGGTGGAGTCGCTCGGCGCCTACCTTGTGGCGACCCTCGACCCGGCCGGCCCGCTCGCCGAGCGGCCCGTCCGCTGCGCCGCCGCCCGGCGGCTCCTCAAGCGCCTCGCCGCGGTCGAGGGCGATTGGGTCTTTCATCCCTACCCGGTTACGCCCTTCGATGCCGACTATCTCGAGCACTTCGACCGTGCCCGGACCGCCCGCGCCCTCGCACTCGGGGGGGAGGGCGGCGGTCCGCCGCTCCGGATCCGCGCGACGGGCGAGCTCGCCGAGCGCCTGGTGGGGTCACGCGAGGGGAGGGGGCCCGGCGCGGCGGTGACGCTCGAAGCGATCGGGGTCGACGAGCTGCTCGGGCCCCAACGGGTGAGCCTCGGCGGCTGGATCGGCCCGCCGTGGATCAAGACCGGCTGGTTTCGCGCGTACCTCCTGCTCGCCCCGCGAGTCGGCGACGACCGTGCCCGCCACGCGGTCGGCGCCGTCTACCGACGCCTAGTGACGGGCGACTACCGGAGCGCCGCGGAGGGCCTGGACCTCGAGCGGGCGCTCGTCGCCCGGCTCACCGCCGGCTGCGAGCGGGTCGTCGTCGGCTACACGGTGCGGCGCGAGGCCTTCAGCTCCGACTACTCGGCCGGCGTCGAGAACGTGGGCTACGACTCGCTCGGGGGTCTCGACTCGCCCATCTTCATCCGAACGGTCAAACTCAAGGACTTTCCCTGGAACGGCTGGCTCCGGCTCGGCGTGGCGCAGCCGGCGTCGGCCGCCTGGAACCCGGTGGCCGGCTTCACCGACGCGACCGGCCGGCTGATCTGGGCGGCGCTCGGGGACCCGGCGTTCCTGCCGGCGCCGTTCAGCGCGGGCTGGGTGCCGAACCGGATCACGTCCGTGCTCGAGGAACGCCCGGAGGCGGCCCCCCTGCCGGTCCCGGCCGACGCGCTGATCCCCGAGTTCGGGACCGGCGCCCTCCGCCCAGTCGGCCCGGGGACGACGGCGGCGGCGAAGCTCGTCTACCGGACCCTGCTCGGCGCCGCCCACGACGGGAGCCAGCTCAGCCTCGCCGATGCGCTCTACCCATACGTGCTGGCGTTTCGCTGGGCCGACGGCAGCGACCCGGCCGTCGCCGCGGCGACGGCGCTCCCGCGGGAGTGGCTGGCCGGGCTCCGGGTGGTGAAGGTCGAGACCCTCGTGAAGAACTTCGGCGAGGACCTCCAGTACACCTACGAGGTGCCGGTCATCGAGGTCTACCTGCGTCACACCCTCGCCGATCCGCAGGCCCTCGCGTCGATCGCGCCGCCCTGGAGCGCCGTCCCCTGGCACGTGACCGCGCTCCTCGACGAGGCGGTGCGCCGCGGGTTCGGCGCGTTCTCCGCGGCCGAGGCCGCGCGGCGGGGCGTGGCGTGGCTCGATCCCGTCCGGGCCGAGGCCCTCAAGACGCGGCTCCGGGTGCTCGTGGACGAGTTCGGGCGCGCGGGCTACGTGCCGGCCCCCCTCGCACGGTTCGTGAGCCCGGCGGAAGCCCGCGAGCGCTGGGCGAGGCTCGGGGCGTTCGCCGCGAGGTACGGGCACTTCCTCGCGACCGCCGGGCCGTATCGCCTGCAGGAATGGACGCCCGACACCGTCACCCTCGAGGTCTTCCGGGACCGGGCGTACCCGCTCGGCGTCGGCGAGTTCGACCGCTACCCGATCCCGCGGCGGGCCTGGGCCGCCAGGGTCGAGGACCGCGGCGATCGGCTCGAGGTCGACGCCGACGTCGACCGGGTGTCGAAGTTCCAGCGGAGCTGGGAGCTCGTCAGAGCGCCCCTCAGCCGGGCGACGGCAGACGAGGGCTTCACCCGGCCGGTCTGCCGGTACGTGATCGTCGACGCCGGCGGCGCAGTCGTGGCCGCGGGCGCGGCCGCGCCGCGGGGCGCCGGAGGGTTCACCGTCGACCTCCGGCGGCTCGCCCGGGGTCGCTACGCGGTCCTGCTCGCCCTCTACGTCGGCGACAACGCGGTCGCGCCGGAGATCACGCTCGTCCGGCACCGTCAACGCACTTGAATCCCGCGATGGCTTGAGGCAACGTAGGCGGCCATGGGCATCCTCCTGATCCACATCCTGAACGCGCTCCTCTACGCGTCGGTCCTCTTTCTCATCGCGGGTGGGCTCTCCCTCATCTACGGCGTGATGCGGATCGTGAACCTCGCGCACGGCAACCTCTACGCGATCGGCGCCTACGTGACCGCGTGGGTGGTCGGGCAGTGGCTGGTCGGCGCGCCGACGGTCGTCCTCTACCTGCTGATTCCCGCCGGGGCGCTGGCGGCGGCGGCGACCGGCGCGATCATCGAGCCGACCCTGCTCCGCCCCTTCTACAAGCGCGCCGAGGAGTACCAGCTCCTCGTCACGTTCGGGCTCCTGATGATCCTCGAGGACGTCGTGCGGTTCATCTGGGGGCCGTACCCGCTCTCGGCGAGCGTCCTCTGGAGCGAGCTCGGCAGCATCGCGATCGGCGACGCGCTCTATCCGACCTACAACCTGCTCGTCATCGCCGTGGGCGGGCTGGCGGCGGCGTTCCTGTGGATGTTCGTCTACCGGACCCGGTTCGGGGTCGTGCTCCGCGCGGCCTCGCAGGACATGCGGATGGCCGCCGCCCTCGGGATCAACGTCAACCGGGTGTACGTCCAGGCCTTCACGCTCGGGTGCTTCATGGCCGGGCTCGGCGGAGCGATCATCGTCCCGAGCCAGTCGGCCGTCCTCGGCATGAGCGTGGACGCGCTGATCCTCGCCTTCATCGTCGTCGTCATCGGCGGCCTCGGCAGCCTCGAGGGCGCGCTCGTGGGCGCCCTGGTCGTCGGCGTGGTACGCGAGGCGGGGATCGCGCTCTTCCCCGAGATCGAGCTGGCGATCCTTTACCTGATCGCCGCGATCGTGCTCCTGGTGCGCCCCGCCGGCCTGTTCGGGCGCACCGCGTGACGGCCGCCGTCCTGTCGGGCGAGGGGCGCTCGCCGGTGAAGGTCGTGGCGTCCGCGGCGCCCGTGGTCGTCCTCCTGTGGGTGCTCCCCTACGTCCTCGCGCCGTACAAGACGCTGCTGCTGACCTACGGCCTCGTCATGGCCATCGCCGCGCTCGGCTTCAACCTGCTGCTGGGGTACACGGGGCTCCTCTCGTTCGGCCACTCGGCGTTCTTTGGCGTCGGGGCCTACGCGGTGGCGTTCATGGTCAAGTACCTCGACCTGACCTCGATGGAGCTGTTCATCGTGGGCGCGACCGTCGCCTCCGCGTTCGTGACCGCGCTGTTCGGCCTGGTCTGCGTCCGGTACACCCGCATCTTCTTCAGCATCCTCACGCTGGCCCTCTCCCAGGTGCTGTGGAGCCTCGCCTTCAAGTTCTTCTGGGTGACCGGCGGCACCGACGGCCTGCGTGTGCCCACGCCGCGCCTGCTCGGCCGGGCGGTCGCCGCGAGCGAGGACAAGACCACCTTCCTCGTGCACGCCTACTACAGCTACGTGCTCGTCGTCTTCCTCGCCTGCGTCGCGCTCATGTGGGTGATCGTGAACTCCCCGTTTGGCAAGGCGCTCCAGGCCATCCGCGACAACGAGACGCGCGCGGAGTTCGTGGGGGTCCAGATCTGGCGCTACCGCTGGATCGCGTTCATGGTGTCGGGCGTGTTCACGGGGCTAGCGGGCGCGCTCTGGGTGCCGCTCAACGGGCTCACGACCCCGGACATCCTCTACTGGCCGTTCTCGGGCGAGATCGTCTTCATGGCCGTGCTCGGCGGGTTCCGGACCTTCAGCGGGCCCATCGTTGGCGCGATCGTCTTCAACTACCTGAAGACCTACGCGGTCGGCTTCACGGTCTACTGGCAGCTTCTGCTCGGCGTCATCCTGGTGACGCTCGTGCTCGCGCTGCCGACGGGCATCACGGGGACCGCGGGGCAGCTCCTCGCCCGGCTCCGGCGGGCCGCCTGACGTGAGCCTGCTGCTGACCACGAAGCTCACGAAGCACTTCGGCGAGAATCGCGCGGTCGACGGCGTCGACTTCGCCGTCCGCGAGGGGCAGGTGCTCGCGCTGATCGGCTCCAACGGCGCCGGGAAGACGAGCCTGGTCAACCTGATCAGCGGCCTGCTGCGGGCCGACAGCGGCCAGATCCAGTTCCGGGGCGTGGACGTCACCGCCGAGTCCGTGCACGGTCGGATCCGGGCCGGGATCGCGCGCAGCTTCCAGCTCGTGAACCTCTTCGACCAGCTCACCTGTCTCGACAACGTCGCGCTCTCGATCTTCGCCCGCGAGGGCAAGGCCCGGAAGCTCTTCTCGCTCGCCCGGCGGTACCGCGGGATCTGGGAGGAGGCGGCCGAGGTGCTGCACCGGTTCGGCCTCGACGGCAAGGCCCGCATGCTCGCCGGCGGGATCGCGCAGGGCGAGCGGAAGCTCCTCGACGTCGCGGTCGCCTACGCGCTCCACCCCCGGCTCCTCTTCCTCGACGAGCCCACGAGCGGCGTCAGCACGCGCGAGAAGGCGCCGATCATGGACACGATCAGCTCGATCGTGCGCTCGCAGGGGATCACCGCCGTCATCATCGAGCACGACATGGACATCGTCTTCAACTACTCGGACCGGATCGTCTGCATGCACCAGGGCACGATCCTCGCGGAGGGGACGCCGGACGAGATCCGCCGCAACGAGTCGGTGACGACGACGCTGATCGGAACCCCCGCGTCGTGACGGCCGACGCGGCCACGATGCTCGAGCTCGACCGCATCGACACCTACCGGGGGCCGGCGCAGATCCTGCGCGGGGTCTCCCTCGGCGTGCGCGAGGGCGAGGCGGTCTGCCTGGTCGGCCGTAACGGCGCGGGCAAGACGACGACGATCGACAGCATCATGGGCCTGCTCCCGGTTCGGTCGGGACGGATCGTCTTCCGCGGGAGGGACGTGACCCGCCTCGCCGCCCACCAGCGCGCGCGGCAGGGCATCGGCTACGCCCCCGAGGACGCGGGGATCTTCCCCGACCTCACGGTCGCCGAGAACTTCCAGATCAGTCATTGGCTCTCCCGCGCGGCGGGCGACCGGGGCGTCGCCGGCCCTCGGGAGCTCGAGGAGCGGATCTTCGCGCTCTTCCCCGAGGTGCGTGCCTTCACCGGACGGCGGGGGCTCCACCTGAGCGGCGGCCAGAAGAAGATGGTGGCGATCGCCCGGGCGCTCGCGCTCTCGCCGGCCGTCCTGCTCCTGGACGAGCCGTTCGAGGGGCTCGCGCCCGTCGTCGTGAGCCGGTTGATCGAGGCGGTGACGCGGATCAAGGCGATGGGAGTCTCCGTCCTCATCGCCGAGTCGAACTTGATGAACGCGATGCGGGTGGCAGACCGGCTCTACGCGATCGACCGCGGCGAGATCATCTTCGAGGGCGCGCCGCGGAGCGCCCTCGGAAACGTCGAGGTCATGAAGACCATCCGCGGCTGACGGCCCCCCGTCGGTCGTCCTTCGGTCTTCCGCTCAACTCCAAGCGGGTCTATCCCCGGCGCCCCGGGCCTGACCGATCGGCAATTGCTGAAGCGACCGGGGTGGCGGAGCCGAAGCTCATCGCGGAACAGGCATGCGGGTCGCTCGGAGAGAGGCGGGGTCAGGCCTCAACACGGTGAAGTGTTGAGGCCCGACCCGTACCGGCAGGCACGCAAATGGTTAGAAGGAGATCCCGGTGCTCTGCTGGAAGACCTTCACCTGCTGAGCAGTGATCACGACCGGACCCACGCAGGCCAGCGCGCTATTGGGTGCGGTAGCGATTGTGGTCGGGGCCCACGATACGGTGATTCCGTAGTTACCCGAGCTCAGGCCCGTCACGACGAAGTCGAAGCTATGCGCGGAAAGCGTGGTCTCGTTCACGTCGAGCTGGCACGGCGTCAAGTCAGTGCACACAGAGAGCAAGTTGAACAGGTTGGTGCTGATCTGCAGGAATCGATCGTCGAACGTGACCGGTGCGTTCGGGGTCACGGTCGGCGGGGCCTGACCGCTGAGCGGTGTGACCGCCACTGAGAATGCCACCGCCGCTTGCGCCGAGCCGGTGACGGTCCCACCGCCCTGCTTGCCGGAGATCGACGTGTCCGTCAGAAGGCCAGTGACAGCCGAGGGCCTGACGACGAGCGCCACGCCGTTGCCGCTGGACACCTTCATGGTGGTTTTGAGGGAGGTGTGGCTGGTCCCGCCACCAAGCAACCCTCCGATGTCGGTGCAGGCCGTCGTATCGCTGTTGAAGTTGAAGCTCCCGCTACTTTGGGCGAATGCGGGAATGGCTCCGAACGCGAGGACCAGCAGGGCCGTCGCGAACGCCAACCGTAACTTCCATGCGGCAAGGGTCAATCGCGCCATGTGTTCCTCCCCTTGACGGGGGCCGTGGCGAGGGAAGAACGGAGATCTCGACACACGGGGCCCTCCGTCTCGTGCGAGGATCCCCAATGTATGAAGTGGAGCCCTGCTCCTCCTTCTGGCGGCCCGGCTGTCAGGTCCCTATGACCTGATCCGCGGCTTTGCGACCCCGCCTCACGACGGGGTGTGCCTTTTTCAGAAGGGGACCGTCGCTACTCACCTAGAGACGGAGTGCAGCTTCCGTGCCGCCGGCACCCAGGTCGGTCCCGACCACCGGTGAAGCAGCGAAATTGACGGTCAGATCCTGGTGTGTTCCCCGGGAGGCGTTCGATGTCTTCGCGGCACGGACCGTGGGTTGGCGAGACGCGGAGTGTACTCACCGGTGACGGAGCAGAGGTGCGGGGTCGAGGCGGTGCTCGTCGACTCGACCCAGACGCTCGACGTGTCGTTGAGCCGCGAGCGCGCCGAGGCGCTCGGACTCGCCCGAGGGCGAGGTGGTGGACCTCGACCTCCGCGACCTCAGGATCTTGAACCACGACTCGATCTGACCGAGCGTCCGGGGGAGGCGAGGCCCGCCGCGGGCTTCTATCCTGACGGGCCGCCGCGCCCCTGGGCGGGCCGGCGCCCGAGGGTTCCGCATCGTGGGGTGACGGCGGCCCGCGGCGCGGGCCGTTAGCGCTTGGCGGCCTTGCGGGCGGGGGCGGGCTCGGGGCGCTTGCTCGCCATCTTGGCCGGGGGCTTCTTCGGCGACGCCGCGCGCTCGGCCAGGCTCGTCTTGAGCGCCTCCATGAGGTCGATGACGTGGCCGCGTTCGGCCCGTGGCGCGGCCGCGACCACCTCCTTGCCCTCGACCTTGGTCTGGACGAGGTCGAGCACCCGCTGACGATACTCGTCGGTGTACCGCTCGGGCTCGAAGGCGTCGTTCGCGAGCTCCCCGAGAAGCTTCACCGCGAGCTCGAGCTCGCCCTCCCGGACCTTGGCCGACGCGCCCTTGTCGATCTCGCCGAAGTCGCGCACCTCGTCGGCGAAGTACATCGTGTGGAGCATGAGGCCGCCCTGGGCGGCGCGGATCAGCACCAGCGTCTCCTTGCCGCGCATGACAAACTTGGCCAGCGCCACCCGGTCGCTCTTCGCCATCGCCTCGGCCAGGAGCCGGTACGCCTTCTCGCCGCCCTTGTCGGGGCCGAGGTAATAGGTCTTCTCGAAGTAGATCGGGTCGACCCGGTCGAGCGGCACGAACTCGGCGATGTCGATGATCTTCGACGCCTCGCCCTCGAGCGCCTTGAGCTCGGCGTCCGTGACCCGGACATACTGATCCTTGGCGAACTCGAAGCCCTTCACGAGGTCGCCGCGCTCGACGACCTCGTTGTCGAGCGGACAGACATATTGTTGCCGGACGCGGGAGCCGCACTTGGCGTGCAGGAGGTTGTAGGCGACGCTCTGGGAGGACGCGGACGTGTAGAGTTTGATCGGGATCGACACGAGGCCGAAGGAGATCGTGCCCGATCCGAGCGCGTGCGGCGGCATGATGCAGTATGGTAGCACTGCCCGCGACGGGTCGCGAGGATCTCGCGGGCGCGTCGGGATCGACCGGTGGTAGGTGCGGCCGGACGAGGTCCCCTCGGCTGGGGATCTCGCCCGTGCGCCGGAGGATGCGAATGCGGCGCTCTCTTCGCGTAGCGATTGCGGTCCTTGCCCTCGCGGCGACCGCCGCCCCGGCGGACTCGCCGACGGCCGCGCTCAGGAGCGCTGTCGACGCGGTGCTCAAGATCCTGGAGGATCCCGCCCTGAGGGGCGACGCCAGGGTCAAGGAGCGACGGCTCGCGCTGAGTCGGGTCGCCGAACAAGCCTTCGACTTCCCCGAGATCGCCCGGCGGGTCCTCGGCCGGTACTGGCGCGAGCGGACCGTGGGCGAGCGCGAGGAGTTCACGACGCTGTTCCGCGAGCTCCTCGAGCGGACGTACAGCTCGCTGCTCGACCGGTTCGGCGGCGAGAAGGTCGTCTATCTGGACGAGTCCGTGGACGGCGACTTCGCCCGGGTCCAGACGAACATCCTCACGCCGCGCGGCACCGTGGTCCGAGTCGCCTACTCGATGCTCGAGCACGACGGGCGCTGGCTGATCGTCGACATCTCCGTGGAGAACGTCAGCTACGTGGTCAACTACCGCTCCCAGTTCAACGAGATCATCCAGGCGTCGTCGTTCCCGGCGCTGGTCAAGCGGCTGCGGGCCAAGACGGAGGAGCTCCGCCGCGCGGAGTCGACGCGCGCCCGGGGACGGACGGAGTGACGGTCGAGTCCCGGCTCGCGGCCTATCGGGCCAAGCGCGATCCGGCCCGGACGCCGGAGCCCTTCGGAGACGCGGGGCGGGCAGGGGGGGGCCGGCTCTTCATGGTCCACAAGCACGCGGCGCGCCGGCTCCACTACGATCTCCGGCTCGAGATGGGGGGCGTGCTCGCTTCGTGGGCGGTGCCGAAGGGGCCGCCGGTGCACCCGCGGGACAAGCGGCTGGCCGTGCACGTGGAGGACCATCCGCTCGAGTACGGCGACTACGAGGGCGTGATCCCGGAGGGGAACTACGGGGCGGGGCCCTCGATCGTCTGGGACCGCGGCCTCTACCAGCTGGTCGACGGCGTCGAGCCCCTGGAGGCCGTCCGACGGGGCAAGCTCGATCTGGCGTTCTCCGGCTTCAAGCTGCGCGGCCGGTACGCGCTCGTGCGCACCGCACGCGGCGAGCGCGACTGGCTCCTCATCAAGAAGGCGGACGCGGCGGTGTCGGAGGTCGAGCTGACCGAGCGCTACCCGGAGTCCGTGCTCTCCGGGCTCACCGTGGAGGAGCTCGGCGACGGCGGTTCGAGGCGCGACCGCGTCCGCGCCTGGCTCGGGGCGGCCCGCGCCCCCCGCGGGACGGTGACGCCCGCCCGACAGGGGTTTGAGCTCGCCACGCTGGTCGAGCGTCCGCCCGAGGGCCGGGGCTGGATCTACGAGATCAAGTACGACGGCGTGCGCCTGCTCGCGGCCCGGCGGGGGAAGACGGTGGAGCTCTACGGCCGGAGCGGCCAGCGCACGACGACCCGCTACCCCGAGATCGCCCGCGCGCTCGCGGCACTCCCGATCGACGACTTCGTTCTCGACGGCGAGGTCGTCGCGCTCGACGCCGAGGGTCGGCCGAGCTTCCAGCTCCTGCAGGCGCGCATGGGCCTCTCCCACCCGCGCGACGTCGAGCGCGCGGCACCGCTCACGCCGGTTTCGGCGGTGGTCTTCGACGCCCTCGGCGTCGAGGGCCACGATCTCCGCGGGCTGCCGCTCCGCGCGCGCAAGGAGTGCCTGGCCCTCTTCCTGCCCCGCCGCGGCGTCGTCGCCTACGGCGACCACGTGACCGAGCGGGGCCAGGCCTTCTTCGACGCCGCCTGCCGGGCGGGACTCGAGGGGATCGTGGCCAAGCGGGCGGACAGCCGCTACCGGGGCGCCCGGACGCGCGACTGGCTCAAGATCAAGTGCCAGCGCCGGCAGGAGTTCGTCATCGGCGGCTTCACCCGGCCGCGGGGCTCGCGGGGGCACTTCGGCGCCCTCCACCTGGGCGTCTACGATCGGGGCCGGCTCGTCTATGTCGGCAAGGTCGGCACGGGCTTCGACGCGGCGACACTCGAGACGGTCGCCCGGGCGCTCGCGCCGCTCGAACGCCCGACCTCGCCCTTCGACGTCGGCACCCCCGCCGGCAGCGGGCACCACTGGGTCGAGCCGCGGCTCTGCGCCGAGGTCCGCTTCAGCGAGTGGACGCGGGATGGCGGGGTCCGGCATCCGGCGTTCCTCGGCCTCCGCACCGGCAAGGCCCCCGAGACCGTCACCCGCGAGCTCCCGGGGACGTCGGCGCCGCCCGCCGGCCCGCCGGCCCCCGCCGAGCAGGACGCCGGCCCGCGCGTCAGGCTGACCAATCTCGACAAGGTGTTCTGGCCGGAGGAGGGGTACACGAAGGGCGACCTGATCGCGTACTACGACCGCGTGGCGCCGCTGATCCTGCCCTACCTGCGCGAGCGCCCGCTCGTCCTGACGCGCTATCCCGACGGGATCACGGGCAAGTCCTTCTACCAGAAGGACGCCCCCGCCTTCGTGCCCGCGTGGATCCGCACGGTGCGGGTCCACTCCGAGGACGGGGGACGGGACATCGACTACTTCGTCGTGGACCAGGCCGACGCCCTCCGCTACGTGATCAACCTGGGCGCGATCCCGCTCCACCTCTGGGCCTCGCGGGTGGGCTCGCTCGACCAGCCGGACTGGCTCGTGCTCGACCTCGACCCCAAGGGCGCTCCGTTCGCCGACGTCGTCGCGATCGCGCGGCTCCTCCACCGTCGGCTCGACGAGCTCTCGCTGCCGAACTACGTCAAGACGTCGGGCGCCACCGGGCTCCACGTCCTGCTGCCCTTGGGTGCCCGCTACTCCTACGCGCAGGCGCGCGGCTTCGCCCACCTCCTGGCGAGGCTGGCCGTCGAGGAGGCGGGGGACATCGCGACGGTCGCCCGCCCCCTCCACTCGCGCGGAGGCAAGGTGTACGTCGACTGGGGTCAGAACGCCCGCGGGCAGACGATCGCCGCCCCGTTCTCCGCCCGTCCGCGGCCCGGGGCCACCGTCTCCTGCCCGCTCGCCTGGGACGAGGTGACGGCCCGGCTCGATCCCGCGCGCTTCACGATCGCGACGGTCCCGAAGCGCTTCGCGGCCACGACGGACCCGCTGGCTCCGGTCCTCGGCGCCGGGCTCGACATGTCGGCCGCCGTCGCCGCGCTCGAGCAGCGCCTTGCCGGCGGCCCGGGCGGGGGCGGGCGCGCCCCGAGCCGCCGACCTCGCCCGGGTCGACGCCAGTGAGCGCTGCGCCCCGCTCCTGGACGCGTCGATCGGCGCTTGCCCGGTTTCGCTCAGAGAGGGTATCCTGAGGCCGGCACGGGCCCGTGCCGAGAGCCGCCGAGAGGAGCCAGGGATGACCGCCAACAGCTTGACCGTCACCGACAATCGCACCGGCAAGGTGTACGAGCTCCCGATCGAGCTGGGGGCGATTCGGGCGACGGATTTGCGGAAGATCAAGGCCTCGGCCGACGACTTCGGGCTGATGTCCTACGATCCCGCGTTCATGAACACCGCCGCCTGCCGGAGCGCGATCACGTTCATCGACGGCGACCGCGGGATCCTTCGCTACCGCGGCTACCCGATCGAGGCGCTCGCCGAGCGTTCGACCTTTCTCGAGACGGCCTACCTGCTCCTGTACGGCGAGCTGCCGACGGGCGAGAGACTCGACGACTGGGTCTACCAGGTCACCCACCACACCTGGGTGCACGAGAACCTTAAGAAGGTGATGGACGGGTTCCACTACGACGCGCACCCGATGGGGATGCTCGTCTCCCTGGTGGGCGCGCTCTCGACCTTCTATCCCGAGGCCAAGAACGGCGTGGACGTCGAGACCCGACGGCTCCAGATCATCCGGCTCATCGCGAAGATGCCGACCTTGGCCGCCTTCACGTACCGGCACAGCCTCGGCATGCCGCTGGCCTATCCCGACAACCACCTCTCGTACACGGGCAACTTCCTCAACATGCTCTTCAAGGCGACGGAGGCGAAGTACGAGCCTCACCCGACGCTCGAGCGGGCGCTCGAGGTCCTCTTCATCCTCCACGCCGACCACGAGCAGAACTGCTCGACCAACGCGGTGCGGAGCGTGGGGTCGTCCCGCGTCGATCCGTACTGCGCGGTGGCGGCCGGCGTGGCCGCCCTCTTCGGGCCGTTGCACGGCGGCGCCAACGAGGCCGTGCTCCGGATGCTGCAGGCCATCGGCACCAAGGACCGGATTCCGGACTTCATCCGGCAGGTGAAGGAGGGCCGGGCGCGGCTGATGGGGTTCGGCCACCGGGTGTACAAGAACTACGATCCGCGCGCCAAGATCATCAAGCGGATGGCCGACGAGACCTTCGAGGTGACCCGGCCGAATCCGCTCCTGCCCGTCGCGCGGGAGCTCGAGCGGATCGCGCTCGAGGACGAGTACTTCGTCTCCCGCAAGCTCTATCCCAACGTCGACTTCTACTCCGGCCTGATCTACCAGGCGATGGGCTTCCCGGTCGAGATGTTCCCCGTGCTCTTTGCGATCCCCCGGACCGCGGGCTGGCTGGCGCAGTGGCAGGAGATGATCGACGACCCCGAGCAGAAGATCGCCCGGCCGCGCCAGCTCTATGTCGGCCAGGGTGAGCGCGAGTACGTCCCGATCGGGTTGCGCGGGTAGGGCGGGCGCCGCCCCGCGCCGCGGGGAGGGGTGGCGCGACGCGAGCGGAGAGAGCGGGAGGATGCGCGGGGTGAACCCCGCGCGCCGGGAGGGACGCCATGGTCTCAGCCCCGTCCGTCGACCGTCGCACCCTGCTCAAGCTCGGGACCGCGGCCGGGCTCGCCGGGATCCTGGCGGCCCGCCGGGCCCCCGCCCACGCCCAAGAGACGCGGCTCCACCTGCTCCACTCGATCTCCTTCATCCCGGAAGGGGACGTGGAACTCCGGCGCCAGCTCGCCGAGTACCGCAAGCTGGCGGGGGTGGAGGTGCGACTCGAGACGATCAACCTCAACGACCTCCAGGCGCGGATCACGGCGGCCATCGAGGCGCGGACCGGTGCGGACATCATCATCATGGCGCACAACTGGCCGCACCTCTACCAGCGCGCGCTCGCGGACGTCTCCGCGCTCTGCGAGTGGAAGGCGAGCGACCAGGGCGGCTACTACCCGGTGTCGGAGGCGGCGGCGCGGGAGAACGGCCGGTGGCTGGCGCTGCCGTACGACGTCGTCGGCCTCCTCATCGCCTACCGGAGGTCGTGGTTCGCCGAGGCCGGGGCCCACGAGGCGCCGCGGACGCTCGACGAGTACCGAAGACTCGGCGCCCGCCTGAAGGCGCAGGGCCGACCCGTCGGCCAGAGCCTCGGCCACACGCTCGGCGACGCGCCGGCCTGGGCCTACCCCCTCCTGTGGGCGTTTGGCGGCGCCGAGACCGACCCGAGCGGTCGGACGGTCGTGCTGAACTCGAAGGAGGCGCTCGAGTCGGTCCGGTGGATGACGGCGTTCTGGAGGGAGGCGTGCGACGAGGGCGCGCTCGCGTGGGACGACACCAACAACAACCGGGCCTTCCACGCGGGCGAGATCAGCGCGACCCTGAACGGCGCCTCGATCTACATCTACGCCAGGCGTAACCCCGACAAGATCAGGGACGAGCGGGGCCAGGCCATGGTCCGGGACATCTCCCACTTCGCGATCCCGGACGGAACGGTGCCGACCCCGGGCTACCACATCCCGGCCTCCCACGCGCTGATGCGGTACTCGAGAAACCAGAAGGCGGCCCAGGAGTTCCTCCGGTGGCTGCACGGCAAGGAGCAGTTCGGGAGGTGGTTCGAGGTCCAGGAAGGGTACAGCGTCGGCGCCACCCGGTTCTGGCAGGAGCACCCGGTCTGGGAGCGCGTCGTCGACGACGCGATGAGGCCCTACCGGACCGCGGCCAGCGCCTCCCGCATGTTCGGCTACGCTGGCCCGTCGAGCGCCCGCGCCGCGGAGGCGTACTCGAAGTTCATCCTCGTCGACATGTACGCCAAGGCGGTCCAAGGGATGTCCGCCGCCGACGCGGTCGGGTGGGCGACGGCCGAGCTCCGGAGGGTCTACGAGGGGTAGGCCGGCCGTCCGGCGCGGGCCCAGGCCAGGAGCTCGTCGACCGGACGCGTGTTCAGCACCTGCGCGGGCCCGATCCACGCCCGGCGTGCGGTCGCGACGCCGAGCTCCAGGTTGTCGAGGTTCGCCAGGTAGTGCGCGTCGGTGCTGATCGCGATCGGGACACCGAGCTCGGCCGCCCGCCGCGCGTGCGAGTCCTTCAGGTCGAGCCGGTCGGGCGAGCAGTTGATTTCGACCGCCTTCCCGTGCGCCCGCGCCGCCACGAATACCGCCTCGAGGTCGACGTCGTACGGCTCGCGCGAGCCGATGAGGCGGCCGGTCGGGTGGACCAGAATCTGGACGCACGGGTTCTCGAGCG
Source organism: Candidatus Rokuibacteriota bacterium (assembly GCA_003221455.1). GTDB lineage: Bacteria > Methylomirabilota > Methylomirabilia > Rokubacteriales > CSP1-6 > AR9. Next base: position 14,922 of record QHRX01000026.1, read on the forward strand.
CCCGGACGATTCGCGCCGTCATCTCGGCCCGGCCCTGCGTGAAGCGCGAGTGCACGGCCGCCAGTACGATGTCCAGCTCGCGCAGGACCTCGGACGGGAAGTCCAGCGCTCCGTCGGCAAGAACGTCGCACTCGCTGCCCGCGAGGATTCGAATCTTGAAGCGTGGCTGGAGCGCCCGGAGCGTCCGGATCTGCTCGCGCAGCCGGTCGACGCTCAGGCCGCGCGCCACGGTCGCGGACTGCGAGTGGTCGGAGACGATGATGTACTCGTAGCCGCGCGCCTCGGCCGCCTCGATCAGCGTCTCGATCGGATGGTGGCCGTCCGACCAGTCGGTGTGCGCGTGCAGGTCGCCGCGGATCCGGTCGGCGGTCACCAGCGCCGGCAGGGTGCCCGCGAGCGCGGCCTCGATCTCTCCGCCGTTTTCCCGGAGCTCGGGTGGGATCCACGGGAGCCCCACCGCCGCGTACACGTCGGGCTCGGTCGCGCCAGCGATCCGGGTGCCGGTCGTCTCGTCGAAGACGCCGTACTCGCTGATCTTGAGCTGGCGGCGAGAGGCCATCTCGCGGAGGCGGACGTTGTGGTCCTTGGAACCGGTGAAGTACTGGAGGGCGGCGCCCACGGCGTCGGGGTCGACGACCCGGAGGTCGATCTGGATCCCCTCGCGGTGGTGCACCGCCGCCTTGGTGCCGCCGGCGCCGACGACGTCCAGCACCGACGGAAGCGAGACGAACGCCTCGATCACGCGCGCGGGGTCGGTGGCGGTCGCGAGGAGGTCGATGTCCTTCACGGTCTCGCGTGCCCGCCGGAGCGAGCCCGCGATCTCGATGCGCTCCACCCGTGCCTGCGCCGTGAGCGCCGCGACCACCTCACGCGCGATCGCGCGCGCCTGCGCGAGCGGCATGCGGGCGCGGCCGGCCCGCCAGATCGCGATGCCCTTCAGGATGTTGTCGCGGGTCTTTTCGCGGATGCCGGCGACGGCCAGGATCTCGCCCGACTTGCACACGGCCTCGAGGCGGTCGACCGAGTCGACGGCGAGCCGGTCGAGCAGGAGTTTGGCCGTCTTCGGCCCGAGGCCGCGGACCTCGAGCAGGGCGAGAAAGCCGGGTGGGACCTCACGCCGGAGGGCCTCGAGCTGCGCGATCGCGCCGGTCTCCAGGAACTCGGTGATGCGCGCCGCGAGGTCCTTGCCCACCCCGGGGATCTTCTGCAGCTCGCCGCGTGCGGCGACGGCCGTCAGCTCCTCCGCCAGCGCCTCGATACTCTGGGCGGCACGCTGGTAGGCGCGCACGCGGAAGCCGCTCTCGCCGCGGACCTCGAGCAGGCGCGCCATCTCGCCGAAGAGGCGGGCCACGTCGAAGTTCGTCACGGCGCCATGATACACTCGGCTCGCCCGGCCTCCATGAGGGAAGAGATCGAGTGATCGCGCAGTGGTGCTGGGAGCTGATCGCGCCGTACCTCACGAAGACCTTGCAGGGCCGGGGAATCGCGCGGCCGACGACGAGGGAGCTCCTGGCCGAGTTCGTCCGCGTGTGGCCCGACTTCACCGCGACCATCGGCGTGCAAGAGCCGTGGCAGGGGACCGTCCGCTTCCGGTGGCTGGTGAGGCTCGCCCCCGCGGACATGGACGACTTCTTGGCGGACCCGCAGGGTTGGATCGGCGGGCGATACGGGGGGGGCAAGTTCAAGATGAACTTGCACCACGGCCTGCACTTCGTGAACACGAAGAACTTCAGGCCCGAGGGCGAGCCGCGCTGGCGGGACGCGCCGGAGCTGGTGGAGGACTAGGCGATGCCGAGCGACGAGACGCGGCGCATCCTGAAGCTCTTCGGCGTGGCGGTGACCAATCTGGAGGACGCGGCGTCGCCCGCGGAGCGGGCGCGCTGGAGCTCGGAGCTGGCCGCGCGGCTTCGCGAAGTCCACGACCTGATCGAGCGCCTGGAGGCGACGAGCTAGCGTGGTGCGGGGGGCGCCGTCGTGATCGGGAAGGACGCGACCGGTCGCGAGCTCGCGCTCGGCCGTGCGCCGCGACGGATCGTGTCGTTGATCCCGAGCGTCACCGAGACCCTGTTTGCGCTCGGGCTCGACGAGGCGATTGTCGGGGTCACGGTCTACTGCGTCGAGCCGCGGGCGGGCGTCGCGCGGAAGACCAAGGTCGGCGGCGAGAAGAATCCTAAACTCGAGCTGATCCGCGAGCTGACCCCCGACCTCGTGATCGCCAACGTCGAGGAGAACCTGAAGACGCACGTCGACCAGCTGCGGGAGTGGGGGATCCCGGTCTGGGTGACCTACCCACGCACCGTGGCGGAGGGGATCGGCATGGTGCGGGAGCTCGGCGAGCTCACGGCGACCCGCACCCGCGCCGCCGCGATCGCCGACGAGCTCGAGGCGCTGCTCGCCGCGGTCCAGGCCCGGACCGCCGCCCGCCCGCCCGTCCCCGTCTTCTACCCGATCTGGCGCGCGCCATACATGACCATCAACGCCGACACGTACGTCCACGACATGCTGGCCGTGTGCGGGGGGCGGAACGTGTTCGGCGACCGTCCGGACCGCTATCCCACGATCTCGCTCGAGGAGGTGAGGGCGGCGGGCCCGGACGTGATCGTGCTGCCCGACGAGCCCTTCCGGTTTCGGGCGATCCACATCCAGGACTTCGCACCGTACCCGGACATCCCCGCGGTCGCTCGGGGGCGCATCCACCTGATGGACGGCAAGCTCTTCTGCTGGTACGGACCCCGCATCGGCGACGCGTTACGGACGCTCCCCGAGATCTTCGCGGGCGCCACCGGGGGCTCGGCGGCGCGCCGGCGCTGAGCCGGGTCGGCTGCGGGGCGCGGCCGGGGGCGCGCCGGCGCGCTGGGATCGTCGCCCCGCCGGCCGGACCTCGCGGGAGACGCCCCAGGGGCGTGCGGAAGATTTCAGGCTGCGCGCGCACACCACGGAGTACCTCAGTCCATCGGTGACGAGACGTGGCCCTCCCCTGAACCTAAGAAGTTCGGGCTGGATGTCGTGCTCCGCGCACAATAGACCTGGTGGAACGAGGGGAGGTGGAGCAGACCACTCACTCAAAGCCCGGAGTACTACCGCGAGGCCCCCGGAGAAGACGGCGGCGCAGGAACGTTGGCGGGAGTGCTCACCGGGAGGCGCGGGCGGAGGGAGAGTCGCGGGTGTTCAATCGGATAGGCAAGGACCGCGTCGTCGATCTCGCTCCAGCATTTATCTGCCCTGTCGTCCCCGCGTGCGCATCTCCCCCCCGTCACGGACGTTGAGACCGACTGAGGCGGGGCGGCGCGATGCCGCACCCGCCCCCAGCCCGGCCAGACCTGCTTAGTAGCGACCCTGGCGGCCGCCGCTCCGGTATCCGCCACCACCCGAACCCGAGGACTTGGCGAGTTCGACCTTGAGCGTCCGGCCATCCATATCCTGGCCATTAAACTTCTTGACCGCCGCCTCCGCCTCCTCGGCCGTCGTCATCTCCACGAAGCCGAACCCGCGCGAGCGACCGGTGTCTTGCTCCATCACGACCGTCGCCGATTCAACCCCGCCCGCTTGTGCAAACACTTCGCGAAGACGATCGCTCGACGTCGAAAAGGGCAGGCCTCCGATGAACAGTTTGTGCGCCATCGCGCACCTCCGAATTCGTCTCCCGCGATGAACGAACACGCTCTGGAACAGCGGAAGCGAGCACCAGAGGCACGGTCTGATGGGCAGGGGGTTCACGAACGAACCAACAACCGAACCAGACACGCGGAGTATGACACACCTCCGGCTGAGCCGTGGCCCTGCTTTCGAGCAGGGCACGCCAGCATGAGCGCGTGTCTTCTCCGGCGAGAGGCGAGACGCAGACCCCACTCTCGTGGGCGGGTTGAATGACCCATCGAGGCAATCGCGGCAAGCCTCCCCTCCGGGCGAGGTCTCACCGCCGCGGCGCGGCCCGATCACGGCTGGATCCGTGCCCCTTCCCCCGACGCTCAGCGGCTCGACGCTGGCAGGAGGCGAGACCCCGTGGCACGGTGGTACCAGGCCGGCGTTTTCCAAGCCCACGGAATGGCGGCAATCCTTGAGCTGGCACGAGAAGTGCTGGAGAAAGGATAGGTGAGCCCGCCACGCCGGCGGGCAACCAAAGGATGGTGGGTCATGAAGGTCGGTGGCGTGTTCCTCCTCGCCGCGTCGCTCGTGATTGCGTCGGCTCGCTTTGACGGCTCGGAGGTTGAGGCGGCAGCGCAGCCGCCGTGCACCGCATCGACCGCGGGGCCGACCGAAGCGGCGGACCGGCCGTCGTGTTTCGAGGCGACGATCGACGCGGCCATGAAGGCGCTGTGCGACGAGCAGGGCTGGGGCCACTGGTACTTCCAGGGCCGGTGCTTGACGAACGCCGAGACGGTCGGGCTCAGCACGGAAGACGCCCAAGGGCTCATCAGGGCCTACTTCCGGGTCGTGTCTAGACCCAGGCCTGCTCGGTACGTGGCAGAGCGTGCCCTGCTGGGCGGGAATGCGTCATCCACGACCGGTGCTCTGACGCGGAGCTCGCGAGACGCCCTCCCTCGCTGACCTCGGGACCTGATCAATCGATCGCGCTGCCCTGACCCCCAGGTCAGGCTGGACACGAAGGAGGCCCAACCCGGGGTACCGAGAGACACCCACGGGTTCCTTCCCGAGGCTCGAGCGTGCCGTCGCGGCGCATGAACTCCCGCACCGACTCGAGCCGCTCCGGCGTCACCGCGATCCAGTCGGCCTAGCGCTCGAGCGACGGCCGCCCGTAGCACCGGCCGGCCCAGCAGCCGAGGTTGTCGCCCGTCACTGCGCGCGCGACTCCGACCAGGAGGGTGAGCGGCAGCCGGAGCGGGTGCCGGCACGCCAGGCGGCCGGCGGCCATCAGCACGGTCTCCTCGGGCACCGGAGGGCCGAGGTTCCCGCCGTCGCCGACGAGCAGAATTCCGACGCAGCCCCCCAGTTCGCGATCAGATCGCCGAGGTTAGGGGCACCGCGCTCGTTACGGTGACATCGCCTGCGCCGCCGCCGCGACGGCGTCGACGATGAACTGGTAGCCGGTGCAGCGGCAGAGGGTGCCGGCGAGCATCTCGCGGATCTGCTCGCGGGCGGGGCGGGGGTGCTCGGCGAGGAACGCCGCCGCCGTGAGGAGGATGCCGGGCGTGCAGTAGCCGCACTGGAGCGCGTGGTGGGCCCGGAAGGCCTCCTGGAGCGGATGGAGGCGGCCGCCGGCGGCGAGCCCCTCGACCGTCGTCACGCGGGCGCCGTCGGCCTGGACGGCCAGCAGCAGGCAGGCGCGGACGGGCTCGCCCTCGAGGAGCACCGTGCAGGCGCCGCACACGCCATGCTCGCAGCCCAGGTGGGTGCCCGTAAGGTCGAGGTCCTCACGCAGGAAGTCCGCGAGCGTGCGACGCACCTCGACCTGTCGCTCGTGCGCTTGGTCGTTGACGCGGACGCGGATCACCCGGGTCACGGGCCGTTTCCCCGCGCCCGTCCGATGGCCAAGCCGAGGGCACGCACCATCAGGGTCTGCGCCACGCGCCGGCGGTACTCGGCCGTCGCGTGCAGGTCGCTCTCGGGCGCGAGCGCGCCCGCGGCATCGCGCGCGGCCGCCACGACCGCCTCCGGCGTCGGCGGCTGCCCGGCCAGGATCGCCTCCGCCCGGGAGGCTCGGACGGGGGTCGCGCCGCAGCCGAAGAGCGCCACGCGGGGCTCGGCGATCCGGCCGTCCGCGAGAGAGACGACCGCCGCTGCGCCGACCAGCGCGAAGTCGCCGTGGCGGCGCGCCACCTCGAGGAACCCCCAGCCGGCGCCGGTGTGCAGGCGCGGCAGCCTCACCTCGGTGATCAGCTCGTCAGGCCGGAGCGACGTGGTGAGATGCGAGACGAAGAGCTCGCGCGCCCGGACTTCGCGGTGGCCCGCCGGCGACCGGGCGACGACGCTGCCCTCGAGGCATACGAGCAGCGCGGGGAGCTCGGCGGCGGGATCGGCGTGGGCGAGGCTTCCGGCGACCGTGCCGCGCGTGCGGATCGCGTGGTGGCCGACATAGCGGAGCGCGTCGGCGAGGAGGGGGAACCCCTGTTGCGCCCACACCTCGAGCCGGCGCTGGCGCACGAGCGCGCCGACCGCGATCTGGCGGTCCTCTTCGCGGATCTCACCGAGTCCGGACATCCGATTGATGTCCACGACGACCGCCGGGCGAGCCAGACGGAAGTTGAGCAGCGGGACCAAGCTCTGCCCGCCGGCGAGGATCTTCGCCTCGTCGCCGTGGCGTGCGAGGAGCCCGAGGGTCTCGTCGAGCGCGCGCGGGGCGTGGTACGCGAAGGGCGCCGGCTTCACGCGGTCCGCCGCGAGCCGATCAGCGCGAGCAGGCGGGCGGGGCTCACGGGGGTCTCCGTGACGCGGACGCCCCAGGGCTCGAGCGCGTCCTCGATCGCGTTGGCGATGGCGGCGGGCGGCGAGATCGCGCCGCCCTCGCCGAGCCCCTTCACCCCGAGCGGGTTTCGCGGCGAGGGGTACTCGAGGTGCACCGTCTCGATCGGCGGGACCTCCATCGCCGTCGGGACGAGGTAATCCATGAGGCTTCCGGTGAGGAGCTGGCCGTGCTCATCGTAGACGAGCTCCTCGTAGAGGGCGCCGCCAATCCCCTGGGCCACCCCGCCGTGCACCTGGCCGTCCACGATCCTCGGGTTGATGACCTTGCCGCAGTCGTGGGCGACGACGTACCTCAGGAGCGTGACCACGCCCGTCTCCGGGTCCACCTGGAGGCGGACGACGTGGACCGCGCTCGCCCACGTGACGGTGGGAACGTGGTGGCAGGCGGTCGCCTCGAAGTCGGGGGCCGCCACGCCGGCCCGGGCGAAGGTCGGAAGCGACGCCTGGATGACCTGGGCGAGCGCGACGGCCGAGCCGGGCGCGCCCCGGACCGACACGCGGCCGTCCTCGATCGTGAGGTCCTCGGGCGCAGCCTCGAGGAGCCGCGCGGCGGCGCGGACGAGCTTCGCGCGCACCGCCGTCGCGGCCTCGTGGACCGAGCTGCCGGCGTTCACGGCGCTCCGGCTCGCGAAGGTGCCCACGCCGAAGGCCACCGCGGCGGTGTCGCCGCCCACGACCGTGACCCAGTCGAGCGGCACGCCGAGCGCGTCGGCGGCGACCTGGGCAAACGTGGTCTCGTGGCCCTGGCCCGCCGAGGCGGCGCCCGTGGCGACGCTGACGCGGCCGGCGAGGTCGAGCCTGACGGTGGCGCCCTCGAAGGGCCCGATCCCCGTCCCTTCGACGTAGCCCGAGATCCCGATCCCCTGGTAGATTCCGCGCTCGCGGAGGCGCTTCTGCGCGCCCCTGAACTCGGCGTAGCCCGCGGCGGCCAGCGCCGCCTCGAGCGCGGAACGGAAATCGCCGCTGTCGTAGACGAGCGGGTTGCCGTCGCGGTAGGGCATCCCGAGGTCCCACGGAAGCTCGTCCGCGCCCAGGTAGTTCCGGCGGCGGATCTCCGCCGGGTCCAGGCCGATCCGCCGCGCGAGGCAGTCGACGGCCCGGTCCATCGCGAAGACGGTCTCCGGCCGACCCGCCCCGCGGTACGGGGCGCTGGGGGTCTTGTTGGTGACGACCGCCGCGACCTCCACCTGGAGGTTGCGGATGCGGTACGGCCCGAGGAGGTGGGCGACCGTGTTGTACGGGAGGACGATGCCCCAGCCGCTGTAGGCGCCGAGGTCGAGCCAGATGTGATCGCGGACGGCGAGGATCACCCCGTCGCGGCGCGCGGCGAGAGCGATCTCGTGCACCTGGTGCCGGGCGTGGGCCGCGGCCATCATGTGCTCGCGTCGATCCTCGCTCCACTTCACGGGCCGGCCGAGCGCGAGGGCGGCGATCGGGATGAGCGCGTCCTCCGGGTAGCCCGCGGCCTTGGTGCCGAAGCCCCCGCCGACGTCGGGGGCGACCACGCGGATCCGGCCGGGCGGCAGCCCGAGCGCCGTGGCGAGCCCCTGCTGGACGAAGTGGGGGACCTGGGTGCTGTTCCACGTCGTGAGGGTCCCGTCGCGGCGGTCGAAGGCGGCGACCACGCCGCGGGGCTCGATGGGCATCCCGACGTAGCGCTGGATCCGGAAGCGCTCCTCGAGCACGACGTCGGCGGCGCCGAACGCGGCGTCGGCGTCGCCGATCGCGTGGGTGAAGCCGACGGCCACGTTGTCGGGCCAGTCCGGGTAGAGACGCGGCGATTCCGGTCGGGCGGCGGCCACCATCTCGACCACCGCCGGCAGCGGCTCCCACTCGACCTCGAGCGCCTCGGCGGCGTCCTCGGCGCGGGCGCGGCTGTCGGCCACGACCATCGCGACGATCTCGCCTGCGTAACGGGCAATTCCCGGGCCCAGCGCGTACTGGACCGTCGGCCGGATCGTGAAGCGGATGCGCTCGGCGAGCCCGGGCGGGGGGGCGCCGAAGACGGGGAGCGGCTTCAGGAAGGGCTCGAGGTCGGCGAAGGTGAAGACCCGGACGACGCCGGGCATGGCGGCCGCACGCGCGGTGTCGACCCCGCGGAAGCGGGCGTGGGCGTGGGGCGAGCGCAGGAAGGCGGCGTGGAGCAGGCCGGGGAGCTTGATGTCGTCGACGTAGCGGGCCTCGCCGCGCAGGTAGCGCGGGTCCTCCACGCGGGCGACCGCGGCGCCGACGTACCGCGCTCCCATCTCCCGCTCAGCCCCCGAGGTAGGCGCGCCGGACGTGCGCGTCGTCGAGCAGGTCGCGCGCCCGGCCGGCGAGCGCGACCCGCCCCGTTTCCAGCACGTAGGCGCGGTCCGCCATGCGGAGCGCGCCGTAGGCGTTCTGCTCGACCATCAGCACGGTCGTGCCCTGCGCCCGGACGCCCCGGATCACCGCGAACGTGGCCTCGACGGCGGCCGGCGCGAGGCCGAGCGACGGCTCGTCGAAGAGGACGAGCCGGGGACGCGACATGAGCGCCCGCCCGATCGCGAGCATCTGCTGCTCGCCGCCGGAGAGCGTGCCCGCCGGCTGCCGCCGGTGCGCGGCGAGGCCCGGGAAGGACGAGAAGGCCCGGTCCAAATCGGAGCCGACCGTCGCGTCCCGCCGGACCCAGGCGCCGATCCTGAGGTTTTCCTCGACCGTGAGGTGCGGAAAGACGCGCCGACCCTCGGGACAATGGGCAATGCCGCGGCGCACGATCTCCGGCGGGCCGAGGCCCCCGATCTCCTCGCCGTCGAAGACGACGCGACCGCGGCTCGGCCGGACGAGGCCGGAGATCGTCTTGAGCGCGGTGCTCTTGCCGGCGCCGTTGGCGCCGAGCAGGCAGACGAGCTCGCCGCGGCTCACGGTGAGGCTCAGCTCCCGGAGGGCCTGCGTGGGCCCGTAGCCCGCGCTCACGGCCTCAAGCGTCAGCACGCGCGCTCCCCAGGTAGGCGCGGATCACCTCGGGGCTGGCCTGCACCGCCGCCGGGGGCCCCTCGGCGATCACGCGCCCCCCGTTGAGCACGATGACGTGGTGCGACACGCCCATGACGAGGCGCATGTCGTGCTCGACGAGGAGGACCGTCACGCCCTGGTCCCGGATCGTCCGGATCAAGCCGGCGACGGCACGCTTCTCGGCGGCGGTCAGTCCGGCCCCCGGCTCGTCGAGGAGCAGGAGTCGCGGCCGCGCGGCCAGCGCGACCGCGAGCTCCAGCAGCCGCTGCTCGCCCCCGGCCAGCTCGACCGCACGGCGCCGCCGGCGCTCGGCGAGGCCGACGAAGGCGAGGATCGCGTCGGCGTCCTGCGCGAGCCGCGCCTCCTCGCCCCGGACCCGGCGACTCCCGCCCAAGATGCCGGCGAGCGTCGCCGTGCCCCGGAGGTGAAGGCCGGTGAGCACGTTGTCGAAGACCGTGAGCTGCGGGAACACGCTCGTCCGCTGGAACGTGCGGACGATTCCCCGGGCGGCGATCTCGCAGGGGCGGAGCCCGCTGAGCACCGCGTCGCCGTAGCCGATCTCGCCGCGGAGCGGGCGGACGTAGCCGGTGATCGCGTCGAACGCCGTCGTCTTCCCGGCGCCGTTGGGTCCGATCAGGCTCGTGATCGTGCCGGGCTCGACCCGGAACGTGACGCCTGCCAGCGCCGCCACGCCGCCGAAGGAGACGGCGAGGTCCCGAACGACGAGGCTCACCGCCGCTCCCGCCACGCGGCGAGCGTGGGGACGACGCCCTGCGGCAGGAGGAAGACCGTCAGCAGGAGGAACGTCCCGTAGAGCAGCATCTGCCACTGCCAGGCCACGAGCTCGCGCAACACCTCCGGCAGGACGGTGAAGACGACCGCACCGACCACCGGTCCCACGAGCGTGCCCTTGCCGCCCGCGACGACCATGACGACCATCGTCAGCGTGTAGCTGAACAGGAATACCTCGGGGCTCACGAAGCGCGTGTAG
>QHRX01000133.1 GCA_003221455.1 Candidatus Rokuibacteriota bacterium
CTCGAACGGATGCGGCGTGCTTGAGGTCCGCGACGTACGCAAGGCGTTCGCCGGCTTCCAGGCGGTCGCCGGGGTCACGCTCGTCGTGCCGCAGCGCTCGATCTGCGCCACGATCGGGCCGAACGGCGCCGGCAAGACGACCTTCTTCAATCTCATCACCGGCCACCTCCGGCCCGACTCGGGAACGGTCCTCCTGAAGGGGCGGGACATCACCGGTCTCCCCCCGCACGAGATCTGCCGGCTGGGGGTCGCGCGGTCCTTCCAGCGCACGAACATCTTCCCGAGGCTGACCGTCTTCCAGAATGTCCAGGCGGCCTTCCTCGCCCATCACCGCCACGCGCTGAACCTCTACTCCAGGGTCGACCGCTTCTACCGAGACGAGACGGACGCGATCCTGACCTCGGTGGGGCTCGTCGACAAGGCGCACGAGGTCAGCGGGTTCCTCTCGCACGGCGGCCAGAAGCAGCTCGAACTGGGAATCGCGCTCGCGAGCGAGCCCGAGATCCTGCTCCTCGACGAGCCCACCGCTGGGATGTCGGCGACCGAGACCCATGAGACCATCGCGCTCATCGAGCGGATCACCCGCGACCGGGGCCTCACCCTGCTCTTCACCGAGCACGACATGGAGGTCGTCTTCGCGATCGCGCAGAAGATCACCGTCCTCCATCAGGGGCACGTCATCGCCGAGGGCTCGCCCGCCGAGGTCCGGGCGGACCCCGCGGTGAAGCGGGTCTACCTCGGCGAGCGGGCCCCGTGATCCTCGAAGTGCGGGACGTCCACGCCGCCTACGGGCTCTCCCGCGTCCTCTTCGGCGTGTCGCTGGCCGTCGACGCGGGCGAGTGCGTGTGCCTGCTCGGCCGGAACGGTGTCGGCAAGACGACGACCATCCGCAGCGTCATGGGGCTGACGCCGCCGTCCGCGGGTCGCGTTCTCTGGAAGGGCCGCGACATCACGGGCTGGCCGCCGTACCGCGTGGCGCGGGCCGGCATCGGCTTCGTGCCAGAAGACCGGCGGATCTTCGCCGACCTCACCGTGGCGGAAAACCTCGACGTGGCGGCGCGCGGCACCCGCGAGGCCCCGGGCTGGACGGTCGCGCGAGTGTACGACGTCTTCCCCCTGCTCCGGGAGCTGGCCGACCGTCGAGGCGGGTACCTGTCCGGCGGGGAGCAGCAGATGCTCACCATCGCCCGCACGCTCATGGGGAGCCCCGAACTGCTGCTCCTCGACGAGCCGTCGGAGGGGCTCGCGCCGCTCGTCGTCGACCACCTCGCCGACCAGATCCTGGGGCTGAAGCGCCAGGGCCTGACGATTCTTCTCGCCGAGCAGAACGTGAGCTTCTCCGTCGCCCTCGCCGACCGCGTCTACGTCCTCGAGAAGGGCCGCATCCGCTACCAGGGGCCGGCGGCGGAGCTGCGCGCCGACGAGGCGCTGCGCCAGGAACTCCTGGGACTCTCGGTCGGCCGCCCCCGTCGGTGACGTCCCGACCGAGCCGCAGAGGGCGGCCGAGGCCGGCAGCGGGGGCAGGGTGCTGCCGGCGACGCGTCAGGCGTTCCCCGCCGGGGCTCCCGGGGCCTGCGAGCGCGACGGGTAGATCACGCGATCGGCGAACCGGTGGAGTCGGTCCACGGAGTCCTGGTCGAGATAGCGGATGTCGCTTCCCTTCAAGGCGGCGAGCTGTTCGGCCATGATGGTTCGTCGCACCTCGGCCGTCAGCGTGTTGAGCCGGTGGTAGGCCTCGGAGACGGTCCGCCCGAGCGTCGTGACGCCGTGGTTCTCCATCAGGATCGCGTTCGTGTTCGCGACGAAGTCCTTGAGGGGGCCGACGTCCAGCTCCACGTCGACCTGCGAGGGCAGGCGATAGGGCGGCTTGGCCATGACGGACGGAAATTCCAGCGACATGACCTTGAGCTCCTTGACGGCGCCCGACGCGAAGAGCGCGATGACCTCGTCGTGATGGACGTGGATGACGCCGTTGACGTCGGGGCGGAGGCGAAAGATCTCCCGGTTCAGCTGATGGCCGACGCTGGTCATCTTGCCGCCGTGGAGGAGCGTACCCGTCGGCACATCGGTGATCACGACGTCCTCGAGCGCCAGCTCCTCGAGGGAGATCTCCGCGGGCTTCGTATAGACGACACCGTCCGCGAACGTCGGGTGGGCGACGCGGATCGCGATGTTGCCGAGGGTGTTGTGGATGTAGCCGCGGGCGACGACCATCCGCGCGTACTTCAACAGGAGCATCGCGACCCGCTCGTCGAAGACGACCTGTGACTGCATGTTCCGCCCCCGCCGTCGCGGCCGGATCATCGCCGCTCGGGCGTCGATCTCAGGGTATCACCGAAACCCGATCGCGCATGCAATCTGGGAGCAGGGCGCCTCGCGGTGACGGCAGGTCGCCGGCAGCCCTGGAAGTCGGACGTCCCCCCGTCAGGGGCTCGGCGGGCGTGTGGTCGGTGAGTGTCGGAGTCTACTGGGGCGGCGTGGCGTGACCTAGCGCGGGGCTCCGAGCGGGATCCGGACGCTGATCGCGCCTCGGAGGTCGCCGAGAGAGTAGCCCGTGGCCTGATCGTCTGGGTAGAGCTCCTTCAGCGCCTCGGCGACCCCTGGTGCCAGCTTCGCGGGCTCGCCGTGGCACTGCAGGCATACCGGTGCCGCGATGAAGATCGGCCTCATATACCGTAGATCCCGCTGGCCCGCTTCGGTCACGATCTCCTGACGCTCGGTGGTCGGGGCCAGGCGCCCGGCCATCTTCTCCTCCTGCCAGGCGCGGAGCACTTCGCGCTCGTAGGCGTCGGGAGTGTCCGCAGGGTTCCGGACCCTGTCGCTCACGCGGCGCACCCGCCAGCCCTGCTGTTCGTGCTTGCGAGCGATGTCTCCCGCCACCGAGGCACAGACGCGCAGCGCCGCCGCCGGCTGTCCGCCGCTCAACGCACTTTGGAGCACCGACTTCGTCTGCTCCAGCACCTGTGCGGCCACGGCGCGCGCCCGCTCTGCTTCCGGTGGGTCGGCGGCGGCGACGGGGAGCACCAAGACCAGGAGCGCCACTCCCGTGAACAGCGGCTGTCTCCGCACGACTGATCTCCTCCCGATCCCTACGCTCGCCGGGCGATCCGGCGGCGCGCTACGGCGCCTGGAGCTTCAGGGCCTCCTCGGCGAGCCCGAGCGCCGTCCGTGCCTTTCGGATGGCGTCGTCGTGATCCTTCTTCGACTTGGCGTTCTCGTGGTTGGCCCGCGCTTCCCGGACGAGCTTGCGGGCGTCCTCGAGGAGCGCCTCCGATTCCGGGGTCGTCTTGCCGCGCTCAGCCCTGGCGATCAGCTCTTCGGCCTGCTTGATGACCACCGGGCACATGTACGCGCGCGCGGGGGGGGCGACGAGCACGATGACCGCGCACGCGACCGCGGCCAGAGAGGCCCTGCTCATGCCGCGGCCCGCACCTCCCCATGTCGAGCTAACTACGCTACAGGTCTCGCCGGTCGCTGGTCGGGGTGAGAGGATTTGAACCTCCGGCCCCCTGCTCCCAAAGCAGGTGCGCTACCGGGCTGCGCCACACCCCGAGGCCACTGGACCGGAACCGCTCGGAGTATATCACCAGCGCGCGAGCCATTCCGAGGCCTTGCGGAGCGCGAGGGCGCGGTGGCTCACCTCCGCCTTCACCGCGGGCGGCAGCTCGGCGAAGGTGCACGCGAGCGGCGGATAGACGAAGATCGGGTCGTAGCCGAACCCGCCCGTGCCGCGCGCGGCCTCCGCGATCCGTCCCTCGACCGTCCCCTCGACGGTCGCCTCCCGCCCCGTGGGGTCCGCCAGCGCGATGACGCAGCGGAAGCGGGCCGTCCGGCGCCCGGGGGCCACCCCGCGGATGCGCGCGAGGACAAGGGCGCAGCGCTCCGCGTCCGTGAGGTGCTCGCCGCCGAAACGCGCCGACGTCACGCCGGGCAGGCCCCCGAGCGCGTCGACCTCGAGGCCGGAATCGTCCGCGAGCGCCACGGCATCGGCCAGGAGCGCGGCGGACCGCGCCTTGGCGAGCGCATTCTCGACGTACGAGTGCTCGCCCTCGGGCGGCAGGGACGCGCCAGGACAATCACCGAGCAGGACGACCTCGAAGGGGAGGTGCGCCAGAGCCTCGACGAGCTCGCGCGCCTTGGCGGCGTTCAGCGTGGCGACGACGAGGCGGCGGCTCAGAGGGTGAAGCTACGCTCCCCGCGCGCCGCGAGGGCTCGCCGCTGCAGCTCGACGAGCTGCGCGATGCCGCGCGCGGCGAGAGCCAGCAGGGCGTCGAGCTGCTCGCGCCGGAACGGCATGTGCTCGGCCGTCCCCTGCACCTCGACGAACTCTCCGCCGCCGGTCATCACGATGTTCATGTCGACCTCGGCGGAGGAGTCCTCGGCATAGTCGAGGTCGAGGACCGCCGCCCCCTGGACGACCCCGACGCTGACCGCCGCCACCAGGTCGCGCAGGGGCATCCCCGGCAGCGCGTTGGCGGCCACCAGCCGGCCGAGCGCGTCCGCGAGCGCCACGTAGGCGCCCGTGATCGCGGCCGTCCGCGTCCCACCGTCGGCCTGGATGACGTCGCAGTCCACCCAGAACGTGCGCTCGCCGAGCTTCGCGCGCTCCACCACGGCACGGAGCGCCCGCCCGACCAGGCGCTGGATCTCCTGCGAGCGTCCGCTCGGGCCGCGGTTGTCGCGCGGCGTGCGCGTGGTCGTGGAGCGTGGCAGCATCGCGTACTCGGCCGTCACCCACCCCTGACCCTGGCCCTTGAGAAACGGCGGGACCTTGTCCTCCAGAGAGGCCGCGCAGATGACCTTGGTGTCGCCGAACTCGACGAGGACCGAGCCTTCCGGATGGCGGAGAAAGTCGCGCGTGATCGTGATCGGCCGGAGCTGGTCCGGACGCCGCCCGTTGTGCCGCACCTTCAAGTCGCCGGCCGCGCTCACCGCGCCTCCGGGCGCCCGATCGACGCGCGCATGCGTTGATCATAGCGCTTCTTATACTCCGCGATCCCCGCGAAGATCGCGCGCGCGATCTCGTCCCGGTAGCGGCCATCCCTCAATCGGCGCTCCTCCTTCGGGTTCGTGACGAAGCCGATCTCGATCAGCACCGCCGGCATCGCCGCGCCGCCCAGCACGTAGAAGCCGGCCTGCTTGACGCCACGGTTCGGGATGTGGAGCGCCTGAGTCATCGAGTCCTGGATGATCTCGGCCAGGTTCGACGACTCCGCGAGGAAGTCGGACTGGGCCAGGTCCCAGAGGATCGTCTTGAGGACGTCCAGCTTCTGTCGCGCGACCGGCGACTCGAGCTCAACGACGCTGTTCTCCTTCGCCGCGACCTGCCGCGCCGCGATGTCGGTCGCCTCCGACGACAGGAAGTACGTCTCCACGCCGGCCGCGCTCAGATCGCGCTGGGCGTTGGCGTGGATCGACACGAAGAGGTCCGCGCGCTGGCGGTTGGCGAAGCTGGTGCGATCGGCGAGCGGGACGAAGTAGTCGCCGGTGCGCGAGAGGCTCGCCTTGATCCCGAGGCGCTGCTCGCACAGGCGCGCGACCCGGAACGTGATATCGAGGACGAGGTCCTTCTCCAGAAGCCCGGTTGGGCCGATCGCGCCGGCGTCGTGGCCGCCGTGGCCGGCGTCGAGCACGATCTGGCGCAGGGGCGCCGCCTCCGGACGGCCCTCGCGCTCGGCCGGGCGGGCGAAGTCGAGCACCAGCCGAAACGGGTCGACGAGAGTGATCTCGCGCACGTCGGCGACGTCGCCCTCGAGCGTGACGGTCGCCGTCGTCGAGCCGCCGGCCGTCTCGAGCCGAAGCTCCCCCACCTGGCCGTCGTGCACCTGCTCGACATGGGGCGATCGCAGCACGAGCCCCTCGAACCGCACCAGCACGCCGTCCCGGACCCGCTCGATCCGGTAGGTGAAGGGCGCGTCGGCCTCGATCACGACGCGAGTGAACGAGGGGTAGGAGCGCACGCGCAGGTCCGTGACCGCCGCCTCGCGCGTGGCCGCGACGGCGACGATGGTCGGGCGGGGTGGAGCGGCCGCGCGCGCGGCGACGAGGCGGGCCCGGGGCGCGATCCTCGGAACCACCTTCGACAGGAACTCCTCGGGGACGAGCCACCCGCCCGGCGTCACCACCGCCGGCGCCGACAGCCGGAGCGTGGTCCCGTTGACCTCCACCAGCGCCCGGTTGCGTGTGACCACGACGCGCTGCCGCCCGAGGACGAGCCGCGCCCGCGCACTGGCGCTCGTCCAGTCCGGCCTGGCCCGCAGCGCCGCGGCGACCCGGTCGAGCGGGACGTAGGGGCGCCCGGCATGGGTAATCAGGGGAATGTCGGCTCCGGCCGCGGCGAACGGGCCGAGGCCGACGCTCGCTACCAGCGCGATGACACACGCGAGGATCCGCATGGCACCGGGTATTCTAGCAACGGGGCCGCGCGCGGCCGGAGCTTAATCGAGCTCCGATTGCAAAAGGCGCCGCCGCCTGCTAGAGGTAGCGTGGGCACCGGCGACGTGGCCCACTCAACCCCCGGAGGTGAGGGAACGGCATGGCGACCAAGGTGATGTCGGCCGACAGCCACATGGATCTCATCTACCTCCCCCCCGACACCTTCGCGTCACGGATGCCCGCCTCATGGGGCGCGCGCGTGCCCCACGTCGCCGAGCGCGACGGGGGGCGGGTCTGGGTCTCGGGCGACGACGTGCTCGCGCCCTACGGCGTCTACGGGCCCGGCGTTACCGGCGGCCGGCGCGGGCGGGTCCTCACCGAGGCCGGATTCGCGTCGGGCCGCGAGACGCGCCCGTCGAACTCGGCCCAGCGCCGGGCGGACCAGGACCGGGACGGCGTCGAGGCCGAGGTCATCTACGGCATCATCGGCATCTCGCGCGGGCTCTTCGGCCGCAAGGGGATCACCGACCCCGAGCTGCTCGTCGCGGTCTACCGCGCGTATAACGAGTACGTCGCCGACTTCAACCAGACGATGCCGGGCCGCTTCTTCGGCCTCGGCTGTCTCCCCAACCACGACGGGGCGGCCGCGGCCGATGAGGTTCGGCGCTGCGCCCGCCTCGGGTTGCGGGGCGCGGTGTTCGTCCCGTGGGGCTCGGCGATGCCCGTGTGGCATGAGATGTGGGAACCGCTCTGGGCCGCCGCCGAGGAGACGGACCTCGTGATCTCGTTTCATGTCTTCGAGGGCGGCGGCGCGACGGTCGGCTACGAGATCAAGGGCGTGCGGCACCCGGCGGTGATCGGCGCGTGGACCGTCGTCGCCCCGATGCAGATGGACGAGATCCTCGCCTCGGTGATCCTATCCGGCGTCTGCGAGCGTCACCCGCGCCTCAGGCTCGTGCTCGGCGAGAGCGGGATCGGCTGGCTCCCCTACATCCTCGAGCGCCTGGACGACACCTACGAGGAGCGCCTCGCGGACGACCTCGCGCTTTCGCTGCCGCCGAGCGCCTACTTCAAGCGCCAGATCTACGCGACGTTCCAGAAGGACTTCCACGGCGTCCGGGCCATGGCGGGGATCGCCCCGGATAACGTCATGTGGGGGTCGGACTACCCGCACCGGGACGGGACCTGGCCATTCTCCGCGAAGGCGATCGAGGAGCAGTTCCGCGGGGTGGACCCGGCGGTCCGGCAGAAGATGCTGTGGGAGAACGCTCGGCGCGTCTACCGGATCACCGCGTGACCCGGCGCACCTTGGCGGTCATCGGGGGCGGTTCATCCGCGGCCTGCAGGGGACCGAGCAGAGCCAGACTGCCGTGATGGCGAGCGCTGCGGCGCTGACGCCGGGCTCGACCAGCGCCACGGAAGCGACCACTCAATCTGTCCAATCGAAGGCGAGGCGCCCCGTCTCTCGGCGGCGCCCGCAGGGAGCGGGGCCCCGGGCGCCTCGTCACGATCCCCTGACGATCGCGCCGCCCGGCGCGCGGGCGGGGCGATGGGTTGGTGGAGGCGGCGGGAATTGAACCCGCGTCCGGAAACCCTCGGCGACAGGCGTCTACATCAATAGCCGGTTTTCTTCTGCTGTCGCTACCCGGCACTCCAACCGGCTGGATTTCCGGGCGGCCAGCCTCTAGAGGTCTCGCCCCTCACCCCGAGACAAGGCTTGGAGCCAGCCATCAGAGTATGACGCCCTGACCCAGGCCCTGATGGCGCAACCTGGAGGACGCCGGCGGGTGTTAGGCCGCCAGAGCTAGCTGTGTGTTGGCAGCTATACCGTTCTCTCTTATTTACGAGGGGAGAGAAACCTCGGGATGCAGCCTGTGCTTCACTGATCCCCGTCGAAACCGGTCGCCCCCGTTCCATCCTCCCTGGCGGCGTCCTAGCCTCGGACACGCGCCCGCATGGCTTTGTCCATCTCGCGCCGCGTCTCGCGCTCGCGGAGCACGGCACGCTTGTCGTGGAGCTTCCGCCCGCGCGCCAGCCCGATCTCGAGCTTCGCGCGCCCTTCCTTAAAGTATAGACGAAGTGGCACGATCGTCAATCCGCGCTCCGCCGTCTTGCCCAGGAGCCGTTGCAACTCGCGCCGGTGCAGGAGAAGCTTCCGGCGGCGCTCGGGATCGTGGTTGGCGTCGCTCCCATGGTGGTAGGGGCTCACGTGGCAGCCGATGAGCCACGCTTCGCCGTTCTGGACGGCGACGTAGCTGTCCTTGAAGGTGACCTGGCCCTCCCGGAGGGACTTCACCTCGGTCCCGCGCAGGACGAGGCCAGCCTCGAAGGTCTCGAGGACCTCGAACTCGTGTCGGGCCTTCCGGTTGGTCGCGACGACCTTCTCGATCCCCACGGCAGACTCCTTGACGTGAGCGGGCTTGACCTTATGATACCCGCGCCGACTCGCGCCGAAGTGGCGGAATCGGCAGACGCGCTCGATTCAGGGTCCGAACCACCCGCCACTCGCAGGGACGGCACCCCATCGACCGCAGGGAATTCCGATAGATCGGTCGATGGCGCGAGCCCACGCACTGCAGAAGGCTACACGGTCACCGAAGTCTGCTGGTTCGATCGATCGCCGCTGACCATCGAGGCCGCGGGTCCGAGTCCCCAACGAGATACACGAGGAGGACTCTTGACCCTTGCCCGGACCGCGGCGTCTTAGGGGCGTGCGGCCGGGTCCTGTGGGTCCCAGGGGTCCTTGCGCAGCTCCGGCGGTGCCGCGGTTTCGGCCGAGAGACCCCCGGTGTCCCAGTACACGTACGGCATGACGCGTGATCTCACGGCCAGATAGTTCCGGACCTCCCTCACCCCAGGGACGTTGCGGGCGAGGGTCGCGGTGGCGGCCCTCTCGCCGTCGGATTCCACGAGCCCCCACAGTTCCACGACGCCCGCACTGCTCTCCACGACGACGCCCGATCGGTGAGCCCACGGCTCGCCGGCAAGGCGATCGCCGACCGCACGGACGATCTCGGCGTCCGCTACGGACACGATCTGGGCCGCGGGGCGCTCGGCGAGGGCGCGGACGAGGTCAGCGCGACTGACGATACCGGCGAGTCGCCCCTGCTCGACGACCGGGACGCGTTTGATCCCTCGACGCTCCAGCAACGTCGCAATGGCTTCGATCGGCATTCGCGGATCGACGCAGATCACGGCCCGCGTCATCACGTCGCCCACCGTGGAGCCTGCCGATCGTCGGTATTCCTCAGCCAAACGCTCCGGGTCGGAGAAGAAGCGATGCCACCAGGGGTGGTGCGTGGGCGAGGCCTGCTGGCGGGCGATCAGGTCCGCTTCGGTGACGAGTCCGATCAGATGACCGTCCGCGTCCACGACCGGGAGACCGCTGATACGGTGTTCGACCAGCAAGCGGGCGGCTTCGCGCACGGGGGCGTTCTCGTCGATCGTCACGACGTTCTTCGTCATCACATCGGTCGCACGCATGCGCCCGTCCCTTCTGAGCGTCGAGCCACTCGTGTCGCGCGCTGGCCCTTAGTCGATCCGCCCGAACGGCTCGGGCCGCCGCCCGCTCGACCGCCTCGCGACCTCTTCGATCGCCGCCTCGAAGTCCGCGCGGGTGACCGCGAAGCGCTCCGCGACTGAGTCGTCGTAGGCCCGCCGACCGGTGAGAAACTCGTGCACGCGCCGCATGGCGGCGCGCTGGCACACGGACGCAATCTCGGCCCCGGTGAGGCCCTCGGAGCGCGCAGCGAGCTCGGTCAGCGAGACGTCCTCATCCAGCGCCATCTTGGCCGCGTGCACCTCGAACACCCGCTGGCGCTGGTTCTTGTCCAGCTCCCGGAACTCGATCACGACGCCGAACCGACCCGGCGCGAGCACGGCCCGGTCGACGAGGTCCAGGCGGTTGGTCGCCCCCAGGACCACGACACCGCTGAGCTCCGTGAGGTTGTCGAGCTCGTTCAAGAACTGGCTCACGATACGGTCGGTGTTCCCCCCCTCCATCCCGCCGCGCCGGGTCGGCACGATCGCGTCGATCTCGTCGAAGAGCAGGATGCATGGGGCCGCCTCCTTCGCCTTCCGGAACACCTGCCGGAGCACCTTTTCGGACTCGCCGACCCACTTCGAGAAGATCATCGCGGCATCGGCGGTGATGAACGACAGGCCGCTCTCCGCAGCCAGCGCCTTGGCCACCAGGGTCTTGCCGGTGCCGGATGGCCCGCTCAGCATGACACCTTTCGGCAGGCGGACGCCCGAGCGCGCGAAGAGCTTCGGCGCTCGACGCGGGAAGTCGATGATCGACTCGAGCTGCCGTCGGACGTCGTCGAGCCCGCCGACCTCGGCCCAACTCACGTTCGGGCGCTCGACGAAAAACTCCCGGGTCGCGGTGGGGTCGATATGCTTGAGCGCCTCCAGGAAGTGTCGCATGGATATCCGTGCGTCCTTCACGAGCGCGGCGATGTCCTTGGCGACGAAGTCGGAGGTGTCGAGCAGCTCCTGAAGGGCCCGCATTCCCGCTTCCTTGCAGAGCACCTCGAGGTCGGCCCCGACGAACCCGTGGGTGATCTCGGCCAGGCGCGACAGGTCGACGTCCGGGTCGAGCGGCATACCGCGCGAGTGGATGCGCAGGATCTTCATCCGCCCGACCCGGCTCGGCGCGCTCAGCGAGATCTCACGATCGAAGCGGCCGGGACGGCGCAGCGCGGGATCGAGCATCTCTGGAAGGTTGGTCGCGCCGATCACGACCACCTCGCCCCGGGAGACCAGTCCGTCCATCGACGCGAGCAGCTGGGCGACGACCCGCTTCTCGACCTCGCCGGACACCTCCGAGCGCTTGGGCGCGATCGCGTCGAGCTCGTCCAGGAAGACGATGCTGGGCGCTTGGCGCTGGGCCTCGTCGAAGATGCTCCGGAGCTTGGCCTCACTCTCCCCGTAGAACTTGTGGATGATCTCAGGCCCGTTCACGTGGATGAAGTGCGCCTCCACTTCGGAGGCGACCGCCCGAGCGATGAGCGTCTTGCCAGTCCCGGGGGGACCGTAGAGCAGCACCCCCTTCGGGGGATCGATCCGGAGATGGGCGAACGCCTCGGGGTAACGCATCGGCAGCTCGACCAGTTCCCGCACGCGGATGAGGACGTCCTCAAGCCCTCCGATGTCCTCGTACTTGACTTTGAACGGCTGGGGAGAGGCGACCCCCGCGGTCTGGATGCGCACGTCGGTGACGTGGGTGAGCGCGACCGGACCGTCCGGTTCGGTGCCCACGACTCGGAAGAGATGCCCGGTCTTGGCGAACGCGAGAACCTTGATCTTGTCCCCGGTGGTCACGACGCGGCCGGCGAGGATCTCGCGGATCCGGCGGACGTCCTCGGCCTCGAGACCGAGGGGTTCCAGCGGCGCAATGAGCATGGTCTGGGCGAACGGCACCGACGCGGAAGCGACATCAACCCGACTGTTCAGGGTCACGCCGGCATTTTCTCGGGTCACGCCGTCCATCTGCAGGAGGTGGCGCCCGTGAAACTCGTCCGGAGCCGGCATCACGCGCGCATACGTGACGCGCGCACCGAGAATGGCGATCCCGCTGCCGGCCACCGCGCCGAGCCTCCCCATGTCAGTGGGCGCGATCCGGACTATCCCGGTGTCGACGTCCTCCACGAGGGCCTCGCCCGCCCGCAGCGTGATGCGCTTCTCAGCCGTGGAGTCTTCTTCCATGCCTGTCAGATGCAGGATAGCAGGCTAGAGGTCGAGGTCGTCCAACGAGCGACGGTAGGCGGCCAGCGCCTCGGGCACGCCGTACTTCGCCGCGATCTCGACGTCGTTCACCTCGCGCTCGCGCGCGAACGAGGCACCCCCCATCGTGAGATAGGCGGCGAAGCGTTGCAGCTCGGCGTCGGACCACTCCGGGCGCGCCCCGGCGCCGATCGCGAGAGCGAGCACCCAGCGGCGTTCGACCTCGGTGAGACCCTCGGCGAGCGCCACGGACCGCGTAGGCGTCCACGCGACGATCGCCGCCAGACGTCCACGATAGGTGGCGACCCGCCGCTCGCCGTACGGCTTCGACTCGGGATCCCACGGGGGCGGGGGGTAGCCCCCCCGGTTCAGCCACGCACGGCTCGCCGGGTGGAGGTCCGTCATGGCCGAACTGCCGAGGATCATGTGCTGGATGAGCACGCGCAGCTTCTCGTCGTCGGCGGCCAGGCATTCCTCGGCGGTGCGCTCGCCCACCAGGCTCCGCGGGGCGGTGGCAAGAAAGGCGCGAATCGTGGCGAGGTCGGACAGATCGGGAGTCGCGCGGATCGGGCGCTCGAGCTCCCGAACGGACTCGAGGTCGGACTGGCCATCGAGCGGGAGCTGGGCGCGCCGCATCTAGCGCGTCCCACGGCGTCGAGGCCGCCGACGCCGGGCCGTCCGGGCGGCCACGCTGCGTTTCGCCGGGCGGGTCTTCTTCGCGGCGCTTCTCCGCGCCGGTGCCGGCTTCGCGGGTATCCGGTGGCGTGCCCGCTTCCCGGTATTCGCCGGGCGCGCGGGCGGCGGGCCCGAGCCATCGGGCGCGCCGGGCGCGAGCCACTCATGATAAACGATCAGCTCCGCGCCCCGAATCTCCCTGTGCATCAGTCGGCGGCGG
>QHRX01000027.1 GCA_003221455.1 Candidatus Rokuibacteriota bacterium
CGCGCGAACGATGTTGCCCGGGTCCACCAGACGCAGCCCGACCCGACCGCTGATCGGCGAGGTGATGCGGCAGTAGGTCAGCTGGAGCTTGGCCATGTCGATCTGTCCCTGGTCGAGCTTGACGACGCCTTCGTACTGGTGCGCCAGCGACTCCTGGGTATCCAGCAGCTGCTTGGGAATCGAATCCTGGGCCCAGAGCCCGCGGTACCGCTCCACATCGAGCCGGGCGTTCTTCAGCAGCGCCTGGTCGCGCACCATCTGTCCCTCGGCCTGGGTCAGCTGCGCCTCGAAGGGGCGCGGGTCGATCTGGACCAGCAGCTCGCCGCTCTTGACGAGCTGGCCCTCCCGGAACAGCACTTTTGTCAGCTCACCGTCGACGCGGCTCTTGACGGTGACCGTGTTGAGTGGCGTCACCGAGCCGAGGCCGTTGAGGTATACGCCGACGTCCCCCTGTCGTGCCGGTACCGCGACCACCGGCACGCCGCGCGGAGGGGGCGCCGCGGCCCGGGCCGCGCGCGACTGGGCCTCGCCCAGCTTCATCACGAGCACGTACGCGGCGACGGCCACGAGACAGACCGCGAGCAGCGCCGCCCACCAGCGCCTGAGGCCGGCCGACCGCGGTGTCGCCCGCCCGGGGTCCTTTCCGGTCGCTTCCGTCTCCATGACCTCCCTCCTAGGGCACGCTACAGGATCGGGGGAGCAGCGGGACGTTAAGAAATGTAAACTTGACTTGACACTTCTTTACCCACGGACGGGGGTGCCGGCGCGAGAATGCGAAGGGTGAACGAGGCGATTGCTCGGCAGCCGAGCGCCCAGGGCCGGATGACCCGCGTGCTCCTGGTCGACGACGACGAGGAATTGTGCGAGCTCGTCCGCGAGTACCTGGTGCAGGAGGGCTTCCAGCTGGATGCGGAAGTGGACGGGGCCCGGGCGGTGGAGCGGGCGGCGTCCGGTGACTACCAGCTCACCGTCCTCGACGTGATGCTCCCGGGCGTCAGTGGCTTCGACCTCCTGCGGCGCATCCGCGCGCGGTCGCGGACCCCGGTGCTCATGCTGACCGCGCGCGGCGACGACGTGGACCGCATCGTGGGGCTCGAGCTCGGCGCGGACGACTATCTGTCGAAGCCCTTCAATCCCCGGGAGCTGGTCGCGCGCATCCGCGCCATCCTCCGCCGGGCGGCCCCCGACGGCGGACCCGGGCCCGGCGACCGCCGCCCCGAGCGGCTGTCCGTCGACGATCTCGAGATGGATGTCGGCAGCCATGTGGTCCGGCGGGCCGGCGTCCGGGTCGAGTTGACGGCGGTCGAGTTCAGCCTGCTCGAGGTCCTGCTGCGGGCGCCGGGCTCGGTCGTCCAGCGCGACGAGTTGGCGCGAAGCGTCCTGGGGCGGGAGTTGGTGCCGTTCGACCGGAGCATCGACGTCCACGTGAGCCGGCTGCGGAAGAAGCTCGGCCCCCGGTCCGACGGCGGTGAGCGGATCAAGGCCGTGCGGGCGGTGGGCTACGTGTACGGCCGCGACGACGGCATGGACGGCGCCTGACGATGCGTGGCATCTTCGTGAAGATCCTCCTCTGGTTCTGGGTGTCGCTCGTGCTGGTCGGGCTGGCCGTCCACGTTGCGATCATCACGACGGAGATGCCCATCGAGGTGCGGCTCCAGCGGTTTAGCGACCGGGCGCTCGGGGGCTACGTCCGCTCGGCCTCGGAGCTCCTCGACCGCGACGGGCCGGCGGCGGTGGCGACGTTCTTCGGGCAGCTGGAGCGGACGATGCGGATTCGCGCCCTCATGCTGGGGGAGGACGGCCGGGAGGTCTCGGGCCGGGCGGTGCCCCCGGAGGCGGCGGCCCTGGTCGCGCGGGCGCGCGCGTCGGGCGAGACCGAAGTGAAGGCCGAGGGGCGCACAGTCTGGAAGGCGCGCCAGGTGACGACGCCGGGGGGACGCCACTACGTGATGCTGGTGGGTGCGCCGACCCACCTGCTGAGGCTTCTGCAAGACGCGCCGTCGGCGCAGCTGCTGCGCCTCCTGGCCCTCCTTCTCACCGCCGGGGTCGTCTGTTACGGGCTGGCGAGGTATGTGGCCAGGCCGCTCGGCACGCTGCGGGAGGCCACCCGCCAGGTGGCCGCCGGCAACCTCAGCGTCCGGGTGGGCCCCGCCATGGGACGGCGGGCCGACGAGTTCGCGGACCTCGGCCGGGACTTCGACCGGATGGCCGAGCGGATCGAGGGGCTCATGACCTCGGAACGGCGGCTGCTCCGGGACATCTCGCACGAGCTTCGCTCGCCGCTCTCGCGCCTGAACGTCGCGCTCGGCCTCGCGCGCCAGCGGGCGGGCGAGGAGCAGGCCGCCCTCGACCGGATCGAGCGCGAGGCCGAGCGTCTGAACTTCCTCATCGGCCAGCTCCTCATGCTCGCCCGACTCGAGAGCGGAGCGCGGGAACCGGAGCGCGAGCCGGTGGACCTGACCCGGGTCGTCCACGAGGTGGCGGAGGATGCCGACTTCGAAGCGCGCAGCCGGGACCGATCCGTGCGCGTCACCGAGAGCTGCGACGCCGTCCTCCTCGGCGCCGCGGAGCTCTTGAGGAGCGCCGTCGAGAACGTGGTGCGGAACGCCGTGCGCCACACCCGGGAGAACACCGCGGTCGAGGTCGCGTTGCGCCCGGACGGCCACGACCGATCGCCCCGCGTCCTCATCTCGGTGCGCGACCACGGAAGTGGCGTGCCCGAGAGCGCGCTCGCCGACATCTTTCACCCGTTCTACCGCGTCGGTGACGCGCGCGAGCGCGAGACCGGCGGCGCCGGCCTCGGGCTGACGATCGTCGATCGGACGGTCCGCCTGCACGGCGGCACCGTCCGGGCCGCGAACGCCCCGGGGGGCGGCCTGGTCGTGGAGATGAGCCTGCCCGCCGCCACCGTCGTCGCGCGCGGCCACGCCGGAGCCGTCGCGACGTAGTCCCGAGGGGAGGTCGCCATGCACCGCTCGCTGCTCGCGCTCGTCTTGGCCCTGGTCATGCTGCCGCCCGCTGCGCGGGCCGACGTCGCCGTCCAGGCCTACCCCCTGCCCCCCGGTGGCGGCTATCCGCACGACGTCGCCGTCGGCGGCGACGGCACCGTCTGGTACACGGCCCAGCGGAGCGGCCAGCTCGGCCGCCTCGACCCCGCGACCGGCAAGGTCGAGCTCATCCCGCTCGGGGCGGGTGCCGCCCCGCACGGCGTCCTCATCGGTCCGGACGGCGCGCCGTGGATCACCGAGGGCGGCACCAACGCGATCGTCCGGGTCGACCCCCGGACCCGCGTGGTGACGCGCTGGCCGCTGCCCGACGGACACGGCTGGGCGAACCTCAACACCCTGACCTTCGACAAGCGCGGCCGCGTCTGGTTCACCGGCCAGAACGGCATCTACGGCCGGCTCGAGCCGAAGACCGGCGCGATGGAGATCTGGGAGGCGCCGCGCGGTCGGGGCCCCTACGGCATCACGACGACGCCGGAGGGAGACGTCTATTACGCGTCGCTCGCGGGCAACTACATCGCGCGCCTCGACCTCGACACGGGAGCCGCCACGGTCATCGAACCGCCGACCCGAGACCAAGGCGCGCGGCGCGTGTGGGCGGACTCAAAGGGCCGGATCTGGGTGAGCGAGTGGAACGCCGGCCACGTCAGCCGCTACGACCC
Organism: Candidatus Rokuibacteriota bacterium; assembly: GCA_003221455.1. Classification (GTDB taxonomy): domain Bacteria; phylum Methylomirabilota; class Methylomirabilia; order Rokubacteriales; family CSP1-6; genus AR9. Next base: position 3,668 of record QHRX01000027.1, read on the forward strand.
CCGGCGCGGGGCCTGGACGACCTGGAAGCTGCCAGGCGCCCGCGCGCGCGCCTACGCCATCTACGTCGACGACGCGGACGTGGTATGGCTCAGCGACTGGACGGCCAACGCGGTCGTCCGCTTCGACCCCGAGCGCGAAAAGTTCGAGGTGTTTCCGAGCGACCGGCCCGCGGCCAACGTGCGCCAGCTCCACGGCCGGCGGGGAGAAGTCTGGGCGCCGGAGTCCGGAGCCGACCGGCTCGTCGTGTACCGGACCCGGTGACCGCGCCGGCGGCCGGGCCTTCCGGATGCCCGGTCGAGGAGGGGGGCGGAGGAAGAACGGGCGGCGTCCGCCGTGAATGAGTGGCTCCTCCGATCGCCACGGTCGGGTGCTCCTCGAGCCGCCACCGACGCCTCGCTGTCGGCGGCGTCAGGGGAGCGCCGGATGTCTTCGCCGCTCCCTCACCCCTGCCGTGTTCACCACCTCCGCGCGAGGGGGCCGCGGAGCAACTGCCCGGGAAGCGCCCCCGTGGGCTTGCCGTCGCGCAGCACGATCTCGCCGTTCACGATGGTTGCCGACAGGCCGCGCGCCCGCTGCACGAGGCGCCGGGCCCCGGCCGGAAGATCGTGCGCCACCTCCGGCATCTCGGGGGCGATCGTCTCGGGGTCGAAGACGAGGAGATCGGCCACCAGCCCTTCGCGGATCAGGCCTCGGTCTGCGAAGCCCCAGTGCGTCGCGGGCTCGAAGCTCAGCATGCGGACGGCCTGCTCGAGGGTGAAGGCGCCTCTCGTGCGCACCCAGTGACTGAGCACGTGCGTCTGGAGCGAGGCATCCATGATCTGCGAGACGTGCGCGCCGGAGTCCGAGAAGGTGACCACCGAGCGCGGATGCTTCATCATCTCGAGCACGTCGTCCTGGTTTTCGTTGGCGATCGGCTGGAGGAAGAACAGCTCGAGGTCTTTTTCGAGGGCGAGGTCGATCATCGCCTCGACCGGGTCAACGCCGCGGGCGCGGGCGACCTCCGCCACCGAGCGATGGGGTCCCTCCACCGTGTCCATGACGAAGATCCCGTCGTATGCGGCTGGCCGCGGCTCCGCTCCGATCGCCCGCCGCTCGTGGCGCTCGCCCGCGGCCTCGACGAGACGTCGGCGCACCTCCGGATCGCGCAGCCGCAGCCGCTGCAGATCGAGCGGCAGCGCCCGAAGCTCCTTCCACACCGGCAGCCGGTCGAACGGTAGGCTGGTCTTGAACGAGAGCACCACGTTGAGCGCGCGGCTGTGCGCCTGCGCGAACATGCGGCCGCCCGCGGCCGCGGTCTCCTCGAGCAGCGCGAGGTGGGTCCGCCACACCTCCGGCGCCTCTCTGCGGCTGAATACGCCCCACGTCACCGGGCGTCCGGTCTCCACGGCCAGATCGCGCAGCCGCACGTGGTAGTCGCGGAGGCCCTGGGGATCGCGCGAGGTCCGGCCGACCTCTTCGCCGGCGAGCTCGAAGATGCCCGCGTTCATGTCGCCCATGACACCGACCAGCCGCCGCACCTCGTCCCAGGTGGCGAGGCGACTCGCGACGGGGCGCCGAGCGGGGGTCTCGTGACTCGGCGAGCGCGATGTCGTGAAGCCGATGGCGCCGGCGCGGATGGCATCGCGCAGCTCGCGTTCCATCCCCCGGAGGTCGTCCTCGCCGGCCGGCTCCTCGAAGGCCCGTTCGCCCATGACGTAGGTGCGCAGCGCCGAGTGACCGATATAGCACGCGTAGTTGATGCCTTTGGGCAGGGTGTCCACGCGATCGAGAAACTCCGGGAACGTGGTCCACGCCCAGTCGATGCCCGCGTCCATCGCCTCGGCCGCGATGTCCTCCGCGCGCTCTAAGTTGCGGATGACCAGGTGCTTGTCGGACGCGCGGCAGGGGGCGAGGGTGAATCCGCAGTTGCCCATGACCACGGTGGTGACGCCGTGCCAGCACGAGCAGGTGCCGAGCGGATCCCAGAAGATCTGCGCGTCCATGTGCGTGTGCCCGTCCACGAAGCCGGGCGCCACCGCCTGTCCGTCCGCGTCGATCACCTCGCCCGCGCGCTCGCGGATGCGCCCGATGCCGGCGATGCGGCCGTGCCGCACGCCGACGTCGGCCCGATAGCGGGGCAAGCCGGATCCGTCGATCACCATGCCGTTCTTGACGACCAGGTCGTACGGCATCGTCCGCTCCTCCTTAGCCGGGCTCGACGGCCGCGCTCGCGGCAGTGGCCGTATCGTACTCCACTTCCCGCCGTGCTGGCCAGGCGCCGGTCTCCCGTCTTGCGGACCGGGCGCGAACGGCCGCGATCGGGACGGGTCCCTGTCGTGGGGTGGGCGCGCGGGGCCCCGGCCCCCCGACAGATCGAGAGAGGGTGGGTCGAGCGTCGGCTTCGGAGGCTCCCTTGACAGCCTCGTGGTCGCGGGCGCAGTATCGCGCCGGTGGACACGGTCCGTCTCGTGGAGGGAATGGCTGGGGCTCCCGCACGCGTGGCCCCACGGCTGACAGCAGGCGGTTAGGCCGCCAACATTACTCGACAGACATCGCCGGGAGAGGCCGTGTACAGCCGCGGGCAACGCCGAACTCAGATTCGGCCGCCGTTCAGAGCGTCTCACTCCCAAGGAGGGTCGTATGGTAACGCTTCACGTGAATGGTAAAGCGCGACAGGCGGACGTTCCTCCGGATACGCCGCTGTTGTGGACCTTGCGCGATGTCCTTGGATTGACCGGGACCAAGTACGGTTGCGGCATGGCGCTGTGCGGCGCCTGCACCGTGCACGTCGATGGCCAACCCGTGCGCTCCTGCATCACGCCGATCTCCGCGGTCGGGCAGGCGAAGATCACCACGATCGAGGCGATCGGCGAGGACCGCGTCGGCAAGGCCGTCCAGGCGGCGTGGGTCGAGGTCGGCGTGCCCCAGTGTGGCTATTGCCAGCCCGGCCAGATCATGTCCGCTACTGCGTTGCTCAAGCGAACTCCCAAGCCAACGGATGCCGACATCAACACGGCGATGAGCGGCAACATCTGTCGCTGCGGCACGTATACCCGGATTCGCGCGGCCATCCACCGTGCGGCCAGCTAGAAAGGAGCGACGAGATGAAGGCGCCACTCGATTCGATGAACTCCGCCCCCAGTGACGCGCCGCCCGACAGCCCGCCCCAGTTCGCGAACGTGAGCCGGCGGGGTTTTCTCGTCGGAATGTCCGCGCTCGGCGGGCTCGTCCTCGCCGTCGGGTTCCCGGCGGCCTCGCGCGCTGAGGACAAGCCCAAGTACGGCGCAGACGGCATGGCCGACGGGTGGGTCGATGACCCCTTGGCGTTCGTCTCGATCGGTGAGGACGGCACGGTCACCATCGTCGTTCACCGTTCCGAGATGGGGCAAGGCGTCCGCACCAGCATGGCGATGATCGTGGCCGATGAACTCGAAGCCGACTGGAAGCGGGTCCGGGTCGTGCAGGCGCCCGGCGACCAGAAGCGCTTCGGCAACCAGGACACCGACGGCTCGCGCAGCACGCGTCATTTCTTCGGACCGATGCGCCGCGTCGGCGCGGCGGCCCGCACGATGCTCGAGACCGCGGCGGCGGCGCGCTGGAACGTGCCCGTGAGCGAAGTGGAAGCGCGGAACCACGAGGTGGTGCATCGCCCGTCGGGGCGGCGGCTCGGCTATGGCGAGCTCGCCTACGACGCCAGCAAGCTCCCGGTCCCGCCGAGGGAGACGCTCCGCCTGAAGGACCCGTCCCAGTTCCGCTATATCGGCAAGGGCGACGTGAAGCTGATCGACGGTCCCGACATTGTGAGCGGTAAGGCCCAGTACGGCATCGACACCCGGCTGCCCGGCATGCTCTACGCGGTGGTGGCGCGCCCGCCGGTCTACGAGGGCAGGGTCGTCAAGTACGACGCGACGGAAGCGCTCAGGGTGCCGGGCGTGGTCCGAGTGGTGGAGATCGAGAGCAGCCAGCCGCCCGCCCAGTTCAATCCCCTGGGCGGCGTCGCGGTCATCGCGCGGAACACCTCGGCGGCGATCAAAGGCCGGGAGGCGTTGAAGATCGAGTGGGAGGACGGCCCGAACCGTGGCTACGATTCCGCCACCTACAAGGCGATGCTGGAGGAGCTGGCGCGGAAGCCGGGCAAGGTGGTCCGCAACGAGGGCGACGTCGATGCCGCCATGGCGCGCGCCGCGCGTCGCTATGAGGCCGAATACTACGTTCCGCACCACGCGCATGCGACCATGGAGCCGCCGGCCGCGACCGTGCGCATCGTGGACGGCAAGTGCGAGGCGTGGGCGGGCATCCAGTCACCGCAGACCGCGCGTGACCTCATCGCCAAGCGACTCGGGATGCCGGTGGAGAACGTGACGGTCAATGTCACGCTCCTCGGCGGTGGCTTCGGGCGCAAGTCCAAGCCCGACTTCATGCTCGAGGCCGCCGTCCTGTCCAAGGCGATGGGCGGCGCCCCCGTCAAGGTCACCTGGACTCGCGAGGATGACCTGCGGAACTCCTACTATCACACCGTCTCGTTCCAGCATCTCGAAGCCGGCCTGGACGCGCAGGGCAAGCCGATCGCGTGGCTGCACCGGACCGCGGCGCCGACGATCATGTCCACGTTCGACGCCAACGCGAAGAACCAGGCGGCGTTCGAGCTCGGCATGACCGCCATCAACATGCCCTTCGTGATTCCGAATGTCCGCATCGAGGACCCGGAAGTCCCGGCCCAGACGCGCATCGGCTGGTTCCGCTCGGTGTCGAACATTCCCCACGCGTTCGCCGTCCAGTCCTTCGTCGCCGAGCTCGCGGCGGCGGCGGGGCAAGACCCCAAGGACTTCTTGCTCGCGCTACTCGGACCTCCACGCCGGATCGACACCCGGAAGCAGGGCGATACCTGGAACTATGGCGAGTCGCCCGAGCGCTACGTCGTGGACACCGGACGCCTGCGGGGTGTCGTTGAGACCGCGGCGCGCGAAGCGGGGTGGGGCAAGACGCTGCCCAAGGGCGGGGGGCAGGGCGTCGCCGTCGCCTATAGCTTCGTGACCTACGTGGCGGCGGTGGTGCAAGTTGCCGTCGACGACACGGGAGAGCTCTCGGTTCCCCGGGTGGACATCGCCGTCGACTGTGGTGCCCAGATCAACCCCGACCGCGTCCGCTCCCAGCTCGAGGGCGCCTGCATCATGGGCCTGACCCTCGCCACCGGAGCCGAGATCACCTACAAAGCGGGCCGCGTGGTGCAAAACAACTATGGTGACTACGAGGTCCTGCGGATGGCGGCTGCGCCCCGCGAGATCCGCGTACACATGGTGCCCGGGAACTTCGACGAGCCGCTCGGTGGCGTGGGTGAACCCGGCGTGCCCCCGATCGCGCCGGCGTTGTGCAACGCGATCTTCGCGGCGACCGGTAAGCGCATCCGGAGCCTACCGATCCACGACCAGCTGAAGACCGCCTGAGTCGACGCTGGGAGAACCTGCCGGGGCGGCGAGCGGCGACGCCCGCTGGCCGCCCCGGCTGGTCGCGGCCGTCGGGGAGGGTCCGTCCCCCTGGCACTCCATCTCCGCCCAGTTCGTGGCGGCCTCGCCGCGACTCCCGGCGCTGGGCGCTCGTCCCCGATCCGGCTGCTCTCCGCATCATTTCCTCCCCGTCGGGGCGGCGGCCGGCGGTCTCACGATATCCCTATGAGACCCGGTCCCCCCTCGCGGAGCCGGTACCGCCTTGGCCAGTTTCTGTCACGGTCCGGACGTTGGGGTGACGCACCTGCGTCAGAAAAATGATCGACGGCGGAACCGACCGCGTCCTAAACCCCCGGGAAACGGAGAGAAATGATCTAGGCCCGTCTGGCACCCCTGCTGCACCGAGTGCAGAGCGATGGCGTCCGAGTCCCACCTCGCTCGAGGGCTGCGCTACCACTTCTCCGGTGTCGCCGGTGCCGGAATGAACCCCCTCGCCCAACTCATGCGGGCGCGTGGCCATACCGTCCAGGGCTCTGACCGCTCGTTCGAGCAGAGGAAGAACGGGGATCTGGAGGCCCGCCTGCTCGGCCTGGGTATCGAGCTGAAGCCCCAGGACGGGAGCGCGGTCACCCCGGCGATCGACCGCTTCGTCTACACCACCGCCGTCGAGGCGGATACGCCGGAAATGCTGGCGGCCCAGGCTCTCGGCCTGGATCGGGTCCCCCGGCCGCGCCTGCTCGCAGAGGTGCTGACCGGCGCCACGCCGGGCGTGGCCATCGCGGGCACAGCCGGCAAGAGCACTATCTGCGGAATGGTGGCGTGGCTCGTGCGCGAGGCGCGGCTGCCCGCCACGGTGCTCGGCGGCTCGGCGCTCGTCGGCGAGGGAAGTGCCGGCTGCTTCGTGGCCGGCCCTGCCATCGGCCCGGTCGTCGCGGAGGCCTGCGAGTCCGACGGATCCCTTGTGGGCTACTGGGCGGCGATCGGCCTCATCCACAACGTCAGCCGCGATCACGGCGAGCTCGGGGTTGTGCGTCGGCAGTTCGCGACGTTTGCCGCCAACTGCGGAAGGCTCTTGGTCAACGCACGGTGCCCGGAGGCAGCCGGACTCGGGCGTGAGTTCAAGGCGGTCTCCTACGGCGCGTCGCCGACGGCAGACGTCCCGCTGGCGGTGGTCGGCGTCGGCCCTGACCGCGCCCGTGGCGTGCTCCGCGCCCCCGGTGGGGACCTGCGGCTCGACGTACCGCAGCCCGGCTTGCACAACCTCGAGAACGCAGCCGCCGCGGCCCTGGTCGCAATCGAATTAGGGATGCTCCCCGGGGCGATCACGACCCTCCTCTCCCGCTTCCCGGGCGTGGCGCGCCGCTTCGAAGTGGTCGGGACGACCGACTCGGGCATCCGGGTGGTGGACGACTACGCGCACAACGGCGAAAAGCTTCGGGCGGCGATTGCGACTGCTCAGGCAGGGTCGCCACGTCTGGTCGTCGTCTTCCAGCCGCATGGCTTCGGCCCCGCTCGGTTCCTGCGTCCAGAGCTGAAGGAGCTGCTGCCGAGGGTGCTGCGCCCGCAGGACCGCTTCTGCTATGCGGAGATCTTCTATGCGGGCGGGACCGTCGCGAAGGACGTCTCGAGCCTCGAGCTGGCTCAGGACCTCCCGCCGGGCTTGAGATGCGGCTACGCGCCCGACCACGAGGGCGTCCGTCAGTGGATCCTGGCGGAGGCCCGCCCGGGGGACACCGTCCTCATCATGGGTGCCCGCGACCCAGACCTCCCCAACCTGGCTCGCACGGTCCTCGACGCGTTGCGGGCCGAGCCCGCGGCGGCGCTCACCAACTCTCCCCGCTGAACGGAGCCAGACCGGCCGACAGCGACCGACGCCGGCCGCGGGTCGGCGTCGACGCGAGAGTCGCGGTCACCGGCCGTCAGAGGGCCTCCCTGCCGAGCGCGACCGGGTCGACCCTCCGGCCGATATTGCGAAGTCCGGCCCGATCGGCTATGGTGCTGGCCACGCGAGCGGGGTGTGCATGGTCACCGTCCCTTGGACCAACCGGTCTCGAATTTTTCCGCGACGGACGACGCGTTCGGCCTTCGACGTGCGCCAGTCGGCAGCCGCCCGCGGGACCCCTCGACCGCGTCCGACGGCTCATGCGTGCCCATGAGCCTCTCCAGGTCAACGGCCCAATGTCACGCCGGTCCCCGGCCGCATCTTCTTCTCCGGCGGGCGACCTCCTGCCGACATCGGTCGCGTTGCCGCCGACGCTCTCCCGACGGCTCCGCGGCGGTGTACCGATCCTCATTCTGGCGCGGCAAGCCACTCCACCCGCCCGCCGCCGACGCGCCTCGCGCCCAGGATCTCGCTTGCCGCGCGCGAGGCGCCCGCCCGCGAGTGAACGTCTGATCCGAGAGGAGGTATCGCTGCGATGCCACAGCTGATGATCAATGGTCAGAGCTATTACTCTGATTCGCCTCCCGACACGCCACTTCTGTGGGCGATCCGGGAAGACCTAAGGCTCACCGGCACGAAGTACGGCTGCGGGTTGGGGTTGTGCGGATCCTGCACGGTGCACATCAACGGACGCGCGCAGCGTTCGTGCCTGATCCCGCTCGCAGACGTGCCCGAGGGGGCGCTGATCACGACCATCGAGGGCCTGCACCCCTCGCACGACCACGCCGTCCAAAGAGCCTGGGTCGAGCTGCAGGTGCCCCAGTGCGGGTACTGTCAGTCGGGTCAGATCATGCAGGCGGCGTCGCTCCTCACCCGTGCCCCGAACCCAACCGAGGAACAGATCGTGGAAGCCATGGACGGGAATCTGTGCCGGTGCGCGACCTATTCGCGCATCGTGAACGCCGTGAAGCGTGCGGGCGAGATCCTGAGGGAGGGCCTGAAGAATGGCTGAGACGAGCCAGCACACGACCGCGGCCGGGAGCGCGACCCAGCCAGGCATGACTCGGCGCGAATTCTTGGTGCGCTCGACGGCGACGGGCGCGGGTGTCATGCTCGGGATCGCGCTTGGCCCTGGGCGCCTCGGCACCGTGGCGCCGGCCGGCGCCGCCGAGGGCATGGACGCCTTTACCCCCTCGATCTGGTTCACGATCACGCCCGATGGCAAGACCACGGTGCACATCGTGAAGGCTGAGATGGGGCAGCACGTCGGAACCTCGCTCGCGCAGGTCATCACCGAAGAACTGGAAGTCAAGTGGGACGACGTCCGGCTTGACATGCCGCAGGAAAGTGCCGAGAACTTCGCGGTCTATGGCCTCGCGTACACGGTGAACAGCGGGAGCGTGACGACCGAGTTCGACCGCCTGTCTCGTGCCGGCGCCGCGGGCCGCATTGCGCTCGTCTCGGCGGGCGCGAAGCTCTTGCGGGCGGACGAGTCTGATTGCTACGCCGAGGAAAGCCGCATTATCGACAGGGTGTCGGGGCGCTCCATCACCTACGGCGAGATCCTGCAGAAGACGAAGATCGACCGGAAGTTTTCGTATCCGGACGACTTCAAGAAGGTGCCGCTCAAGCCGCGCGCCCAGTACAAGGTCATCGGCAAGTCCATCCCCGCCCTCGACATTCCCGCCAAGACGACCGGCGAGGCGAAGTACGGTATCGACGTCTTTCTGCCCAACATGGTCTACGGGGCGTTGGTGATTCCGCGCACCCGTTACGCATCCAGGGTGCTCGGCATCGACGACTCGGCGGCGCGGAAGATTCCCGGCTTCGTCAAGGCGGTCACGATCGACGATTCGAGCGGCAAGTGTACCGGTTGGGTCGTCGCGCTGGCCGAGAAGTTCCCGGCCGCGGTGAAAGCAGCGACGGCTCTCAAGGTCGAGTGGGACGCCGGTCCCTACGCCACCCTCGGCAGCGCGGACTTGCTCCGCGAGTACAAGAAGCTCGCGCAGAGCACGGCGGAGAGCGCGGCGTGGGTGCTGGAGGGCGACGTCGACCAGGCGCTCGGACAATCCGAGAGGGTGCTCGAGATGGAGTACACCACGGACATGGTCTGCCACGCGACCATGGAGCCCCTCAACGCCACCGTGGCGGAGGTCAACGGCGAGTGGCACGTCTATGTCGGCACGCAGAGTACCTCGTTCGCCCGCATGACGCTGACGGGGTACCTCGCGAAGGTCCTGAAAAAGAAGCCCGAGGACCTGAAGGTGTACGTGCATCAGCACCTCGTCGGGGGCGGCTTCGGGGGCAAGCAGGACTACGACGAGATCCTCGCCGCCGCGTATTGCGCGAGGGAGGCTGGGCGGCCGGTGAAGCTGATCCAGACGCGGGAGTCCAACTTCGCCACCAGCTTTCCGCGCACACCCACGTACCACAGGGTCCGGGCAGGCCTGAAGGACGGCGGCCTGGTCGCCATGAACCACGACATCGTCTGCGGCTGGATGGGGCCCCGGTTTTACGTCGGCAAAAAGTACGGCTCAGACTGGCTGCAGCTCGACGCGGTTGACGGGACCAAGCGCGACATCGACCAGTGGTCCATCGGTGGCAGCGACCACTGGTATTACGTCAAGAACCATCGCGTCCGCGCCTGGAACCACGATCCGACCACATGGGCGGTGCAGGCCAGCGCGTTGCGCACCGTATCCAACTCTTACAACATGTTCGTCGTCGAGTCGTTCATGGACGAGGTCGCGCACGCGCTCGGGCGCGATCCGCTCGAATTCCGCCTGTCGATGCTGAATGGGAAGGGCAGCAGTCGCGGGATCCCGAATACAGGGTATCCGCCGGGAACCGGGTCCGACTATTACATGAACCAGCTCTGGATCTCCCTGCCGTGGCCGAAGGAGGGTACGTGGATTCCCTATGAGTCCACCACGGTTGGGGGCGCGTTGCGGCTCGCCAACTGCTTGCGGGTCGCGGCGGGCAAGGCGGGGTACGGCTCGAGGCCGCTGCCGCCCAACACCGGGTTGGGGCTGGCAGTGTCGTCGGCGGAGGAACGTCAGAGCCCGACCTGGGTGGCCGGCGTCGCCGAGGTGACCGTCGATCCGACGACGGGCAAGTACCGGATCAACCGACTCACGATTGCCATGGACATGGGCATCGCGATCAACCCGAGGAACATCGAGGCCCAGATACAGGCCTCCGCCCTGTGGGGCGCGAGCCAGGTCTTGTCAGAGCGGCTGACGCTGAAGGAGGGGAGGTTCGAGCAGACCAACTTCCACAACTACGTGCCGATCCGGCTGTCCCAGGTGCCCAAGATCGATATCGAGATCATTCAGTCGGGGCATCACCCGAGTGGCGTCGGGGAGCCGGCCTCGACGGTAGTCGCGCCCGCCGTAGCCAACGCGATCTACAACGCCGTCGGGGCCCGCGTGCGGCACATGCCCATCACGTCCGACCTGATCATGGCCGGCCTCGGCAAAGGCTGACGCGTGCCGGCCGGTGGCACGGTGAAAGCCAGACGTGTACCACCGGCCGGGACCCACCGGGCCCTGGTCGCGCCGAAGAATTCGAGGCGGCTCCTCGTTCCGCCCGGAGACGCTTATGGCCGAGAGAACTGCATCGACTGACCGTGTGGTGAGCGACGTACCCGACGAGGGGGCGCTGGCAAAGGTGGCGCTGGCGCTCGCCGACTGGAGCGAGCGCTGGTTCCCGGACGCGCTGATCTTCGCCATGGCGGCCGTGGTGGTGGTCGCCGTCGGCGCGCTCGCCCTCGGGGCACCGCCCCGGGTCGTGACGATCCAGTTCGGCAAGGGATTTTGGGACCTGATCCCGTTCACCATGCAGATGGCGCTGATCATCGTCGGCGGCTACGTCGTAGCCAGCTCGCCGCCGGTCGCCCGTCTCATCGAGTGGCTGGCGACGCTGCCGCGAACCGGGCGGGGCGCGGTCGCGTACATCGCGCTGCTGAGCATGCTCACCTCGATGATCAGCTGGGGGTTTAGTCTCGTCTTCAGCGGCCTGCTGGTCCGCGAGATCGCCCGACGGCTGCCTCGCCTGGACTACCGCGCGGCTGGGGCCGCCGCCTACCTGGGGCTCGGGAGCATCTGGGCGCTCGGCCTCTCCTCGTCGGCGGCCCAACTTCAGGCCAACCGGGCCAGCCTGCCGCCAGCGCTGTTAAAGATCACCGGGGTCATCCCGTTCACGGAGACGATCTTCCTCTGGCAGGGCCTGGCCACGGCGCTGATCCTCCTCGTCGTCTCTGTGGCCGTGGCCTATCTCTCGGCGCCGTCGGACACCCTGGCGCGTCCGGCGTCGACCTTTGGGCTGAGGCTTGAGCCAATGCGGAGCGACCTCGAGCCACGCACGCGGCCGGGGGAGTGGCTCGAGTACAGCCCGCTCTTGACGATCCTGATCGCGATCCTCGCCATCGGCTGGGTCGGGAGCACCTTCTCGACCCTGGGCCCGATGACGGCCATCGCCAATCTGAACACCTATAACTTCATCTTTCTGACGCTCGGCCTGCTCCTCCACTGGCGACCCCGGCGGTTCCTGCACGCGGTCGGGGCGGCGGTGCCGGCGACGGCGGGCGTGCTGGTGCAGTTCCCGTTCTACGCGAGCATCGCGGCGATCCTCACGGGTGCCAAAGGGACGGGCGACGTCACGCTCTCGGACTGGCTGGCTCGGGTCTTTGTCTCGCTCTCGAACGAACACACCTTCCCGCTTCTCGTGTCGGCCTACTCGGCCATCCTCGGACTCTTCGTGCCCTCCGGCGGAGGCAAGTGGGTGATTGAGGGGCCGTACGTGATGCAGGCCGCCAACACGTTGCAGGTGCACCTCGGGTGGGTCGTCCAGATCTACAACACCGCGGAGGCCCTGCCGAATCTCGTGAACCCGTTCTGGATGCTCCCGCTGCTGGGTATCCTCGGCGTCAAGGCCCGCGAGCTGGTCGGCTATACAATCCTCCAGGTGATCGTGCACACGCCGATCATCCTCTTTCTCATGTGGCTTTTTGCCCGGACCCTGACCTACCATCCGCCGGTGCTGCCGTGACTGACGCGCAGACGGCCGAACGGGTTAGAACCGATCGGGGAGCGCGGCCCCACCAGGAGCGCGCGTCCTCGGGCCGGAGCGGGTGCAGACGCTCGGGGAGGAGCGTGCTCGCCGTCGAGCCTGTCCCGCGCTGACCTCCGCCCGCATGTAGCGCCTCCCAAGATCGCGCGCACCATCGGTGTCCCGTCGGCACCCAGACATGAAAGCTCCCCCCAGGCTTCCCCTTCCCCATGGCGAGCTTCATCGCCCAAGGCGCCGGACTCGAGGCGCGGTGAGGCTCCGTGGTTCCGCCCGAGGGTGTCGTCGGCACCGCCGGGCGCCGGCGCTCCATGGAACGGTACGACGACGGCACCGCCTCTGGTGCCGCGGACGCCGCTCGACCCGGGTGCCTGTCGTGCCGGCGCGGGAGACCCGTGCTGACCGCGGGCCGCGGAGCGTCGCCGGTATTCCCGAGCCGACTCAGCGCCCGGGCGGGGGCTCCGTGAGGGGGGGGAGGGGGCCGCGGGCGTCGGGCGACGGCAGGGGCAGTCAGCGTGGGTCGAGGACGAGCTCCTGTCGGATTCTGGATGGGGTGCCTTGCCCGGACCGCTGGCCGCGGACATGCCCGTACGTCAGGCGCGGGGACCGCGCTGTCTGGACGTTTCGGCCCCCGACCCGGACTTGATGCTCAGGGAGCGGCTTCGCGTCCTCTACCCGGGGGTGTCGGGCCGCCGGCTCAAACAGTGGCTCGCCGGCGCGCGCGTTCGAGTCAACGGCGTCGTCGTCCACCGTGGCGACTCCCTGGTGGGTCCCGGCGACCGTGTCGAACTGGGAGCGCCGCCGCCGGCCCCCTTCCCGGCGGCGCTCGGCCTCGTACATGAGGACGAGCACCTCCTCGTGGTCGACAAGCCCGCGGCGCTCCTGACGATCGCGACCGCCGCCGAGCGCCGACGGACCGTCTACCGCCTGCTGAGCGATTGGGTGCGGGCGCGGGGAGGCCGGCGGATCTTCGTCGTCCATCGGCTCGATCGCGAGACCTCCGGCCTCCTCGTCTTCGCGAAGTCGTTTGCGGTGAAGCGGGCGCTTCAAGCGCAGTTCGAGGCGCGCACGCCCGAGCGGGTGTACGTGGCCCGCGTGGAAGGCGTCGTCCGGGAAGAGGAGGGTACGCTGACCTCGTACCTCGTGGAGAACCGGGCCCTGCGCGTTCGAACCGCGCGCCGCGGCCAGGAGGCGATCACCCGCTACCGGGTGCTGGCGCGCTTTCGGGGGGCGACGCTGCTCGAGCTCGCGCTCGTGACCGGGCGGCGGGGCCAGATCCGTGCTCAGCTCGCCGCCCTCGGACACCCGATCGTCGGCGACCGGGAGTACGGGAGCCGCTCTAATCCCCTCGGGCGCGTTTGCCTGCACGCGACGCGGCTCGGCTTCGTCCACCCGAGCGGGCGGCGCGTCTCCTTCCAGAGTCCGCCGCCCGCGGGCTTCAGGTAGGGCCTCGGCCCCGGCGGGCGAGCGCCGGGCCGCCTTCGCCGCCGCGGGCGATCCTCGCGGCTCTCGAAGTTCGGGCGATGGGCTCCTCGTTCGTCCCGGAGGAGGAGCGCGCGGGCACGCTCTCCCGCCGATGCCTGACGCCACCGATGCCGCCCGGGAGCCGTCGCTAACCCCTAGTGGCCCCGTAGGCCGCGGGTCAATATATTGGGTTTTTTCCTTCTTCCTGAGGCCAGTAACTTCGATAATGGCAGTCGGACGGGCGTCCCCCGGGGGGGCGCCGCTGGAGGGTAACGCAACCGTTCCAAACGGAGGGTAACGGATGGCAAAAGACAAAAAGGCGGCATTCGGGGGGTATTCCATAAACTTCGACGGCTGCAACGACACGCTCACCGCCGTCTTCGGCGACAAGCCGATCCCCCCGTCGGAAATGACGAAGAAGCTCTGGGCTTACGTCAAGCGAAAGAGGCTCGGCCACAAGTAGCCACGACGCCACGGAGGCGGCCGTGCGCCCAGCGGCCGCCTCCTCGCTTCAACCGAGTCTGGGCGGCAGCCGGTCGGTCTGGGCGGCGGGAGAGCCGCCGGGAGACCGATCAGACCCGTTCATCCCGCAGGATTTCCGGCTCTCGACCGCCCGGAACGGGGCCCACGGCCGCGAGCGCCGGGGTCCACCCGAAGCGCGGCCGACGGCGATCGCGAACCTGAACACCGTCCGCCGCCGCTCCGTCACAGAGTCGCGGTTCACCGCAGGTCGGCGCGGTAGGTCTCCGTGAGCGTGAGGTAGACGAGGAAGGACACGAGGCCGGCCGCGATCAGGTAAAACGTAAACGACAGACGGTTGCCGGTCGCGCCGACGAGGTAGGTGGCGATGAAGGGGGCGGTGCCGCCGAACGCGGCGACCGCGAGATTGTAGGGAACCGAGATGGCGGTGTAGCGGATCCGCGTCGGGAAGATCTCCGAGTAGGCCGCCGGCGCGGGTCCGGAGAACAGAGCCTCCAGCGTGATGCCCACCAGCTGGGCGGCGAGGATGACCCAGAAAGAGCGCGTCGCCTCCATCAGGCGGAACAGGGGATAACCGAGGATCGCGCAGCCAGCGGCGTGGGCCAGGAGGAGCGGCTTCCGGCCGACGTGGTCGGACAGCGCGCCCGCGAACGGGATCAGGACAATGAAGACCGCGAGCCCGATCGTGTTGATGAGCGCGGCCTCGCGCACCGGCAGGTTCAGCACGGCGGACACGTAGGTCGGGAAGTAGGCGAGGAAGACGTAGTAGGCGACCGTTCCGCTCAGCGTGAAGCCCACCACGGTCAGGAGGCCGCGGCGGTGCGCCGAGAAGGCCTCCGTGATCGGGGCCCGGGCGACCTGACCGCTCTCCTCGAGCGCCCGAAACCTCGGGGTGTCCGCGAGCCCCAACCGCAGGTACAACCCCACGAGGGCGATGACGAGTCCGAACAGGAAGGGGAGCCGCCAGCCCCAGGCGGTCAGCGTCTCGGTCGTCAGCGTCGACGTGAGGAGAGTGGCGACGGCGGAGCCCGCGAGGAAGCCAGCCCCGACGCTCACCTGCTGCCAGCTCCCCGTGAGCCCGCGCCGACCCGGCCGCGCGTACTCGACGAGGAAGGCCGCCACGCCCGCCCACTCACCGCCTGCCGAGAAGCCCTGGGCGAGGCGGAGCCCGAGCAGCGAGAGCGGCGCGAGGATGCCGATGCGACCGTAGGGCGGGAGGAGTCCGATGACGAAGGTCGAGGCCCCCATCAGGATGACCGTGGCGGCGAGCGCGTTGCGGCGACCGCGCGTGTCGCCATAGTGGCCAAAGAAGAGGCCACCCAGAGGGCGCATGAAGAACCCGACACCGAAGACGCCGAAACTCAGGAGCAGCGAGCGGTTCGGGATGTCCGAGGGAAAGAACAGCGTGCCGATGGTCGGGGCAAAGTAGGCGTAGACCGCGAAGTCGTACCACTCGATGACGTTGCCGATCGTGCCCGCGACGATGGGCAGCACGGCGGCCAGGCGCTGTGTCGGCCGGTTCAGCGCCGGCCTCTCAGTGCCCGCGCGGCGCAGACGCGAGATCGACCGCCGGCCCCAGACGCCTGACCCACGGACACCCCCGCCCTGGCTGCTGCCCTGGTCCGGCACGAGAGCACGCGTGCCTCAGGGAGCCATCTGACCAGTCCGAAGGAGGTGGTAGACGACGAGGTCGGTTGGCGGTGGCGATCCGCTGCTCACCGTCAGCATGGTGGCGAGCTCGCTCCGGTGGTGCGTGGCGTGGTTCGCGACGTGTTGGAGAAGGGGCCCGAGAGCGAGTCGGAACTCCCTGCCCGCGGTGTTCCGGTAGGTCACGACTCGCGTCAGGTCGGTGACGGTGAGCCCCTGGATGAACGCGCGTTGCTCGCGTTCCAGGGCGTCCCAGCGCTCGCGGAGGACCCCAAGGCTCGGGATCTCGTCGCCCGGGAGCTTCGTCGGGCTCGGGGACGTGCCGATCCACCGTTGGAGCCACGCCCAGTCGGCCCCGTAGATGTGCGCCAGCATGCGCCTGAGGGTTGGGAAGCTGAACTGCGTGCCTGCCTCCCGCGCTGCGACCTCCTCCCCCAGGCTGGCCGCGACGTCGAAGAGCCGGCGGTTGGCCCACCAGTGATACTCGTAGAGTCCTCGGATCAGCTCCACGCTCGCCACCGGACCCCTCCCCCGCTCCTCCCGCTCTCTCCCTGCCGAACGGTCGTCCCCATGGAACACACTTCACCCGTCCCTGGCGTCCCGTGTCAAGGCGGCGGTGTGGGCTCGACACCCCCGCTCGACCGATCCGCGCGGGCGCGCCTCACCGGTCTCCTGCCGTCAGCGGCGGGCCGCCCCAGCGTTCGAGCGTCGCGAACTCCGGCACCGCTCGGCGCTTGAGCGTCGTGAGCTGCTTGGTTGGCCGGCCCAGCGGCATGATCGCGCACACCGCGACGTGCCGAGGGATGCCGAGAAGCTCCTGGAGCTTCGGTTCCTGGGCCACCGCCAAGGTGGTGATCGTTCCACCAAATCCTTCGTGACGCGCGGCGAGCAGGATGTTCCACGCGAACGGATAGATCGAGGCCCCGCTCACGACCCCAACGCGCGCCAAGCCCTGATCCGTGGATGCGACCACCCGGAGATCGACGCAGACGACGAGGATCACGGCCGCTCGCAGAAACGGCTCCGTCAGCCGGGCCGGCACCGGGGTCCGCTCGATGGTGCCGGCGTCGACCGCGGTCGGGTCGATGGTGTTCCAGGGATTCTCGCCGGCTTGGACCTGGGCGGCGTACCGCCGCGCGGCCGGCGCGCTCAGCGCGGCCAAAGCTTCCCGGGCCCTGCGGTCGCGAACGACGAAGACCCGCCAGCCCTGACGGTTGCCGCCGCTCGGCGCGAAGCGCGCGTTGTCCAGAATCCTGAAGAGGGTGTCGTTTGGCAGCGGGTCACCAGTGAAGTCCCGTGCCGCAAACGTGCTCCGCATGACGTCGTAGAGTTCCATCACTGCCCTCCGGGCTTGGCCGCGGCGCCTCCTGGGTCGTGTGTTTGCTGGCGACGTCCTCAGCGGAGGATTCGCTCGCCGGTCGTGCCGTCGAAGAAGAGGAGCTTGTCCTGGTCGAACATGAAGCGGCGGCGGTCGCCGACGGCGATCTTCTCGTCGGGGTCGACCGTGGCGACGATCGAAGTCGCCCCGCCGTAGTCGAGGAAGACGATCGTCTCGTCGCCGAGGGGCTCGAGGAGGCTCACCGTCGCCGTCCACCCGCCCGTCCCGTCGCGGAGGCGCACGTGCTCGGGGCGCACGCCGAGGACGGCGTCGTGCGCGGTGACGGCCTCGGCCGGACGGTCGAGGACGATAGTGACGCCGGCGGCCCGGAAGGCGAGCCGGCCCGCGTCCGCGGCGAACGCGCCGGCGACGAAGTTCATGGGGGGCACCCCGAAGAAGCCGGCGACAAAGTGGTTGACGGGGTCCGCATAGATGGCGAGGGGCGGCCCGACTTGCTGGACGACGCCGTACTGCATGACCACGATCCGGTCGGCCATCGTCATGGCCTCCGCCTGGTCGTGGGTGACGTAGAGGAATGTCGCCCGCAGGGTGGCGTGAAGCCGCTTGAGCTCGGTTCGCATCTCGACGCGGAGCCGGGCGTCCAGGCTCGAGAGCGGCTCGTCCATGAGGAAGGCGCGGGGGCGCATGACGATGGTCCGGGCGAGGGCCACCCGTTGCGCCTCGCCGCCCGAGAGGGTCGCCGGGCGCTTGCCGAGCAGGGGCGCCACGCGGACGGTCTCCGCGACCGCCTCCACCCGGGCCCGCACCTCCGCCGGCGGCGTCTTCCTGATCCGGAGGGGGAAGGCGATGTTGTCGAAGACGCTCATGTGCGGGAAGAGCGCGAGGCTCTGGAAGACCATGCCGAGCTGCCGGTCGCGCGGCTCCCGGTCGGTGACACGCTCCCCGCCGATGTAGACGTCGCCCGCCGTCGGCGCCTCGAGCCCCGCGATCATGTTGAGCGTCGTGGTCTTGCCGCACCCGGAGGGGCCCACGAGGACGACGAACTCGCCGTCGGGGATGTCGAGGCTCACCCCGTCCACGGCGCGGCTGGCGCCAAACGCCTTGGTGAGCCCCGCCAGCCGGATCCCGGCCATCGCGCGCCTACTTTCTCAGGAGGCCGAAGCTGAAGCCCTTCACCAGGTGCTTCTGGATCAGGAAGCCCAGCGCGACCACCGGCAGGGTGGCGATCGCGCCGATTGCCGCCTGCGGGCCGTAGTCCCGCCCCTCGTTGACCGACTGGAACTTGTTGAGGGTGATCGGGATCGTGGAGACCTGGGTGTTGGTGAGGGTGAGGGCCAGGAGTAGCTCGCTCCAGTTGAGGATGAAGACGAACAGGAACGTCGCCACCAGGCCGGACACGGTGAGCGGCAGCACCACCGAGGAGAGGACGCGGAAGCGCGAGGCGCCCATCACGCGGGCGGCGCTCTCGAGTTCACTGGGTACGTCCTCGATGAACGCGAGCATCATCCAGATCACGTAGGGCAGGGACGTGGCGATGTAGACGAGGATGAGCCCGGCGTAGGTGTCGAGGAGGTGGAGGCTGACGTAGTAGACGAGGAACGGCACCGCGATGACGATCGGCGGCAGCATCCGGATCGTGAGCACGCTGTAGGGATAGTTCTTGCCGCCGGTGCCGAAGCGTGCCCAGCTGTACGCGAGCGCGCTCCCGAGGGCGACCGCGACGAGCGCGCTGGCGGTCGCGGTGAAGAGGCTGTCCCAGAGCGGCTTCAGCACCTTGAGCGTCTGTCGGCCCAGCTCGAAGATGGTCGATCCCGGCGTGAGCACCTGGGCGTAATTCTCGAGCGTCGGCTGCTCCGGGAACCAGTGGGGCGGCCAGGTGACCCATTCCCCCGAGTGCTTGAACGACGTGTTCAGCATCCAGTAGACAGGGATGAGCGTCACCGCCGTCCAGGCGAGAAGGATGGCGTGCCGGACGAAGGCGACGAGCCAGCGTCGCTTCATCGGGCGGCCTCCTCCGCGAGCTGCCTCCGCTCTCGCCGGAGGATGTGGATCGCGATGACGGTATACATGACCACGACCACCATGAGGATGAGCGACATGGCGGCGGCGTCGGAGACGCGGGTGAAGTCCCAGCCGACGCGCCAGAGATAGACGGCGATGGTCTCGGTGGAGTTGCCCGGTCCGCCCTCCGTGAGCAGCACCGGGTAGTCGAAGATCTTGAGCGCCTCCATGGACCGCAGGACGAGCGCGATCGCGAGCACCGGTTTCAGCAGCGGCAGCTCGACATAGCGGAAGATTTGCCAGCGGCTGGCGCCCATCGCCCGCGCCGCCCTGATGGGGTCGGGCGGTAGGCCGGCGAAGCCGGACAGCACGATGAGGAACACGAGCGAGGTCCATTGCCAGACGTCGGCGCCGACGATGGCCGCCTTCGCCATCCGGTAGTCGGAGATCCAGCGGACGGTGACCGGACGGCCGGCGAGCAGGCTCAGGATCTGGTTCAGTGGCCCCTGGTCGATCAGCAACATCGAGAGGTCGTAGCCGACCACCGCCGGCACGATCATCATCGGGAGCAGGAAGAGCGTCGTGTAGAAGCGGCGCCCACGGAACCGCTCGCGGCAGAGCAGGGCGAGCCCGAAGCCGAGGCCGAGCTCGAGGGGGACCGCGGCCGCCGCGAAGCCGAACGTCCGGATCACCGCCCACACGAAGCGCTCGTCCTGGACGGCGCCCGCGAAGTTGGCGGCACCGACGAAGGGCGCGTGCCACCAGACGCCGCGCGTGATCCGCCATGACACCAGGCTCAGGTAGACGAGGAGCACGAACGGCAGAAGGAGGAAGACGAGGAGGGCCTGCACGGGGACGAAGGGGAGCCACTTGAAGACCTGCTCCCGCTCGAGCCAGGACAGGGCCGCGCGTCGCGCCGCCGGCATCAGTCGGGAACGTTCTTCGTTGGGAACGCCCGCCTGAGGGCCTTCCACGCCTCGATCTGGGCGGTGCGGCCGACCTGGTCCGTGATCCTCTCCCAGGCCGTCGCCGTGCGGTTCAGGGCCTCCTCGGCGGAAATCCTGCCGAGGAGGGCCTCCTGGATATTCAGATCCAGCGCGTCGTCGTACTCCACGGCGCCCTGGAGAAGGATGAGCGGCGGCGAGACCTGCGCGTTGCGGAGGTGCGTCTCCACCATCTCCTTGGTCCGCGACCGGATGACGCGCGGATCGCTGCGGTGCGACTTCATGAACGGATCGAAGACGGAGTCGGTGTAGGTGACGAGGCGGGCCGAGACCTCCTTGCTCGTGAGCCACTGGATGAGCCAGTAGGCCGCTTCGGCGTGCTTCCCGTAGCTCGAGACGTAGAAGATGTTGCCGAAGCCCTGGATCGAGCGCCGGACGAGCTTTCCGCTCACGATGTAGCCAGGGACCAGGCAGTACGCGTTCTTGCCCCGGACCGTCGACTTCTCGGGGTGCTCGGCGGCGAGCGCGATCGACGGATAGGTCATGATCGAGAAGGCGTGGCCGGCCGCGTAGAACGGATAGGCCTGCGGCGTCGCCCAGCCCAGGATGTCCTTGGGCATATACCGGGTGAGGGCGATGTAGTCCCTGAGCGCCTCCACGCCTTCCTTCCCCACGACGAGCGGCCTCATGGCGTCGTCGAACGGCATCCCGCCCTTCGCGTAGAAGCGCTGGAGCCACCAGCGCCAGCCCCAGCTCCGCGCGCGGTAGGCCATCGCCCCGTAGAAATCCGGCACCCCGTCGCCGTCGAAATCGCGGGTGAAGAACTCGGCGAGCTGCGCCCACTGCTCGTAGGTGTCGGGGCAGCCTGGGCCCCAACCGTACTTGGCGTGGAACTTCTGACGCTCGTCGGGCTTCTCGAGCCAGTCCTTTCGGAGGACGAGGATGAAGTTGTCGCCGTCGGCGAAGAGGCCGTAGGTCTTGCCCTTGTAGCGTCCCTGCTCGGCGAAGCCTCCGACCACGTCGTCCACGTCGGGCAGGCCGCGAGCCGCGAACTCGTCGATGGGGCGCGCGAGCCCCGCCTCCGCGGTATCGGGCAGGGAGATGGGGTCGCCGACCCAGAAGTCGAAGCTCCCGCTCTTGGCGACCGCCTCCGCCATGGCCTTGGCCTGGATCTGCAGGATGCCGACCTCGATCAGGTCGCCGAGCCCGATCCCCGTCGCCTTCTCAAAGATCGGGATCTCACGTTCGAGGGCCTTCGTGTGAAAGGGGGAGGTGAGCATGTTGAGCTTGAGCGACGCGCCGTTGATCGCGCGCTCGTCCGCCGTCCTTCCCGGGACCTCTGCGGCCCCGGCGGTGCCGGACCAGACGAGCAGCACCGTCGCGAGCAGGGCCCGTCGCTTCATGATCGCCGCCTCCTGTGTCGTGGGGGCCGGGAGACCCAACACGCGGACTATGAGGTCGGCGGCATCATAGGGACCGAGGTTTCGGGTGTCAACCGCGGGCGACTCGGCAGTCCCCCGCCCCTGCTCAGCTCCCGACCGCCCCGCCGCGCTCGCTCAGGGGCGGCGGGCGACCGCCCGCGTGACGGCGATGACACGTCACGCCGCCCTCCGTCCCCACGCCTGGTCTCCTCGGCCCTCCTTCGTCGCGCACGCGAAGCCCGACGGTCACTCCCCCTCTCGATCGCTCCCGGCTCCGGCGCTTGCGGTGGTTTCACTGCGAGCACGAGCGGCATCTTGGCCCGCTCCCCTCCTGCGCCTCTGGCTCGGGCCGCCGGACTTGGCCTCTCGCCGGGAGTCCGACGGCCCCCTCCCCGATCCACAGATTGCGCCGGGCGCGAAGTTCGACTAGTCAGCCAACATTCCGCCGTCCACCGGGATCGACGCGCCGGTCATGTACGAGGCGTGTGCCGAAGCGACAAAGGCAATAACGTGAGCGATCTCCTCCGGTGTCGCGAGGCGTTTGATCGGCACGGTCGAGACGAGCGCGGCCTTATTCTCACCGGTATTGGTGAAGCGCGTGAGCATGCCCGTATCCGTCGTGCCCGGAGCCACCACGTTGACGCGGACACCGGTCCCCGCAATTTCCAGTGCGGCTGACTTTGTCAGCCCCTCGACCGCATGTTTGCTGGCTACATACACGGACGCCCCCGCCGCGCCGACACGTCCGTAGGCCGAGGAGACATTCACGATACTTCCACTCCCTTGCGCGAGCATGACGCGCAGCTCATGCTTCATACTCAACAGGACACCTAAGACGTTCGTATCGAAGGTGGCCGCATAGCTCTCCGCGGTTTGCTCCGTTACGAGACCACGCAGCCCTTCGGTTCCAGCGTTGTTGACTGCGATGTCCAACCGGCCAAACTGCTTGATCGTCTGATCCACGAGATTGCGGACCTCAGCTTCGGACCGCACATCTGCCCGGATGAATTCGGCCTTCGCTCCGAGAGCCTGTAGCTCCGCCGCCAGATCCTGTCCTTCCTTCTCGCGACGCCCGGACACAACGACGTGCGCCCCTTGCTGCGCCAATACGACCGCGGTCGCTCGACCAATCCCTGTGAGTGCGCCTGTGATGAGAGCAACGGACTCTGCCATGTCTGTCAGTCCTCCTTACCTCGTCTCGAAACGGTGTAATATGGACGTACGTACACTGAGATGCCGGTCTCGGCGTCGTCGATTCAAGCTGGGACAGGGGTCCGGTCAGCGCCGTTTCGGCGAGGGATTATCGAACGTTGGATCGCCTCGAGGGCGGGGAGGGGGGTGAATTGCCGAGCCGCAGGGCGAGCCATGCCTAAGCCATCCAACCGCGAAATGATTTTGACCGAAGGGCTGCGCGTCGTGCTGGAGCGCGGATTTTGCGGCGCGAGCGTCCGCGACGTTGTTCACGCCGCCGGAGTTCCGCAGGGGTCATTCACCAATCACTTCGCGTCGAAAGAAGCCTTTGGTCTGGAGATCCTCGACCTCTACTTCGCCCACGTCCGTGACGGCATCCGGAAGACACTTCGCAACGACGCCCTGCCGCCGCTCGACCGGCTTCGGGCATGGGTGGACCTCCAGATCCGCTTTCTCAAGCAGGCGGAGATGCGGAACGGCTGTCTGATTGGCAACTTCAGTATTGAGGCCGCCGACCATAGCGAAGCGATCCGCCGGCGGCTCGTGGAGATATTCGATGAGATCCAGGAGTCGGTGGCGCACTGCTTACGGGCGGCCGTGAAGGCGCGTGAGCTCCGACGGGCCACGAACTGCGACGAACTGGCGAGTTTTCTGTACTCATCCCTTCAGGGCGCCATCCTGCAAGCCAAGGCGGAACGTAGCGCGATTCCTCTCGAACGATTCAAGCAGGTCCTCTTCTCTACGGTCCTACGGTAGGGGCCTCGGCGCCGTCGGCGCCATTTTTCGCGTCAACGGTCGACTTTTGATACGTACGTATTATCCAGGGGCCATAGAGCGGAACCCTCCGAAGGCCGACAGACCAGGGCGACGGGAGGGCAATGACATGGCCGATGTGCGGGCAAAGCCGATATCCCCGTCTCGAAAACACTCATGGCCGGCGGGACATCCGACATCGGCCGTGCGGTGGCCATGAAACTTGCGATGGACGGTTTCGAGGTGAATTCGGCGTGGGGTCCCACCGCAGACCTCGACGTGCGACTTTCGATCGCATGTTTGGCAACAATGTCCGTGCGCCGTTCTCCCTCGTCGCCGCCTTCGGTCCCCGGATGGCGGCCCGGGGTCGGGGCAGCATCATCAATATCAGCAGCATGGCGGGCCGGCTCGGCCTGCTCAATGGCGCGGCCTACCTACGCGCGCGCGCGACCCTCATCGGCCGGCCGCCACCGCGCGCCGATAGACAGGTAGAATGAGAGCCGCCCGCCACGAGGCCGCGATGTGGCTGACTGTCGCGATGCTCGGCTTGGCGTTCGGCCCGTCGGCGCTGGCGGAAACCTCGCCCACGGGGCCGGCGCGACGGTCCCACCCGCGACCCCGCGCGGTCCTGCTCGCGCACAAGTCCGGTGTCAACGCGATCGCCTTCGCGCCCGACGGCAAGACCCTCGCCTCGGGTGGTGCGGACGGCTCGATCATCCTGTGGGATGTCGCCGCGCGCGAGCCCCTCGCCGCCGTGCTCGCCGGCCCCAAGCAAGGGGTGAGCAGCGTCGCCTTCAGCCCGGACGGGAAGATCCTGGCGTCGGGAGGGGGCGACGGCACGGTCGTCACGTGGGATCTGGCTCGCCGCGAGCCCCTGGGCTCGCCGCTCGCCGGGCACGCGCAGGGGGTAACCAGCGTCGCCTTCAGCCCCGACGGCCGCACCCTCGCCTCGGCGAGCGACGACCGGACCGTGATCCTCTGGGATCTCGCCGCCCGCCGGCCCGAGGGACCATCGCTCGCCGGCCATCGGGACTGGATCGCCAGCGTCGCCTTCGCTCCCGACGGCAAGACGCTGGCCTCGGCGAGCGCGGACCGGACCGTCATCCTCTGGGACGTTGCTACCCGCCGGCCTCTCGGCTCCCCGCTCAGCGGGCACGCGGGCTGGGTGGTCGGCGTCGCCTTCGCTCCCGACGGCAAGACGCTGGCGTCGGCAAGCGCTGACCGGACCGTCATCCTCTGGGACGTGGCCGCCCACCGTCCGGTCGGCCCCCCGCTCGCCGGCCACCAGAATTGGGTCAGCAGCGTCGCCTTCAGCCCCGACGGGAAGACCCTCGCCTCGGGAAGCGCCGACCGGACGCTTCTCCTCTGGGACGTCGCGACTCACCAAGCGCTCACCTCCCGGCTCTTCGGCGCGCACCGGCGAGGCGTCACCAGCGTCGTCTGGAGTCCGGATGGCGAGACTCTGGCTTCGGGCGGCGACGATAAGCGAATCATTTTCTGGGACCTCGGCCGGGAGGCCCGGTCGCGGTAACGGCGTCGAGGGCCGCCGACGAGCCGACCCTTGCGAGTCCGGCCCGCCGCCGGCCGGATCCACCGTCGAGGCCGGCGCTCGGACGAGGCCGAGGCTGCGGCTCCATCCGGCAGTTGCAGGAGCTGGAGCGTGATCGATGGCCTCAGGGGGACTCAGAAGAACTGAGCGGCGTCAGCCGGCCTTCGGCGGCCAGCCCTTGAAACGCTCCCGCAGTACCTTCTTGTCGAACTTGCCGACGCTCGTCTTGGGCACCGCTTCGATCAGCACCACATCGTCCGGGAGCCAGAAGCGCGCGACCTGCGGCCGCAGGAACTCGATGATCTCGCCGGCGGTGAGGGACCCGTGGTGCTCGGGCTTGGGCACGACGCAGGCAAGGGGGCGCTCGATCCACTTCGGGTGCGGGACTGCGACGACGGCCGCCTCGAGCACCTTGGGATGCGCCATGATCAGGTTCTCGAGGTCGACGCTCGAGATCCATTCTCCGCCGGACTTGATGACGTCCTTCGTGCGATCGGTGATCTGGATGTAGCCCTCGGGATCGATCGTCCCCACGTCGCCGGTCTTGAACCAGCCGTCCTCCGTGAAGTGATCGGTCGAGTCCGCCTTGTAGTAGCCGCTCGTGACCCACGGCCCGCGCACCTGGATCTCGCCCATCGTCTTGCCGTCCCATGGCGCGACCCGACCCTGCTCGTCGACGATGCGCAGGTCGACGCAGACGGATGGGAAGCCCTGCTTGGCCCGGACCGTGTACTTCTGGTCGTCGGGCCAGGGCTCCATGTAGCTCTTGAGGCGTGAGAGCGTCCCGACGGGCGTGGTCTCGGTCATGCCCCACGCGTGCAGCATGGGGACTCCGAACTTCTCGTCGAAGAGCTCGATCAGGCTCCGCGGCGCCGCCGAGCCTCCGCAGGGGATCAGGCGGATCGAGGAGATGTCGTGACCCTCTCTCTCGCAGATCTCCTTGACGCCGATCCACACCGTCGGCACCGCGCCGACCACGGTGACCCGCTCCTGCTCCGTCATCTCGACGATGTCGCGGGGCTGGGGGCTGGGGCCGCCGAAGATCTGGGTGGCGCCGACCATAACGCCCGCGAACGGGACGCACCAGGCGTTAGCGTGGAACATGGGCACGATGTGGAGGATCACGTCGCGCTCGGAGAGGGCGAAGGAGTCCGCCTGCGCCATCCCGAGGGAGTGCAGGTAGAGCGCGCGGTGGCTGTAGACCACGCCTTTGGGGTGGCCGGTCGTGCCCGACGTATAGCACATGGCGGCGGCGTCTCGTTCGTCGAGCTGCGGCCACTCGGCGACCGGCGCGCCCCGCCGGAGGAGGTCCTCGTACTCGAGCCCGCCGACGGGCAGCCTCGCATCGGCGGTGTCACGGACGATCACGATCTCACGGACGGTCGTCAGCTCCCGGCGCATCGGCTCGAGCAACGGCCACACACTCGCGCCTACGATCAAGATAGTGTCGCCGCCGTGGGTGACGATGTAGGCGATGTCCGGCGGCGCCAGACGGAAATTGACGGTGTGGAGGACGGCCCCCATCATCGGGATCGCCCAGTACGCCTCGAGGTGCTGGTGGCAGTTCCACATGAACGTGCCGACGCGGTCGCCGGGTCGTATGTCGAGCGCCCGGAGGCCGCCGGCGAGCCGGCGGACACGCTCGGCGAACTCGGCGTAGGTGTAGCGGAAGAGCGGCTGGCTGGGGATGCGGGTGGCGAGTGTCTTCTTGGCGAACAGGCGGCGGCTCCGCTCGAAGAACTGGGTGAGGGTCAGCGGATAGTCCATCATGAGGCCCTTCATGGCGTCTCCTCTCCCGTCGGCTCGCGTCCGGCCGCAGGGGCGATGGCCGGGATCGATTGTACTCAACTCAAGGGTGTGGCTTCCAACGAAGGACTCTTTCGTCAGGAACTTTCGTCAGGCGCGACGATCTCACCCGCGACCCCGCGCGGTCTTGCTCGCGCACAAGGCCGGCGTCAATGCGATCGCCTTCGCTCCCGACGACGAGACGCTGGCGTCGGCAAGCGCCGAGCGGACCGTCATCCTGTGGGACGCGGCCGCCCACCGGCCAGTCGGCCCCCCGCTCGCCGGCCACCCGAATTGGGTCAGCAAGGTCGCCTTCAGCCCCGACGGGAAGACCCGCGCCTCGGGATGCGCCGACCGCCGGCCGGATCTGGCCACCGTCGAAGGCGGCGCCCGGGTGCCTGGCCCCGTCAGCGCCGGGCCGGGCGGTCGGGCGCGGGACCGTGCGCCGTCGACCTTGGGCGCGGATGCTCCGTCGTGGCGGTACCCGCCGGGAGTGCGTGAGCCTGGCGCCCAACGGACGCGAGAGCGCGAAATGTCGGCGGCGGAGGCCGACGGGCGGCGGAGCACCGGGGAGGCGCGGCGTCGGGCCGAGGCCTAGGGTGGTGCGGCTCCGTCTGGCAGTTGCAGGAGCTGGAGCGTGTTGCCGTCCGGATCGGCGAACGTGGCGACGAGCCCGCCCCACTCCTCGCCCTCGGGCGGCCGCGTGAAGACCACGCCCGCTCGCGCCAGACGCGCGTGAACGGTGCCGATGTCCTCGACCGCCAGATTGATCATGATCCGCAGCGGGTCCGCGCTCCGACCGCGGACCTGGTCGTGCACGCCCACGCTGAGCCTCACCCCGTTCCAGTCGAAGTTGATGAAGTCGGCCTTGGACGAGTGGGGGATGAGACCAAGGGTGTCGCGATAAAAACTCGCCATCGCGGCAAACCGGCCGGCCTCGGTCCAGATGAGGACGCCGGCCATCGTCCGGATCGGTCCTTCGCGCATACGGGCCTCCCGCAGGGCTGAGGGGCCGCCGGGCCCGCCGGTCGGGCGGCGCTCGCCTGGTTGACGGCGTCTATGCCATAGTTTCGGCACGGCCAGGAAGGGCCAGAGACAGGGGATGGGCGATGAGGGTCACGGTTCTCGCAGCGGTGGTCGTCGGCATCATCCAGGGCGGAGCGGTGGATGCGGCCGCCGGCGGCGCGGCGGGCGCGGTCGCCCGGCTCGCCGAGCAGATCGGGAGCCTCCTGCCCGCCGACGGCCAGGTGCGGATCGTCGTGAGCGACTTTGACGACAGCCAGGGCGTGACCACCGACCTGAGCCGCTACCTCGCCGATCTCCTGATCATCCAGCTCGGGCGGACGCCGCGCTTCCTGCCCATCGAGCGGCGCCACCTGCGGATCATCCTCGACCAGCTCGCACTCAGGAGCTCGGATCTCCGTCGCCTCGATGAGGCGAGGCACGTCGCGAGCCAGTTCCATGCCGACGTGGTCCTGCTGAACGGACTGGCCGACGCGGGCGCGCAGGTCGCGGTCGACACGCGAGTCCTGGACGTCGCGACCGGTGCGATGCTCGGGTTCGCCAGCGCGGGCGTCACGAAGGACGCGACGGTGCAGCGGATGCTCGAGACGGGGCGTCAGTAGGGATGCCATCCCGACCTTTGGTGGTGAACTGGCGCTCGTAGAGCGCCCGGAGCTCGGAAAGGGTCGTGGACTGGCCCGGCGTCTTGTCGTCGCGGAGGCGGGCGATGCGCGCGAACCGGAGGGCGAGGCCGGAGGGATACGTGGGACTCTTCTGGATCTCGTTGTACTCCACCTCGACCACCACCTCGGGCCGGACGCGAACGGTGTAGCCGTCGTCCGCGACGGCCAGGCGCCGCAGCCGCTCCGTCATCTCGGCGAACTCCCGGTCGCTCAGCCCCTTGAAGGTCTTGCCGACCTCGGCGAACCCCTCCGCGTCCCGCACGGCGAGATGGTAGTTGGAGAGCCAGCCGGCGCGCCGGCCGCTGCCGCGATCAGCGGCGACGATGACGCAATCGACGGTCTCGGCCACCTTGAGCTTGAACCACCGCTTGCCGCGGCCCCCGGGCGCGTACGGGCTTCGCAGGTCCTTGGCGATCACTCCTTCGTGGCCGGCCGTCAGGGCTCGGTCGAGGAAGGCCTGGGCGGCGGCCGCGGTCTCGACGATCTCCCGCTCGGCGAGGTGGCGACCCGCCGTCACCCGCACGAGCGCCTCCCAGCGCTCCGCATAGGGCGCGTCGATGAGCGAGCGGCCCTCCACGAGCAGGCAGTCGAAGAAGTGGATTGCGACCGGTATCCGGGCGACCGCAGACTCCACGTCGTGAACCCGCCGGAACCGGCGCATGAGCTCTTGGAACGGTAGCGGCCGGCCGGTCTGCGCCAGCGCGACTACCTCGCCGTCGAGGATCAGCGGCGCGCCGCGGAGCTCGCGGCGGACGAGCCCGACGACGTCCGGCAGGCTGGCGGTGACGTCCGAGAGCCGGCGCGTCCAGATGGCGACGCGCTCGCCGTCGCCGTGCACCTGCACCCGCGCGCCGTCGTACTTGTACTCGAGCGCCGTCCGGCCGCCGTGCGCGACCAGGAGCTCCGAGAAGTCGGTGCCGGTCTCGGCGAGCATCGGCGACAGCGGCACGAAGAGGCGGGGCGCCACCCGCGTGAGCCCGGCGGCGCCCTGCGCGCGGGCGAGGACGGCGACGGCGGAGATGTCCCCGAGGAAGAGCGCGGCGCGCCTGACCGCCTCCGGATCGGCGCCGGCCATCTCCCCGATCGCCCCGAGCACGCCACCTGCGGAGATCCCCGTGCGCATCTCGCCCCCGATGATCCGCGCCACGATCTCGCGCTCGAGGGCCGACGCGCGCGCCGCCAACGCGGCGAGCCGTGACTCCCGCCGGTGGCGCGCTCCCGGCCCGCTCGCGTCCGCGACGGCAGCGAAGGCGTCGGCGACGTCGGCGAGCGTAAGCGGCGCCGCGGCGGAGGCCTCGGGCGCCGCCGGCAGGCCCCGAACGCCGAGTCCGCGCGGATCCGACGCCGGCAGGGGGCGGCCGGTCAGGAACGCGACGGCGGGGGCGACCTCGTCGGCGTGGACCCGCGTGAGGAACGTCGCCACGAGGTGCTGCTTGTCAAGCCGCCCGCGACTGGCCTCGAGCGCGCGGCAGAGCTCCGCGAACTCGGAGAACGGCGTCATGAGCGCGGGCGCGGCGGGAAGAGCTCCGCCAATGCCGGCGTGCCGGCCGCTTCCGCCGGGCCCTCGTCAGTCCCGCGCGGCGCGCCGCGGGGGTCTCCCGGAGGGTGACGGCGCCGACCCATCGGCCGCGCCGCGGCTACGGCGGAGTTTGCGCGTAGCCGGGGGTCACGCGCTCGATGGTGGGGGTCGCGTTCGCGGGCGCCTCGCCGAGTGCCCACGCGATGCCCCCCGCCAGGACGGCCTGGAAGATCGGGTTCGTCCACACATCCTCGCGATGACCCATCGACGTGTAGAAGACCCGCCCCTTCGCGTGCCGCCGGGCCCACGTCGCCGGGTACGGCGGACGGTCGTACACGTGGTCGCTCCCGGTGGTGGCCATGCCCGCCGTCTCCTGCACGAGAATCACGCGCAGGTCCTTTTGGTAGGCCTTGAACGCGTACCACTCTTCCACGAGCTCGAAGCCCTTCGCGAGCCCGGAGCAGCCCGGGAAGCTCGGGTCGGCGCACGTCATCTTCGCGGGCTGCTGCCGACCGTGCGCGATGAACTCGGCGCCGAGCATCCGGATGTAAGGGTCCGCGTCGTCGGCGGCGCTGACCCGCGGGCCCGTCGGGCCGTGGAACGTGTCGGCCGCGCAATGAGCACCGATGAATCCTTTGCCCTTTCGGATCGCCGCGAGGAGCCCAGTCTTTCCCGCGGGCGTCATCGGCGGGGCCCCGTCCGTGCCGGGAGCGGTGAGATCGCCGGTGGTGTAAAAGAAGAAGGCGTCGTACGCCGCGAGACTCGGGTTCCCGAAGATTCGGCCATCCTTGGTGTGGGTGATCGCCCAGCCGCGCGGCTCCGCGAGCGCGGTCAGAACGGTCTCTGCGTGGCTTGGCTGATCGCCGATCTTCTTGATCACGCTGTGCTCGTACCCGGACGACTTCGTGAAGAAGAGAATCTGCTTCCGGGCCGGTCTGGCGGCGCCGGCGCGGGCCGGCGAGAGGGCGGCACTGATCGTGAGGCCCATCGCGCCGGACAGGAATTCACGCCTCGGAACTCCGCCTGCCCCTGACTGCGGGCGGTCCGCGAGTGCGGGCCGGACGCGGCCCGGCGTAGGCCTGCCCGGCTTACGCGTGGCGTGAGCGTCCGGCGGTGATCCGATAGGTGACCACCCACGCGATGATACTCACGACGAGCGCGATGCCCGATCCGAGGCGGAACCCTCGGGCAAAGAGCGTGCCGCTGGCGAACTCGAAAAGAAACGCGACGAGCCCGATGACGAGAATCTCAAGCTGGTATCCCGTGTAGGTCATCTTCCGTCCCTTTGTTCCTGCCCGCCCGGCCGCCGGCGCAGGCGCTCGACGAGATGTTCGGTTGCGCCACGGCGGTCGCCCTGGCGCCGCCGCAATTCTACCCCCGAAGGCGGTCGCCACTGCCTGGGCGCGAGCGGTCCCGGAGCGTCAGGGGTGTGTATCAAAAACGTCATTTTGGTCCGCCTCGGCTCAGCGAGGGCTCGGGCAAGCACAGTATTTCATGGTGTTTTGAGCGTGGCATCGAAGATGCTGCAGAGGGGTGGTGAGGAGGGCTCTAATGAAACGAACATCACTCCTCTGCACCATGGCCCTCGCGGGCCTGATCGCCAGTCAGGCGACCGCCCAGTCCCTGCGCGACATCGTGAAGGAGAGCGAAGGCAGGGGGATACCGAGCCCGGCGGAGTTCCAGCAGCGCCATCCTGCCGACCCTGACAACGGTCCGAGCCCGGCGCCGCAGCCGAACCTCGAGCCCGTACCGGCTCTGCCCGACTCGCCGGCCGCGTCGCCCGGGGCGGCGAACGCTGCGCCCACGACGTGTAGGCCGCCGGGGATGCCGGCTCTCAGCGAGCTCGTCAGCGTCGGCCACCAGGTCCTGGTCGCGCCCGTCGAGGGCAGCGACGGCACCGTGATGGTCAACGCCGTCGGGCTCGTCACGCGCGACCACCTCGCCCAGTACCGCGGGGGCGAGATGGCGCCGGACTTCATCGCCTACTACGTACGCGGCCACCTCGCCGCCGTAGACGACCACCCCGGCGACCCGGGGGAACCGGACCTCGTGGACACCGGGATGGTGAGCCTGCGCGGCGGAGCGCTGGCCCAGGGAACACCCGTGTGCCAGTGGGTGCGGTTGCAGCGGCCACCGGACGATGGCCGCGCCGCGTCGCCGAGCAGCCGGATCTGACCGGATAGTCGCGGCCCGCAGACGTTCGGTGGAGATCGAAGCCTGCGAGGATCCCCGTGCGTCAGGCTAACGGCGCTCCGGAGCGGGCGCGTCCGTCGGCGAGCGAGGTCGGTCGGGGCCAGGCGCCCGGACGCTCTCCCACGACGTTCGACGGCTGCGTCGGCAGACGATCCACCTGTGGCTCAGCGAGGCCCAGTTCGTCTCCGGGGCGAGCCGTTGACCTCAGCCTCCACGGACCGAAGGGTGCTGGTCCAATCCCTGCCCGCCGGGATCGTCCAGGCGCCGCAGGTCTGCCTGGAGGCGAGCGACGAGTTCAGCTAGTGTGGCGCCCGTCCAGCGCGTGAACGGTCACCCGCTGGGCCTGGAGTCCCGGGAAGAGCTCCCGACCAGTCTCTTCAGGAGCGACTCGCCTCGGTTTCAGCCCGTCCCAGGTTTCGCTCCCTCGCGCTGATGCGCCCGGAACCTCCCTCGCCTCGACCGACCGTCGCGCGCCTCCAAGGCTCCCCCCGCTAAAGAGGCGGGGCGCTCACGTCGCCCGTCCAGGCTCACTGCGTTGGCGCCCTGCCGAGGTGACAGCGTGTCAACGCGCTGACACTTCTTCCGGTGTCACGGGCCCCGTCATCGGCGCCAACGTCCCGTTTTCTGGCGGTTCGCGGGGTCCCCCCTGCGGCCCCCAGTTGCTGGCACGAACCCTGCGACGGGCGGACCTGGCTCGTGAATCTCCAACAGGGGGGGTACCCAGCGTGGCGAAGCGGATCCTTGTTCCTCTCGACGGAAGCGCGGCCAGTGAAGCGGTGCTGCCTCTCATCGCCGGTTCGGCGCCGGGCGCTGGCGCGATCGTGCGTCTGCTGCACGTGGCGCCGGTCCCCGAGGATGTGATCGATCAGGACAGTCGGGTGATCGCCTACGCCGAGCAGCAGATGGCGCGACTCGAGTCGGCACGCGCGAGCTATCTGGAAGGGGTCGAGGCGAGCCTGGGAACCCTCCCGCTCGAGCGGGTCGTGCGCTTCGGGGACCCGGTGCGCGAGATCCTCATCGAGGCCGAGGCCTGGGCCGCCGACCTGATCGCGATGACTGAACCGCCCGTGCGCTGGCTCGACCGGGCCCGCCGGCGGCCCGTCGCCGAGCGGGTCGCTCGCAAGGCGACGATCCCGGTCGTCATCTACCGGCCGCCCCGCAGTCGGCTGTGCATCGCGTAATCGGCTCCGCCCGGCTGTCGCCTGGCTGCCGACTTGACTGATCAAGAGAAGTAGTTGATGTATTGAGGCCATGGTCCCGACCGGCCCGCGAGACCTCCGGCGGGCGGAGCCCTGCTTCCTGGCACTTGGTGACCAAACCCGCCTCCCGCTGGTCGCTCTCTTGCGAGGCGGCGAGCAGTACGTCTACGACCTGACCAATACGCTCGGGACCGGGCAGTCCCGGCTCTCCTTCCGCCGGAAGGCACTCAAGGACGGCGGCATCGTGAGCCATCGCCGGCAGGGGCCGCCGGATCTACTACGCCCTCAGTCGGGGGTCGACGACGCGGTCGGCGGCCGGGTCGGGGCCGGATCTGAGGCCCCCCTGGGCGCATTGGGGGCGGCCGAGGCGTAAGGGAGCTCGAACATGGACGAGCCAAACCTCAAAGAGGTCGTCCGGCGGAAGTACGGGCAGGCGGCCCTGCGGGTGACGAGCGGCGTGGGCGCGGCCTGCTGCGGCCCCGGGGCGGGGCACGGCGATCCGGTCACCTCGAACCTGTACGCCCCGGCGGAGACCAAGGGCCTCCCACCGGGGGTCCTCGCCGCCTCGCTCGGCTGCGGCAACCCGACCGCGCTCGCCGCGCTCGCGCCCGGTGAGATTGTGCTCGATCTCGGTTCCGGGGGCGGGATCGATGTCCTCCTGTCCGCCCAGCGCGTCGGGCCGACGGGCAAGGCGTACGGCCTCGACATGACGGACGAAATGCTGGACCTCGCCCGCGAGAACCAACAGAAGGCCGGCGTGCCGAACGTCGAGTTCTTGAAGGGCGAGCTCGAGAGCATCCCGCTTCCCGAGGGCGCCGTCGACGTGATCATCTCCAACTGTGTCATTAACCTGTCCGTCGACAAGGACCGGACCTTGGCGGAGGCGTTCCGCGTGCTCCGGCCGGGCGGCCGCCTCGCGGTGTCCGACGTGGTCGTCCGCGGGCCGGTGCCGGCGGAGATCCGGCGAGGCCTCGAGCGGTGGCTCGGATGCGTGGCGGGGGCCCTCGACGAGTCCGACTACCGCGCGAAGCTCGCGCGCGTCGGGTTCGAGGCGATCGAGCTCGAGCCGACGCGCGTCTACCGGCTCGAGGACGCCCGCGAGCTTCTCGCGGGGGCTGGCCTCGACGCCGACGCGATCGTGCGCCATGCGGACGGACAGGTCATGAGCGCGTTCGTCCGCGCGCGGAAGCCCGTCGCCGCGCGCTGAGGTCGGTGAGGGAAATGCGGGCAGACCAGCTCTTCTTCGGGCTGGGGTCGGTGTCGGCCCTCGTCGCCGTGGCGGCGGGAGCGTTCGGCGCGCACAGCCTGAAGGGGTGGGTGCCCGAGGATCTCCGCGCCGCCTTCGAGACCGGCACACGCTATCAGATGTATCACGCCCTCGCCCTGCTCGCGGTGGCGTCGGCGCACAGCCGCTGGCCCGGGGCCGCCGTGACCGCGGCTGGCTGGCTCTTCGTCGCGGGCACGATCGTCTTCTCGGGCAGCCTCTACGCGCTCGCCCTGACGGGGCATCGCTGGCTCGGCGCCCTCACGCCGCTCGGCGGCGCTGCCTTCCTCCTCGGCTGGCTCACGCTGGCGGCGCGGATGTTGCGCGGGAACTGAGGCGGTGCCGCGCTCTTCGCCTTGACGGCGCCCGACGTTCGCGGGAGCATGAGCTCGATCGTCGGATGACTCGTGCGTTCGCGTCGCCCGCGACGACGGTCCCGCGCTCGGGGTGACGCAATTCCGCGGATCGTAGACGCCAGGCGGGAGTGAGCGCCGGGGGCTGGACGTCGGAGGCCTTATGACATCGCGAGCGTTCCTCGACGGGCTTCAGGATCGGGCAAACCGGCTCCGGATCCACTCGATCCGCGCTACCACCGCTGCGGGAAGTGGTCATCCGACGAGCTGCTGCTCGGCGGCGGACCTCGTGGCCGCGCTCTTCTTCGATGTCATGCGCTTCCGGCCCGCCGAGCCGCGCGCCGCGGAGAGCGACCGCTTCGTCCTGAGCAAGGGGCACGCGGCGCCGCTACTCTACGCCGCGTGGGCCGAGGCCGGCGCGCTCTCCCCGGAGAGCTTGGTGACGCTCCGGCGGATCGACAGCGACCTCGAGGGCCATCCCACGCCCCGCCTGTCGTTCGTCGATGTCGCGACCGGGTCGCTCGGACAAGGACTCTCGAACGGCGTGGGGATGGCGCTCGCCGGGCGGATGGACGAGTCCGACCGCACGGTGTTCGTCCTGCTCGGCGATGGGGAGTGCGCGGAGGGGAGCGTCTGGGAAGCGGCGGCCATCGCGGGCTACTACCGTCTGGACACCCTGGTCGCCATCGTCGACGTCAATCGCCTCGGCCAATCGCAGGCGACGATGCTCGAGCACGACGTCCAGGCGTACCGGAAGCGGTTCGAGGCCTTCGGCTGGCGGGCCGTCGCCGTCGACGGCCACGACATGAGCGAAGTGGTGAGGGCGCTCCGGCGCGCCCGGCGCCGCTCGGGCCGTCCGGTCGCGGTGGTGGCGCGGACCGTCAAGGGCAAAGGCATCCCCGAGGTCGAGGACCGCGACGGATGGCACGGCAAGCCGCTCCCGGAGGAGGCCGCGACGCGCGCCATCGCGTCCCTCGAGCGTCAGCTCCACGGGGGCGAGCTGCCGCCTGTGCGCGTCCCGAAGCGCCGCGCCGCGGCGGCGCTCGCAGCGCCCTCTCCTCTGGTGCCGATGGCGCCGCCGGCGTACGAGCTCGGCTCATCGATCGCCACGCGCCAGGCCTACGGCGAGGCGCTCGCCAAGCTCGGCAAGCTGAACCCGGTGATCGTGGCGATGGACGGCGACGTGAAGAACTCGACGTTTGCGGAGCGATTCAAGGAGGCGTGCCCGAGCCAGTACGTCGAGGGCTTCATCGCCGAGCAGAACATGGTCGGTGCCGGTGTGGGACTTGGCGTGTGCGGCAAGATCCCCTTCGTGTCGACCTTTGCCTGCTTCCTGACCCGGGCGTTCGACCAGATCCGGATGGCCGCGATCTCCCGGGCCAACCTGAAGGTGAGCGGTTCGCACTGTGGCGTCAGCATCGGCGAGGACGGGCCCTCGCAGATGGGGCTCGAGGATCTAGCGATGTTCAGGGCGGTGCCGGGCTCGGTCGTCCTCTATCCGGCCGACGCGGTCTCGACCGAGCGCTGCGTCGAGCTGGCCGCCGGCCACCGCGGGATCGTCTACATCCGGACGACGCGCCCCAAGACTCCGGTCGTCTACGGACCGGACGAGCCGTTCGCCATCGGCGCGCTGAAGGTCGTCCGCCAGGACGCCGCCGACCGCGTCACGGTCGTGGCCGCCGGCGTGACCCTGCACGAGGCGCTCCGCGCGTGGGCCGAGCTCCGCCAGCGGGGGGTGGCGGTCCGCGTCATCGACCTCTATTCGGTGAAGCCGCTCGACCGGGTGGGCCTCCTCGCCGCCGCCCGCGCGACGGGCGGCCGTCTCGTGACCGTGGAGGATCACTACGCTGAGGGAGGCCTCGGCGACGCGGTCCTCGAGGCCGTCGCCGGTGAGGGCGTCCGCGTTCGCAAGCTCGCCGTCGCCGAGCTTCCCCGGAGCGGCGCTCCCGAGGTGCTGCTCGATCGCTGCGGGATCAGCGCGCGGCACATCGTCCGGACGGTGCTCGAGGTGGCCGGCGCCAGTTAGGCCTCGACTCGACTGGGGAGGTCCCGCGGCGCGCCCACAAGCCCTTGATCGCGCGCCGGCCCTTGCCTACCATGGCCCCGTGTGGCAAGGCAGCGTCGTCTCGATCCACGTCGCCCCCGAGGCCTCCGCGCTGATGAGATCGGTCGCCGAGGCGCGAGCTGTTCCCGGGCGCGGGCTCGAAGGCGACCGGTACTTCACGGGCCTGGGTTTCTACTCGCCCCGGCCGGGCTACGGCGGGCGCGAGGTCACGCTGATCGAGGTCGAGGTCCTCGAGGCCCTGGCGCACGGCGCGGTGAACGCGGAGGGCCAGCGTCTCGGGATCAAGCTCACGCCCGCCGACAGCCGGCGCAATCTCGCGACGGTGGGCGTGCCGCTGAGCCATCTGGTCGACCGAGAGTTCTGGGTCGGCGCGGTCCGGATGCAGGGCACGCGGCTCTGCGAGCCGTGTAAGCACCTCGAGGACCTGACCCAGCCGGGGGTGCTCGCCGCGCTCGTCCACCGGGGCGGGCTGCGCGCCCGGATCCTGACGGAAGGGACGATCCGCGTCGGGGACATCGTGCGCCCGTCGTAACGGCGCCCGCGGTGCCGCGTGACGGGGCGGGACGGGCCGGTGCCGCGTCTTCGGAGAACATCACCGCCGCCACTCGTGGGATCCTGGCCTCGACCCGGCCGCTCACGACGGGTCGCAGGCCAGCCTCCCGTTGATCCCCCAATTCGACCGCTCCACGTCCTGAAACACGATGTGGACCTGGTCTGGTGTCGTCTTGCCGATCGTCACCATCGCGTCGGTGATCGCGGCGACGATCTCACGCTTCTGCTGCTGGGTGCGGCCGGCGTACCACTGGATCGTGATGTTCGGCATGGGGCCTCCCTGATGGACCTCGTGACGACTGTCGTGGCGGGATTATGGCAGGCTCCGCCGCCGGCGGGCAAGGCGGGGGCGCCCCGACCTGGCGGACCCGGGCGCTTGACGAGCTCTGGGTCGGAGCGCAGAATCCCTTCGGCGATCGGTTCGGACCCCAGGGAGTGCCGTATGCCTTGGGACCGGACGTCCGACACGATTTGGATGCCCTCGTCGACCAGCCAGACGGCCGGCGAGGGCGTTTATGTCTTCGCCGAGCGCACCGCCGAGAGACGCAGGCGAGCGCTGAGAATGAGGATGAGTGTGCACAGAGGCCGTCGGGCCGGGGTTCGTCCTCGTCGAGGAGCGCCGCGGTCATGCTCCTCGCGCTGAGCGAGCCGATCAAGGTCGGTCCGGAGCCGGCGGTAAGGCTGACCGACCACCGAAGGGTGGAGGTGGGCCGGATCTTGACCGAGCGCGACGCTCTCACACGCGCGGCGCGCCAGCGGCACGATCCGCGGGGGACCTCACCCGAGGAGGTTGGAGGTTCATGATCCCGGGTCCCGCGGGCGCGCTCCCCGGGTGCAGATCGGTCGACCGAAGGCACCGGCCGGGCATCGCGCCACTCCAGCCGGCGCGCCTCGCGACGCTCGCACGAATCGGGCGGCCGATCGGCGAAGTCGAGAGCCGGTCGCCTACCTCCGTGTGGTGATGACCGCGTGGTTCTTTCTCGTGTGGGCGCTGGGCGCCCATAACGGCCACTCCTATACGGCCCGGGTCGTTGTCGACCGGATCGTGATGCCGACCCTCGAACTGTGCGAGGCGGCGCGCCGTGGCATGGAGGAGGAGCTGGCGGCGGAGCCCGGC
This sequence comes from Candidatus Rokuibacteriota bacterium, assembly GCA_003221455.1. Taxonomy (GTDB): domain Bacteria; phylum Methylomirabilota; class Methylomirabilia; order Rokubacteriales; family CSP1-6; genus AR9. The sequence goes on from QHRX01000027.1 coordinate 42,562, forward strand.
ACGCTCTACATCCCTGGGCCCTGCGAGCCGGTCCGGCCGGGCGCGGGGAAGGGAGAGCGCCAGCGCGAGAGCCGCCGCGGTCCGCCGGGCTCCAAGTGATACGCTACCGGTTCTGCGTCGGATCGGAAGGCATCTGGGCGTAGGGAGGGTGCGATGTCGAGGCGCCTGCTGTTCGGGCTATCGATGATGCTGGCGGTGACCGGCGCCGCGTCGGCCGGGATGATCGACGAGAAGCCGCTGCCGAGGTCTCTCTACGACCGGCTCGGCGGTCAGCCTGCCATCGTTCTCGTCGTCGACGCGTTCGTGGGCAACGTCCTGGGGGACCCGCGGATCAACGCGCGATTCGCGAACACCGACGTCCCGCGGCTCAAGGCGCTCCTCGTGGACCAGATCTGCGAGGCCGCGGGCGGCCCCTGCCGCTCCGCGGGACGAGACACGCCGTCCGCCCACTCCGGCAGCGGAGTCACGGCCGCGGACGGCGACGTGCTGGCTGACGATCTCGCCCGAGCGCTCGACACGCTCCGCGTCCCCGCCCAGGACCAGGGCGAGTTGCTCGGCATCCTCGGCCAGCTTCCGTCGCTGGGCGTCGGTCAGTAGGCGCGTCCGCCCTGCCCCTGACCCGCCTCCCCCCGCCTGATCCGATCGCTCCCGGAAGCCTAAGGAGAACGCGGAGACCGGTCAAGCGCCGCCAGAAACTCCTCGACCGCACGCAAGGCTGGCGCGGGCGCGTCTTCTTGGAGGAAATGGCCGGCGTCGGCGAGCTCGCGGACCCGAGCGCCGGGCAGAGCGCGCTGCCACAGCCTCAGCACCGCCTCCGGCAGGACGGAGTCACGCATCCCCCAGACGATGAGCGTCGGGAGATCGGCCACTGCGGGCAGCGCCCGCTCGATGCGCTGCATCTCCGCGAACGACGGGTCGTTCTCCGCGACCGGGATGTCGCGCGACCAACAGAGGAGCGCAAGCCGCGACGCCGGGGTGGGGAAGGGCGCCAGGTAGGCCGCGAGGGCCGCGGGCGGAAGGGTCTCTGGACGAGCACTGCCCGCCCGCAGTGCCGCCTCCACGTACCCGTTCTTCTTCAGGACGAAATGCTCGCCCCGGGGCGAGCGGATGATCTCGAGCAGACGGGGCAGTGGCCCGGCGGGCCAGGGCGCGAACGCCCAGGTGTTCATTCGCACGAGGCGGCGGATTCGCTCGCGATGGCGAATGGCGACGCCGAGACCGACGGGTCCGCCCCAGTCATGGAGCACGAGCGTCACGTCGCGGAGGTCGAGTCGGAGCAGGAGGCTCTCGAGATTCGCGACGTGGTGCACGAGCCGGTAACGGCCCGCATCCTGCGGAACCTCTGACTTGCCCATGCCCATCTGGTCGGGGACGACGCACCGGTGGCGCCCCGACAGGGCGAGGATGAAGCGCCGCCAGAGATAGCTCCAGGTCGGGTCGCCGTGGACGAAGAGGATCGGATCGCCCTCCCCTTCGTCGACGAAGTGCATCCCGAACCCGTTGACCATGAGATAGCGGGGCGCGAACGGGAAAGTCCCATCAAACGTGCCGTCCCGGATGTCGAGCATGTCGCCCCGGTGACGCCTCCGGCGGAGTCGACTGGTGCCGAGGAGAGGAGCCCGCGGCGTCTGCGCCGAACCCGCCCGTCGGTCCCGCACGCGCCTCCTCGTCACCGCACCGCCGCGGTGCGAGGCCGTCGACGCGTCACGGCGAGCCGCTCCTGTCTGCCTCAGTCCCAGAGACGGGTCGAGAAGTAACGCTCCCCGATGTCGTTGAACAGCGTCACGACCCGGCCGCGCCGCTCGCGGCGCGCGATCTGCTCTACGCCGGCGAGGTAGGCGCCCGACGACTGGCCCACGAAGAATCCGGCCTGGGCGAGCCGCACGCACATCCGGTAGGCGTCGTCGATCGTGACGTGGATCCGTTCGTCGATCATGCGCTCGTCGAGGATCGCGGGCACGATGTCCTCGGGGCGCCCGAGCGGCTTCAGGCCTTCGACGCCGGGGAAGGCGTCGGGGATGACGCAGACCATGCGGACCTTCGGGTCGTGCTCCTTGAGCCGCCGGCCGAGGCCCGTGACGGTGCCGCCGGTGCCGACGCCGGCGACCACGTGGGTGAGCCGGCCGCCTGTCTGCTCCAGGATCTCCACCGCCGTCGTCTCGTAGTGCGCGCGCCAGTTGTCCTCGTTGCCGTACTGGTCGCAGAAGAAGTAGCGGTCGGGGTCGGCCTTGTACCGGCGGTGCACCTCGCGCAACGCCTCGTCGTAGCCCTGGAGGGCGTCCGTGTAGACGAGCCGGGCGCCGTGCGCCAGCATCCGCTTCTTGCGCTCGGAGCTGGCGTTGTCGGGGACCACGATCTCGACGGGGTGGCCGATGATCCGGCCGATCATCGCGTAGGCGATTCCCGCGTTACCGGAGGAGCTGTCGAGGATGGTCCGGCCGGGCTCGAGGCGGCCGTCGGCCAGGGCGCCGAGCAGCATCCTGAGCACCGGCCGATCCTTGAGCGAGCCGCCGGGGTTGAGCGACTCCAGCTTGACGAGCACCTCGACCCCGGGCAGCTCGTGACGGAAAATGTCGAGCGGCACGAGCGGCGTTCCGCCGATGGCCCGCAGGACCGGGTAACGGTCCAGCAGGCCTTCGATCCGGGGGTCCCAGGGCATGACAGATGATTCTACCCCAGGCGGCGCGGGGCGCGCGGACGAGCGCCGGGTGGATCAGGCGGCGGGCGCCCGTCAGTTCAGGCGCGCACGGAGGCTATGGAGCGCCCGGTGGGACTGGATGTCGGTCGGCGCCATCCGCACCGCGCCCTCGAACTCGCGCAGTGCCTCCCACACCCGGCCCTGCCTTAGGTAGATTCGCCCCAGGTTCAGGAACGGGAAGTGGCGCGGCTCGTAGCGCCGGGCCTGCTTGGCCTTCTCGAGCCAGCGGACCGCCTCGTCGAGCTTCTCCTGCTGCATCAAGTAGACCCCGATGTCGTTGTAGGGGTTGCCGAAGTCGGGGTCGACCTCGATGGCGCGGAGGCACTCGGCGGTGGCCTCGTCCAGAAGCCCCCGGAAGCTCAGCGTCCAGCCGAGGAACGTGTGCGCCTCCGCCGTCGGGCAGACGGTGATCGATCGCCGGTAGAGCTCGATCGCGCGGTCCAGATCGCCCTGCATCTGGTGGCGGTACGCCTCTCGCCAGAGCTCCGTCGCCCGCTCGAGATCCCCTGACTGGCTCACCGTCGAGACCCCCGCCTCCTCAGGCTCTCTCGCCGAAATTGTACCCGCCCGCAGCCGGCGCCACCGCCCCGGTTGCCGACCGCCCCGCCGACGCCCAGGGTAGCCCGTCGGTCGAGGGCGCCCGGGAGACGGCCCCGGGAGGGAGCATCGGTGAAGATCGCGCGGATCGAAACGGTGCGAGTGGACGTCCCGCCGCCGGGCGAGGGGTTCCGGCCCGCATGGGGACCGGGCCTCCTGCAGCGGACCTGGTCTAACGTGCTCGTGAAGGTCTTCACCGACGCGGGCATCATCGGTTGCGCGGCCGGTCATTCCTGTGTCTCGCACATCGAGCGCAGCGTCGCGCCGTACATGATCGGCCGGGATCCGTTCGCCGTCGAATACGATCACCAGGTTCTGACCAATGCCGGCGGACCCTTCTTCATCGACATCGCGCTCTGGGACATCAGCGGCAACGTGCTGGCGCATCCGCAGGGCATGTACCTCGAGTACCCGCACGACCCGCCCGTCGCGCCCTTGCAGAGCTTCAGCGCCCTCGTGACCGAGCCACTGACGATCGACACGGAGGGGTACGTGCACGTGACCGACAAGCCGGGGTCGGCGTCGAGCTCAACGAGGAGATCGTGGAGCGTTACGGCACCAGCGGGTGGCGGGCCCTCCCGTCCCGCGGCCGCCCTGTTCGAGGGCGGCGGCAACCCCGGATCGGGGCGCGCGGGCGCCCTTCTCGTGAAGGAAACGCGAGATCCCGGTCGCGCCTATCCGCCGACGATTCTCGCGGCCAGATCGAGGAGGTCCGCCGGATCGACGTCCGACACGAGCGCGTATCCGAGGTCCCCGCTCCGCCACAGCACCACGGTGAACCCCCGGACGGTCGTCGCGGACGCCGTCGCCCGTCCGATCGGGCGAAGGCCGCGAGTCGGCCACGCGAGCCCGTCGGCGCGGAACACGAAGAGCGAGATCGAATGGAGCCGCCGGCCGTAGACGAGGGCTGCCGCCTTGCGGTCGAGGAAGTACGCGACGGCGCCGCCCTTCAACGGGAACTCCTGGTCGCCCGCGAACGGGACGACCGGCGCGAAGTCGAGACGCCCCTCGAACCACGGCTTGACCCGGTGGATCCCGCCGCTCTCCACCTCGAGCGGGCGCTCGCTCTGGAGGAGCCGCAGGTGGTCGTTCAGGGCCTCGGTGACCATGCCCGCCGTGCCGTCGGCCCGCCCGACCGTCGCCCGCTCGTAGTAGAGGAGCGGGAGGGCGACCAGGAGGGCCGCGGCGACCGCGAGCCCGGGCGCGAGCTGCCATCCCCACAGACCGCGCCGCCAGGGGCGGGGAGTTCTGACGGGCGCCGGCCAGGCGGCGGCGAGGCGGCGCTTCAGCGCCAGGGAGGCCGGATGCACCGGCAGCCGCCGCTCGAGCAGCTCGGTCAGCGTCTGCTCGACCGCCTCGACGCGGGTGCAGGCGGCGCAGCCGCCGAGGTGCGTGCGGACGTCCTGCTGGCGCGCCGGGTCGAGCGACCCCCGCTGGTAGTCGAGGAGGTGGAGGCGAACGTCCTGGCAGTCCATCGCGGCGTTACCTGGCATAGTCGCGAAGCTCCTGGCGGAGCGCGGCCCGGGCGCGCGCCAGGCGCGACTTCACCGTGCCCACGGGGCAGCTGACGACCTCGGCCACCTCGGTTTCGGTCAGGCCCTCGAGGTCGAGCAGAATCACCGTCCGGGCGTCCTCGGAGAGGCTCATCAGCGCGCGCTCGATGTCCCCGGCGACGACCTTCCGGAGCCGGTCCAGCTCGATGTCCCCCAGGAGCCAGTTCTCCTCAGCGGGGCCGAGCGCCCCCGAATCGACGGTGTCGAGGCCGCCGACGGTCGGGTTGTTGCGCTGGCGGCGGTACTGGCTGATGAACGTGTTGCGGAGGATTCGGAAGAGCCACGCTTTGAGGTTGGTGCCCGGCGTGAACTGGCCTGCTGCGGCGAGGGCGCGCACATAGGTCTCCTGGACGAGGTCCTCGGCGTCCGTCTCGCTTCGGGTGAGATACCGGGCGAGGTTGTGCAAGGTATCGGCGTACGCCAGGGCGTCCCGCCCGAGCCCCGCCTCCGAGTGCGACACTTACCGGCTCCCCATCCGCCTGCCATGATAAGCCCGTCTTGCGCCGCCTTCGCGTCCGCGAGGCAGCCCTCTCTACCCTATGGCAACGCCCCGCCGCGCGAATCGTTCCCTGGACGCCCCTGCCGAAGATCGGCCCGACGGAGCCGTCGGCACCGGCGACGACGTGGCGGCGGGATCGCGCGCGTGTCGACCGCCCTCCCCCGCCCGCGGCCGGCGCCGCTTTCCCTGGGTCCCTCGAGGCGCCAGCCGGAGAGGGCCTGCCCCCACGACATCGCGGGTCCGAGTTCGAGGACCGGGCCCGGGCCGGCGTCCACAGGAGCTTCGCGGTTCCTGAGAGCCGTGCTGACGCCCTCGCCGGTGACGCCCCCCCGGTCGGTCGGTTGACACCGGGCCCCGTCGCCACCTAGAGTCACGCCAGCTTCGCAGGATCGCCGAGTTGGAAGGGAGGGGGAGTGGGAAGGTGGGACGGTAAGGCCGCGGTCGTCACAGGCATCGGCCGGTGCGCCGTGGAGGTGTTCGCCGATCCGGGGCCGCTCCTCGCCGACGACGCGCCGAGCTTCGTCACCGGCGGTGACCCGTGATCGACGGCGGCCCGGCCGGAGGCCGGAGCACGCCAGTCCGGCCGCGGGGGCGTCGGCCGATGGGGCGCGCCGCGCTGCCGGCGACCGAGGCCGACCGGAGATCGGTGCCCGGTTAGACTGAAGGAGGCTCGGACGATGCCACAGACGCCGCACGTCGAGCGACACTTCTCGGCCTCGGAGACGATCCGCGACATCGTCATCGGCATGTCCGACGGGCTAACGGTCCCCTTTGCGCTCGCGGCCGGGCTCTCCGGGGCTGCCCAGTCGAGTGGCGTCGTCATCACCGCCGGACTCGCCGAGATCGCGGCCGGGTCCATCGCGATGGGCCTGGGGGGGTACCTCGCCGCGCGGACGGACGCCGAGCACTACGAAGCAGAGCGCGCGCGCGAGGCGCGCGAGACGATCGAGATGCCCGAGGAGGAGACGGAAGAGGTCGCCCGTATTTTCCGCTCCTACGGGTTGCCCGAGGCCACGGTGGCGAGCGTGGCCCAGGCCATCCGGTCGAACCGCCGGCGCTGGGTCGACTTTATGATGAAGTTCGAGCTGGGGCTCGAGAAACCGGATCCGCGGCGCGCGCGGACGAGCGCGCTGACGATCGCGTTGTCCTACGTGGCGGGCGGCCTCGTGCCGCTCGCGCCGTACATGGTCGTCGCGCGCGCGGGGACGGCCCTCGCGTGGTCGGTCCTGCTGACCCTGCTCGCGCTGCTCGTGTTCGGGTACGTCAAGGGGATGTTCACCGTCAAGGCGCCGTTCCGGAGCGCCTGGCAGACCGCGCTGGTCGGCGGGCTGGCCGCGGCCGCGGCCTTCGCGATCGCGAAGCTCGTGGCGTAGGCGCCGCGGCTCGGGCCGGCCCTGACTCTTGCGGTTCCCGCCCGCGATCGGGCCGTTCGTCCCCGGGGCTCATGCCGACCGAGGCGCGGCTCGGAGCACAGCCGGACGAAGCTCTTCCCCATCGGCCGGGAGTTCGGCCTGATGCCGATCGAGCTCTTCGAGTCGGGTACGGCGTCGACCGCGGTTCGCGGCGCGTGTGGCTCGACGTCCGGACTGGCGCCCGACTCTGCGAGCTCCGTCCAAGGCTCCGACAAGCCGTCGAGCGCCCACCAACCCACGTCGTCCCGGCGGTGGCCGCGTCTCGAGGGTGATCGAGGACCTCCGCCCGCTCGCAAGGGCCACGCGGCCGGCGGCTCGAGCCTAACCGGGCCCGCCCGTGGCCGCGGGCCGGCGGCCGAGCAGGCTCATGCCTCTGAGCGTCAGGACGACCTCGCCGTGCTGGTTGCGCATCTCGAGCACCGAGCGAATGATGCCGCGGTCGGGCTTGCTGCGCGACGGAATGCTCTCGGTCACCGTCATCCGTGCGGAGAGGGTGTCTCCGGGACGGACCGGCCGGAGCCAGCGTAGCTCGTCGATCCCGGGCGAGCCCAGGCTCACCGTGCCCTTCAGGAGCCCCTCGTAGAGCAAGCGCATCAGGAGTGAACCCGTGTGCCACCCGCTCGCCAGCAGCCCGCCGTAGATGGTGCGCTTGGCGGCCTCCTCGTCGACGTGAAACGCCTGCGGGTCGAACTCGGTGGCGAACGCGACGATCGCCTCCTTGGTGATCGTGCGGCTGCCGAGCTCGATCACCTCACCCGGCTTGAAGTCTTCGAAGTAGCGCATGTTGGCCCCACGGCTCCGCGTGAGCCGGAGATTAGGACGGCCAGGACCGCCCCGGGGATGCCGGCGGCGCGGCCTGCGCGCCAGTCTCGTGGCGGCCTCCCGGGTTCTGGCAGGCCCGGCGCCCGGTCGGCCGTGGGGTCGGAGGCCCTCGACACGCCCGCGGCATCCCGGGCTGGACCTGTATTACACTGCCCCAGCGTGCGCGGACCCCTGGCCCGCGCCGGAGGAGCGCGCATGATCTTTCACGGCTACTATGCCGACGTCCCCGCCGATGAGGTCGACCGCTTCGTCCGCTCGCAGGAGCTGGGGCGTCTGGTGACGGTCGGCGAGGACGGCACGCCCCACGTCGGCCTCTACCCGTTCATCGTGAGCGGAAACCTCATCGAGCTCCATATCGTGCGGGAGGACGAGCAGGCCGCCGACCTCCGGGCGCGGCCGCGCTGCGTCTTCGAGGTCGACGAGGTGCTCGCCGTGATCCCCTCCTACTGGGTGCACCCCGAGTATGCCGGTGCGGCGACGGCGTACCACCGGACCGTGATCTTCGAGTGTCTGGGCTCGGTCAGCGAGGAGCCGGAGGCGGTCGCCGCCCAGCAGCTCCGCCTCCTGGCCAAACACCAGCAGGAGGGCGGCTTCCGGTCGCTCGCGGTCGGCGACCCGCTCTACGCAGGCCACCTCGCCCGGCTCGCCGCGCTCGGGCTCCAGGTCCTCCGGCGCCGCGTGAAGTTCAAGCTCGGCCAGAACCGGCCCGTCGAGACGCGGCGGCGCGTGATCGCCGAGCTCCGGAAGCGCGGGCGGCCGAACGACGCCCGCGCCGCGGACGCGCTCGAGTGGACGATCGCGCGCTCGGCCCCCCCGTCGGCCTGAAGCCGCGAGGCGCCGATGCCTCCACGCTGGGACCTCTTGATCCGCGGGGGAACCCTGATCGACCCTGCCCAGGGCCTGTCGGCCCGGCGCGATGTCGCCCTCCAGGGCGGGCGGGTCGCCGCCGTCGCGGAGACCCTCGCGAGCGCTGACGCCGGCGAGGTGGTCGACGCGGCCGGCGCCCTGGTCACGCCGGGCTTGATCGATCTCCACGCGCACGTCTACGACGGCGCGCTCCCGATCGGGATGCACGCCGACCGGGCGGCGCTCGTCAACGGCGTCACGACGGTGGTGGATGCCGGGAGCGCCGGGTGGATGACCTTCGCTGGCCTCCGCGACTACGTGATCCCGACCTACCGGACGCGAGTCTACGCGTTCCTGCACATTAGCGCGACGGGACTCGCGACCGTGCGCGTGGTCCCCGAGCTCGGCGACATCAGGTTCGCCCAAGTGGAGGAGGCAGTGCGAGTGATCGGGGAGAACCGTGACCTGATCCTGGGAGTCAAGGTCCGGATCGCGCACGGCGGGACCGGCAAGGGGGATCAAGCCAACGCGCGCGAGGCGCTCCGGCGCGCCCGCCAGGCGGCCGACCAGGCCCGTGTCGGGCTGATGGTGCATGTCTCCGACACGCCGATCCCGCTTCCAGAAATCTTTGAGCACCTGCGGCCGGGGGACATCGCCACCCATATCTTCAACGGCAACGCCGAGCGGATCCTCGGCCCGGACGGCCGCGTTCGTCCCGAGGTCCGCGCGGCCGCCGAACGGGGAGTCGTGCTCGACGTCGGCCACGCCTCCGTGCACTGCGACGTGAAGGTCGCCGAGCGGGCGCTCGCGGAGGGTCTGCGCCCGACGACCCTCAGCACGGACCTGCACAAGCCGCCACCCGGGCGCATCGTCTACCACCTCCGCGGGCTGATGTCCAAGTTCCTCGCCCTCGGTCTCGGGCTCGAGGAGGTGGTCGCGTCGGTCACGAGCCGCCCGGCCGCCGCGCTCGGGAAATCGGCCGAGCTCGGGTCGCTGGCGCCCGGAATGGCGGGCGACGCGGTCGTGCTCGACCTCGAAGAGGGCCAGTTCGCGTACATCGACGGCGCCGGCAACACGGTCCGGGCGTCCCGCCGGTTCCGGGCACGACACGTGATCCGCGACGGGCGGCGGGTTGCCACGCCGGCGCCCGAGGCGGATCATGTCTGAGACGACCACAAACCCGGAAGGAGTGCGACGATGACGCGTCTCTCCGCCCTCGTTCTTGCCCTCTCGCTGGGGCCGCACTTGCTCGCGGCGCCCGCGCTGGCCTGCGACTCGGCCGGCCCCAACACTCACGTCGGGGTCGTGACCGCCGTCGACCGCGCCCGGAGCACGCTGACCTTGAGGGACGCCGAGACGGGCGGCGCGCTGACGTTCGTGGCGCGGCCGGATCTCCTCCGCGGCATCGCGCCGAATGACGCGGTCAGCGTCACGTTCGCCGCCGAGGGCAAGACCCTCCGGGCGACGTCGGTCGAAAAGGGCGGACGCTGAGGCCGGGGAGGCGGCTATCGCTCCGCCACCAGGATCCGGACCGGATAGGCGACGTGGACCTCGGCACCCCGACGATGCGCGCCGATGCCGAGCGCGTCGTCGACCACGGAGTCGATGATCGCCTGGCGGACCTTCACGTCGTTGCCCGGTTCGGGGAACGAGCGCCCGAGTAGCCCCTCCAGCTCGCTCCGGAGGTCGTAGGCCGTCGTCCGCGGTGTGGGGAGCCCGACCGCCGAGAACAGCGCGAGCAGCTCGGCCAGCGGCAGCGCGCGCACGTGGGAGGGGTCGCGGAGCCTCTCCATGCGGTTGAAGGCGGCCGCCTTCGCCGGGTCGGGCGAGGCCTCGACGTCGGTCACGACGACCTTGCCCCCCGGCGCGCAGACACGCTTCATCTCGGCGAGGACCCCCGCCGGCTCCGGGATGTGATGGAACGCGAACCGCGAGGCGACGATCGTGAACGAGGCGTCGGGGTAGGGGAGGGCGCGGACGTCCCCAACCTCGAACGTCACGTTGCGGAGACCGCTCTCCCGCTGGACTCCCTGTGCGCGCTCGATCATGGCCGGCGTGAGGTCGATTCCGGTCACGTGGCGGACGACCCGCGCGAAGGCGCACACGACCAGGCCAGGGCCGCAGGCCACGTCGAGCACGGTGTCGTCGGGTCCGGCGCCCGTGAAGTCCACCAGGAGCCGCAGCGCCTCCTCGTCTCGAACGCCGGGCGCGTTCGAGAAGGGGATCGCCTGCTTGGTGAACTGGTCTCGGATCGTGTCTTGGTGGGAGTGCATGCCTCCCCCCTGAGCGCCGGGGCGCCCGGCCGTCACCGGGTCACCGGTCGCGCAGACGGTTGCGCAAGTACTTGAAGAGCGAGAGGCCGCCGGTCAGGGGCACGAGCGCGAGCTGCCGGAACAGCTCGTGGCGGTGCTGCTCGCGCGCGCGCTCGCGAGCCGCCTCGACCTGCATCCGGCCGAGGTGGACCAGCCCGTACTTGAGAAAATCCACGCCGCACGCGTCGCAGGTGCCGCCGTGGCTCTGCGCCTGGCCGCAGGCGGGGCAGGTGAAGCGAAGCGGAGTGTGGCAGCGCGAGCAGAAGCGCGCCGTCTCGGGATTTTCCTGGCGGCACCGCGTGCACTCCACGGCCATCGTTGGCTCCATCATAGCGCCGGCGGCGCGGGCGTTGACAGCGCCATCCGCCCCTGCGATAAGCATAGCGGGCTCTCGCCCGGGCGGGCGGGGGCGGGAGGCTCGCACGGCCGTGACGAGGCGACAACATCGGTGGGGACGCGGGCCCGGCGCGGTCGCGGCCGGCCTGCTCGTCGGCGTCGCACTCGGCGCCGGACCGGCACGGGCCGCCACCTTCCGGATCGCCGTCGGTATCGACCCCGACACGATGGATCCCGTGCAGACGACGACCACCACCGTCGGCAACCTCGTGGACTACACGGTGGAGACGCTGACCACGATCGACGAGGCCGGCCGGATCCTGCCCCTGCTCGCGGAGGGCTGGACGGTCTCGGCCGACGGCCGCCAATACACGTTCAAGCTGCACCCCGGGGTGCGCTTCCACGACGGCTCCCCGTTCGACGCGAAGGCGGTCAAGTGGAACTTCGACCGGCTGATCGATCCCGCTGTGCGGGTCCCGATCCGCGCTGCCTACCCGATCGAGAAGACGGACGTCGTCGACCCGCTGACGGTCCGGATCACGCTCAAGCACCCGTACGCGGCCTTCCTCGGCGCCCTCTCCTCGACGACGTCGGGACTGCTGTCGCCGGCGTCGGCCGTCGCACCCGGCAACGACTACAAGAACTACGTTCACATCGTGGGAACCGGTCCGTACACGCTCGCGGAGCGGCGGAAGGGCGAGAGCCTCACCTTCGCGCGGTATCCCGCGTACTGGGGCCGGCCGACGTCGTACGAGTCGGTCGTCGTTCGCATCGTTCCCGAGGCAGCGACCCGCGAGAGCCTGCTCCTCGCGGGCCAGGTGGATCTGATCATCCTGCCGCCGCTCGCCGACGTGCCCGCGCTTCAGCGGAACCCGGCGCTCAAGGTCCTGCTCGCGCCGAGCGACCGGACGATCTTCGTCGCGATCAACACCCGGAAGCCGCTGCTCTCCGACCGGCGCGTGCGGCAGGCGCTCAACTACGCGGTGGACAAGGCGGCGATCGTGAAGAACGTCCTCTTCGGCGCCGCCGACCCCATGGACGCCCCGATGGCCTCGACGCTGTTCGGGTACTGCCGGACCGGGGCCTACGCGCACGATCCGACGAGGGCGAAGACGCTCCTCGCGCAGGCGGGGATCACGCCGGGGACGAGGCTCCAGCTCCTCCACCCCACCGGGCGCTACGTCCAGGACAAGGAGGCCGCGCAGGCGATCGCCGGCTACCTCCGCGAGGTCGGGCTCGTGGTCGAACTTCAAACGATGGACTGGCCGTCGTACGTCGCGACCATCTCGACCCCGGCCGAGCGGAACACCACCCAGCTCCATTTTCTCGGCTGGGCGCCCCCCTTCCTCGACGCCTCCCAGCAGGCCCTCCAGTTCCTCTCGACGTACGCCCCTCCGGGCGGCCTCGCGACGAGCTTCTACGCGAACCCGGAGGTGGACAGGCTGATCCTCGCCGCCGAGCAAGAGCTCAGCCCCGACCGGCGGCGGAGCCTCTACTGCGAGGCGTCGAAGCAGGTGTGGGAGGACGCCCCATGGGTCTTTCTCTGGGTACAGCGTTTCCCGATCGTCTACTCTGCGAAGGTGACGGACGTGGGATCCCTCCCGAACGAGAAGTTCGCCGCGGTCCACGCGCGTCCGGCTCGCTAGGTGACGCGGAGCGGGACAGCGGCGCGCGCCGGCAGCGCCGGGATCCCGGTGCGGCCGGTCGATGACGACGCTCCGGCGATACCTGGCCGAGCGACTTGCCGCCGCCGTCGTCACGCTGCTCGGCGTCTCGCTCATCGTGTTCTTGATGGTCCGCGTGCTCCCGGGCGACCCCGCCCGCGTCATCGCCGGCGTTCTCGCGAGCGAGGAAGAAGTGGGCCGCCTCCGGAGCCAGCTCGAGCTGGACCGGTCACTCCCGGTGCAGTACGGCAGCTTCCTCCTCCGGCTCGCGCGGGGGAACCTCGGCGTTTCCGCGCGCACGTCGGAGCCGGTCACGCGGGAGGTGCTCGGACGGCTGCCGAGAACGGTCGAGCTGGCCGTCGTGAGCTCGGCCATCGCGACCGCCATCGGTATCGCCGCCGGCGTGGCCGCCGCGGCCTGTCCGTACTCCATCGTCGACTACCTGCTGTCGGTGGTGACGCTCTCCGGCGTCTCGATGCCCGTCTACTGGCTCGGCCTCGTCCTGATCATCGTCTTTGCCATCGACCTCAACTGGCTGCCCGCCGCCGGCGCCGAGGAGCCCGCCAGCATCGTGCTGCCCGCCCTCACTCTGGGCGCCTTCTCGATGGCCCTCATCGCGCGCATGACGCGGTCGAGCGTACTCGAGGTGCTCGGGCAGGACTACGTACGCACGGCGCGGGCCAAGGGCCTCGCCGAGCGGGCGGTCCTCTGGCGTCACGCCCTCGGCAACGCGCTCGTCCCGATCATCACCGCCGTCGGGCTCCAGTTCGGCGCCCTGCTCGGCGGGGCGGTCCTCACCGAATCGGTGTTCGGCTGGCCGGGGCTTGGGCTGCTCCTGATCGACTCGATCTTCGCTCGCGACTACCCGGTGGTGCAGGGCATCGTGCTGACCTTCTCGGCGCTGTTCACCCTGACGAACCTGCTCGTCGACCTCCTCTACGCGTATGTCGATCCGCGTATCCATTACGGCTGAGCGGTCTGGGGCCCGGCACCGGCCGCGCTGGCCCTACGGACTCCGGAGCTGGCGACGCTTCCGGCGCCACCGGGCCGCTACCGCCGGCCTCCTGCTGCTCCTGGCGCTCTCCGGTCTGGCGCTGGCCGCGCCGGCGCTTACCCCAGAGGATCCCGAGGGCCAGGACCTCGGTCGGGCGCTCGCGCCGGCCTCCCGGCTGCACCCGCTCGGCACCGACCACCTCGGACGCGACCTGCTGGCGCGACTCCTCTACGGGGGGCGGCTCTCGCTCCTGATCGGTTTCCTGGCCGTCGGCCTCGGGCTCGCCGTCGGCGTTCCGCTCGGCGCGATCTCTGGGTTCCGCGGCGGGGTGACGGACCTGATCATCCAGCGGTTCGCCGACGTCCTCTTGTCCTTCCCTGGCTTCCTGCTGGCGCTCTCGCTGGTCTCGGTGCTGGGCGTGGGGCTCCAAAACGTCGTGATCGCGGTCGGGGTCGGCGCGATCCCCTCCTTCATCCGGCTCGTCCGCGGCTCCGTGCTCTCGATTCGCCAGCAGACCTACGTCGAGGCCGCGGCGGCGATTGGCCAGCGGCAGCGCACCATCATCTTCTGCCACGTCCTGCCCAACGCGATCGCGCCCGTCATCGTCCAGGCCACGCTCAACCTGGGCTCCGCGATCCTCGTCGCGGCCGGCCTCGGTTTCCTCGGCCTCGGCGTCCAGCCGCCGACCCCCGAATGGGGCACGATGCTCGGCGAGGGCCGCCAGTACATCTTCCGCACGCCCGCCCTGACCACGTACCCGGGGCTGGCGATCTTCCTGGCGGTTCTCGGCTTCAACCTCTTCGGCGATGGGCTTCGCGACGCCCTGGATCCGCGCATGGGAACCCGGTGAAGGGGAGGTCAGCTGGCGGCGACGGTGGTGCAGGCGTGTGGGGGCGGTTCGGACGCGGGTGCCGCGCGACGTCCCCCTCACCCAACGACCGACACTGCGGGCAGGGCCGGGATGCGCCCGAGGCAAGAGTACGGACGCCGCGCAAGGCTCGAGCGCAAATCGTCGTGCCGGCCACGGCCGGCGCGGCGATCTCCCGCCCGTCCGGGTCGGCGCGGGCTAGCGAAGGGTCGTCGGGACACGCCCGCCGGGTGGCGCGGACCCGTGGGGATGGGGATAATGGCGCGCACTAGGGAGGCCCAGATGAAGCTCATGGATCGGGTGGCGATAGTGACTGGAGGGGGATCGGGGATCGGCGCCGCGTCGGCACTCGCGTTCGCCCGGGAGGGGGCGCGCGTCCTGGTGGCCGACATCGACGAGGCGGGCGCCAAGACGACCGCGGAGCAGATCGAGCGACAGGGAGGCCAGGCGGCGGCCGCCCGCGCGGACGTCGCGCGCGCGGCCGACAACCAGACGCTGGTCGAGCGCGCGGTCGCCATGTGGGGGCAGCTCGACGTGTTCCTCGCCAATGCAGGCGTGCCCCAGTGGCCGACGGACATCGAGGATGTCGATGAGACCGTCTTCGACCGGATCATGGCCGTCAACGTCAAGGGCGTCTGGCTCGGAGCAAAGTACGCGCTCCCGGTCATGAAGCGTCAGCGGCGGGGCGTCTTCCTGATCACGGCCTCGACGGCGGCGACGCGGCCGCGGCGGGGAGGGCAGACGTATGCCGCCTCGAAGGGCGCCGTGGTGACGCTGACGAAGAGTCTGGCCCTCGAGGCGGCGCCGCACGGCGTCCGCGTCGTGGCAATCGCGCCCGTTGCCACCGAGACCCCGATGCTGGCGACCTTCATGGCGAAGCCTGCCGTGGACGCGGAGGGCCGGAGTCGCTATATCGCCACCGTTCCCCTCGGGCGCCTCAACCAGCCCGAGGACCTCGCGCGGACCGCGGTCTTTCTCGCCTCCGACGACGCGGCGATGATCACGGGCTCGTGCGTGCTGGTGGACGGCGGCCGGTGCGCGTAGGCGGCCTCGGTTAAGCTCGCCCGTCGTGGGCGAGGGTGCGTCCGTCCGTGGAAGTGTATGGACGAGAACCGGGCGGACGAAACGGCACGGGGAACCGGGACGCAGACGGGAGAGGCTCGCGCGGGGTGTGATGTCGTCGAGGTCTCCGCGTCACTCACGGCGTTCGGGACGTCGCCCACGCGCGCCAGGGCCGTCGTCGTCATTCAGGGTACCGGCCGCCGGGCCGCCCGCGCCCTGGCCGCCCTTGGCGCCTGCTGGGCGCTGGCGCTGGTATCGGTGTTCGTTCCGGTCGCTCACTTCGTGCTGGTCCCAGCCTTCACCGTCGCCGGGGTGGTCGTCGCGGGTCTCCGTCTCCGCGAGGACCGGAGGCTCGTCGGGGTGAGCGGGACGTGTCCGCGCTGCGGCACCGAGCAGGAGTTCGAGGCCGGAGGTCGGTTCGAGGATTCCCGGACGCTCGACTGTCCGCGCTGCCATCAGCTTCTTCGGCTGATCGCGGAGCCTCCGTCCGAGCACCTACCCGGGCCGCCGCGGCCTGACCGGGGGCGGGCGTGATGGGCCCGCGGGAGTCGGCTGCGCCCCGCGCCCGGAGCGCTTGAAGAGCGGTCGCCTGGCGGGCGGTTTCGCACCGGGGCGACGGGTTCGATGTCCGCCTCGAGGACGACACGCGCATCCGGCGACGGATCGGCAGCGCCCGCTAGCCCGCGACCTGCCGGGTCGGGATGAGCCCGACGCGTGTGTGCGCCATCCTACCCTCCCCGTCACGCGTTCAGCGACTTCTCGGCCTGCCGGACGCGACGCGAGAGCGTCGCCAGGAGCGCCCGGGTCAGCTCCGGCACCTCGGCGAGCACGTAGTGGAAGTTCCGGCTGTTGATCACGAGCAGGCGGAGCGGCGTCTCGGCGACGACGGTTGCCGAGCGCGGCTGGCCGTCGAGGAGGCTCATCTCGCCGAAGAAGTCACCCGGCCCCAGGCGCACGCGCTTTCTGGGCGACACCTCCGCCCGCGCGGTGCCGTCCAAGATCAGAAAGAACTCGCGGCCGATGTCCCCGGTGCGGGTGAGGACGGCGCCGGCAGGCGCGCTGAACACGCCGGCGATGCGCGCGACCGCCCGCAGCTGCCGCCGCGAGCACCCCTCGAAGATCGGCACCTCCAGGAGCCGCTCGATCTTCTCGCCCTGCCCCACCGCCGGCCCCGCCGACGGGCGCAGAACGGCTTGGACGTCGTAGGGGAGCGAGCCGTCGAGCATCCGGCCTATCAGTTCCATCGTCCGCTCGCTTTCTCGTGTCGGGCCCGCAGACCCTCGGGACGGCCCTGCCGGGCAGTCAGACCTTAGCGCCGACGGACGGGGTGGGTCAAGGCGGAGCCGGCCCGCCATATCGCCGGCGCGCGCCCTTGACAAGCGGGAGAGGCTGACCCAGAGTCGGTGCACGTCGACGGGAGCGGGGCCCCCGCCGGCCTGCTCCCACTCACGGGTCGCGGAAGAGAGCGCGCATGCGACTTCAGAGCCGCCGGGAGTTTGTCAAGGGCGCCGCCGCAGTGGGAGTTGCCGCGGCCGCGCCGTGCATCACCACGCGGCCGGGCTGGGCCCAGACGGGGCCGATCAAGATCGGGATCCTCGAGCCCCAGAGCGGGCCCGTGAAGTGGGTTGGCGACACCTACATCGCCGGCGTCCGCTTCGGGGTCGAGCGAGTCAACCGGAGCGGCGGCGTCCTTGGCCGGAAGCTCGAGATCATCGTCGCGGACAGCGAGCTCAAACCGGACGTGGCGACGCGGCGGGCTAACGATCTCCTCCTCGCCGAAAAGGTCGACCTGCTCGCAATGGGCACCGGCTCGAACATCGCCAAGGCGGTGTCCCAGCTTGCGAGCCAGCACAAGAGGCTCTTCGTGTCCTACGGCACCGAGGCCGCCGAACTGACCGGGGCGGAGTTCTTCCCGACGACCTTCCGCTGCTGCCTCAATACCGACATGCACTCGGCCGAGCTCGCCGTGTACTTCGCCCGGCTGGCGCGGGAACGGTACACGAAGTTCTACCTGCTGAATCAGGACTATAACTTTGGCCACGCCGCCGCCGAGGGCTTCAAGAAGAAGTTCAGCCGCATCAAGGCGCCGGACCAGCAGATCGTGGGCGAGGAGTACCACCCACTCCAGAAGGTGCAGGATTTCGGCCCCTATGTCACGAAGATCATGGCATCGGGGGCGGAGGTCGTGATCACGGGTGACTGGGGCCAGGATCTCAGGCTTCTCCTGCAGCAGGGTGCGGACCTCGGCTGGAGGGTCAAGCTCGGGAACTACTTCCTGAACGATCCCACGAACCTCCAGGCGGTCGGCAAGGCGGCGGTCGGGCATGTGACGGCTGACGCCTACTTGATGACCATCGAGACCCCCGAGAACCGGGAGTTCCTTCGGGCGTGGCGCGCCTTCTACCCGGACGCGCCGCTCAGCTACCGCTACCCGGACCTCAGCATCGGCCGCGCCGCCTACGCGATTCCCTGGATCGCCGACATCATCACGAAGGCGGGGAGCCTCGACACGGAGGCGCTGATCCGTGCGTGGGAGGGGGCGAGGTTCAGGACCGCCTGGGGCCAGGTGGAAATGCGCCCGTGCGACCACCAGATGCTGACGGGGGGCAACGTGGCGGAGGTCATGGAGCCCGAGCGGATCCCGGCGGCGATCCGCTACTGGCCTGACTTCCCTTACATCGGCCCGCCCACGGCGATCCCGCGCGAGGAGATGACGGTCCCGCCCCGGGAGACCGGCAATCCCCGCTGCGCCTGATGCCGGCAAACGAGGTCCGGCGGCCGCGGGTTCCGCGCGCGCGTTGGAGGGATTTGGGGGGGACGCTCGGCGCGGGAATGATCGCGTGGCGCGTCGCGCGAGGGCGGCGACCGACTCGCGGAACGACGAGGAGGACGTGGCAATGATGGCGTTGATGAACCGTCGCGCGGCACTCCGTCTCGGCTTGCTCGCGACGGCGTCGGTCGTGACCCGTCCCGGGCTTGCCCGGTCGGCCGCCGAGTGCCGGCCGACCGAGCCCGACACCCAAGGGCCCTTCTACCTGCCAGGCGCGCCGGCCCGGATCGCGCTCGCCGTGCCGGATGAACCGGGCGACCGGCTGGTCGTCCGCGGACGGGTTCTCCACCCCGACTGCCGGACGCCGCTGGCCGGCACGCTCCTGGACGTCTGGCAGGCGGACGCGAGCGGCAGCTACCACGGCGCGACGGAGCAATACCGGCTGCGGGGCCGCCTCCGGACGGACTCGACGGGGAGCTGGGAGCTGACGACGATTCGACCCGGAAACTACCGGCTCGGCGCCGGCATGCGACCGGCGCACCTCCACTTCCTCGTGAGCCACCCGGCGCACCCGCCGCTGGTGACCCAGCTCTACTTCCGGGGCGATCCGTATCTCGGCCCACACGACGCCTGCGGTGAGGCGTGCAAGTCCGGCGACCCGCACCGCGTCATCGGGCTCGGCCGGGAGGAGATCATGGGAAGGGAGGTCTTCGTCGGGCGGTTCGACGTCGTGCTCGGCGCCGGCGCATGAGACGGGCCCTCGCTCCGGGCGCCCTGCTGCTCCTTCTCCTCGCCGGCCCGGCAGTGGCCGCGTCTCACAGTCTACCCGCGACTCGCGAGACCACCCAGTGGGGCTGGCTCGACCCGAGGGAGCCGCCCAAGCTCAGGGTCGACTCCGGGGACACCGTGGCCGTGGAGACTATGCTGCACTCGCTCGACAAGATTCGGCCCGGGGTCACGATGGACGAGATCGTCGCCCTCCGGAAGGCCAACCCGGGCGGCGGACCGCACTCGGTGACGGGCCCGATCTACGTGCGCGGTGCCGCGCCCGGCAACGTCCTGGAGATCCGGATCCTCAAGATCGATCCCAAACCCGACGCCTTCAACTTCAACCTGCCGGGCAAGGAGTTCCCCACGATCGGCGTCCTCGCGCGCGAGTTCCCCGAGGGGTTCTCCCGGTTCTTCCGGTTGGACCTCGAGCACCGCCGTGCGGAGTTCAAACCCGGGATCGTGCTCGACCTGCAACCGTTCCCGGGGATCGTCGCCGTCGGCATCGACCCCAACGACCCGTCGCCGCGCAAGGGTGGCTCCGCCGACCCGTTGGCGCCGGTGTCGACGCTCCGTCCCTGGAAGAACGGCTCCAACCTCGACGTCAACGAGCTCCGCGAGGGCTCGACGATCTTCGTCCCGGTCTTCCTCGACGGCGGGCTCGTGTGGGTGGGCGACGCCCACTGCCGCCAAGGCAACGGCGAGGTCAACCTGACCGCGCTCGAGTGCGCGTATCGCCAAATCGTGTTGCAGCTGATCGTGCGGAAGGACATGACGCTCAAGTGGCCGCGAATCGAGACGTCGAGCCACTGGATCCTGATCGGCGTCGACGAGGACCTGAACCGCGCGATGGAGAACGCCGTCCGCGAGGCCGTCGACTTCTTGGCGAGCCAAACGCGGGTTCCGCTCTCCCGGGCCGAGGCCTACTCTCTCGCCTCCATGGTCGCCGACTGCCGGGTCAGCCAGGTCGTGGACATCCGCAAGGGCGTCCACTGCATGATCCCGAAGTCGATCTTCGTCGCCCCCTAGCCCGACACGTCCGCGTGGCGCCCGTCGAGTGGCTCCGACGCTGGACGATCGCGGCCTCGCTCGCGAGCCTGCCGTTCATCCTGGCGCACGCGGTCGAGGACTTTGGCGAGGGGATCGCCCAGCGGGTCGGCCTCTCGACGGGCGTCGGGGCGTTCCTCCTCGGCGGCTACCTCGCCGGCCAGTGCCTCGGGCTGGTCCTCGTCGGCCGCGGGCGGCCCGCGGGCTTCCGCCTCACCGTCTGGATCGGTCTGATCTGGCTCGCGGGCGCGCTCTTCGAGCACGGCCGTGTACTCCTGGCGGGTCACTTCCGGACGGGCGCGGCGTCGGTGCTCTGGATCGGGGGGCTGCTTCTGACGCAGGGGGCCTGCGTGGTGCTGGCGTGGGCGGGCGCGCGCGGCGCGCGACCTAGGCGAGGGTGACGCGCAGGATCTCTTCGACGGTGGTGAGGCCCTGGATGACCTTGAGGAGACCGCTCTGACGGAGGGTCCTCATGCCCTGGCTTTCGGCGACGTCGCGGATCTCCGAGATGGAGGCGTTGCGGAGGATGAGGTCGCGGATCTCGGGGGAGACGGGCATGACCTCGTAGATGGCGACGCGCCCGCGCATGCCGGTGAAGTGGCAGACGGGGCAGCCCTTGCCGCGGTAGAAGGTGCAGGAGCCGAGGCCCTGGGGGAGGTGGCCGTAGGGGACGAGGCTGTCCTCGTCGGCCTTGTAGGGTTCGCGGCAGTCCTTGCAGACGCGGCGGGCGAGGCGCTGGGCGACGATGAGGAGGAGGGAGGAGGAGACGAGGAAGGAGGGGATGCCCATGTCGAGGAGGCGGGCGATGGTGGAGGGGCAGTCGTTGGTGTGGAGGGTGGTGAGGACGAGGTGACCGGTGAGGGCGGCGCGGATGCCGATCTGGGCGGTCTCGAGGTCGCGGGTTTCGCCGACGAGGATGACGTCGGGGTCCTGGCGGAGGAAGGACCGGAGGGCGGCGGCGAAGGTCCGGCCGATTTCGTCGTTGATCTGGACCTGGTTGACGCCCTTGAGGTTGTATTCGACGGGGTCCTCGGCGGTCATGATGTTGACGTCGGGGGAGTTGACGGTATGGACGGCGGAGTAGAGGGTGGTGGTCTTGCCCGAGCCGGTGGGGCCGGTGATG
>QHRX01000028.1 GCA_003221455.1 Candidatus Rokuibacteriota bacterium
CTGCTCAGCGACTCGGATTAGGTCTTCCCATCGTGTAGCGGTCTTTGGCTTAGCGGGGTGGTCCCTCTATGCCGTTGGGTACACGTCACTCTCGGGAGACGCCGCCGATTGCATCAGCAGATCGGCCCGCGTCGCCCTGGCTCTCCCTCCTTGCGCCGTCAGGACAGAGGGCGCAGGCCGCCTCAGGCCCAGGGAAGGTCTGTGCCGACTCCCTGACGAGCAGCTCCGGCTGATCCTCGGTCAGGGCTCGGGACTCGTCATTTCCCGCGGGCCCGATGCACCCCTCATGACTTCCTCGCGATCGGAGAGGCGCTCGTAGGTATGTACTCTGAGACGTCAGGTGGCATCGTCGCGACGCAGCGGACGTCCAGAACAGGGGAATAGCGCGGCCCCAAAAACGGAGGAGGTGCGATGCGCCGGAGGCGCGTGCACCTCTCGGATCCGTTGTACGTGCGATTTTAGGGCAGCCGTCTACACCGGAGCGTAAATGGCCTTCCTATTGTGGGTAAGACTTTGCGAGTTCCTTGCCGAGTCTGAGTAACAACTCTTCGTAAATCCGGGACCTTCGCAGCTCGGCACTGAAAATGCTCTACAAGAAAGCACCGATGAACTTCGGCGAGGTGATGGCAGAGACGATTCTCACGTTCGCTCTCGTCGTCGAATGCGTGGGATTCGGCATCCTTCTTCACCGAGCTCTCCGGTGACGGGTGATGGCGACAAGCCGAGGCAGGCGCGCGTGATGACGTACCACTGTTGCGGGTACTCGGTGACCGGGACGCTCTGGTGGCCTCCGCCCTGTCGATACTGCGGGAACCCCATGCACATGGTGAAGGAGGCGTCCGGCTCCGCGAGGCGGGCGGCGGCTGCCGATTTCAGGACTGACGCCGGACACTCTGCGGACACGCCTCCTTCACCGCCAACCACGTCGGCGAGCGCGGTTCTGTGGCGCGCCGCTCCCCCGGATGGTCAACCTCCGAACGCCGCCGGGCGAGGCGACAGCCCACAGAGCGAAGTTGAAGAACAGGCGAGCGGTGGCCATGAATAAGCTAAGACTCGCGGTATTGGCAGCGGGCGCCGTCGGGCTGTTGGCGTGGCTTGGCGTACGCGGCGTAAGATGGCTGGAGCAGGAAATTGTCGATCAGCGGGGGCGCCGAACTCAGCGGTGGCGGCGCCTGAACATCATCGGGCTATCCCCTGAGGTGTGGCCGGGATACTAGTAGGCCGGCTCTGGACGCCGGCCTCTTCCCTCGGCGTAGTCGCCTCCTCGCTCCCACCGGAGAGACTCCTCTCTGTGGACTCCCGATGCCTCCGCGTCGGTCCGCAGCCGCCGGCCGGATCGTCCGGGACGCCCTCGTGGGTTGACTGACCGCGCAGCGGGCTGCCGCCCCCGATGCGACGCCGCCAGCGACGCTGGCGTGTCATATGGCCCAGGGCCCGTAGCGCTCGTCAGACAACCAAGCAGGCGGAGTTGGCGGTCAGCTCTCACGGCCTTCCGAAGCGCCGCCATCACGTTGACGGCCGTCGAGGCCCCCGGGGACACGGATCGAGAGGCCTGGGCATGAGACACAGCGCCCGCGCCCCCGGTTCTTCACACGGGTTCCCGCCCTCCGGGGCCGGAACCCGCTTCCCACCGTTCGGGAGGAGGCTCGGTGGCCGAGGTTGACGCGCACCTCACGCTCGTGGTGTCCTCAACGGGCGAGGAACTCGCCCAGTCTTCGACAAAGCATCGCGGGTCGGGAGGACAGATCATGGCGAAGATCGAGAAATACTGCGCGGCCGGCGTGTACGATCCCCCCGGCTATAGCCAGGGCACCAAAGTGACGGGCGCGCAGACGATCCTCTTTCTGGCCGGGCAGGTCGCCTACGACAAGGACGGGAGCGCAAAGCACCGTGGCGACTTCAAGGGGCAAGCGCGCGAGGTGTTCACTGCCGTCAAAGCGCTCGTGGAGGCCGGGGGCGGCACCCTCGACAACAT
The DNA here is from genome assembly GCA_003221455.1 of Candidatus Rokuibacteriota bacterium. Taxonomy (GTDB): domain Bacteria; phylum Methylomirabilota; class Methylomirabilia; order Rokubacteriales; family CSP1-6; genus AR9. The sequence goes on from QHRX01000028.1 coordinate 1,976, forward strand.
CGTCAAGATCAATACTTATGTGACCGATATCCGTTACCGCCCCGAGTTCCGCGCGATCCGCGAGGAGTTCTTCGGCGCCAAGGGACCTGCCTCAACGATGGTGGAGGTGAGCGCGCTGGCGCATCCGGACTACCTCATCGAGGTGGAGGCGATCGCGATCGTCTGAGCGGCGGGCCCCCTTGTCGCGACCTGGCCAGTCACGAGCCGCCGTCGGCCGAGGCATCGCACATCCCTCGGCGGGAACGGCGCGCCAGCGCGATGAGCAAGCGTCTCCCGCCCTTGAATCAGGTGGGCCCAGCGAAGGGTCGCCGCGGAGGTGAATAGGTGAAACGTCCGAGGAATTGCCGGACCGTCCTCCAGGCTCCTCCCGGTCATCACATGGTGCGCGGGGGGACCCTCAGGTCGTGCCGAAGTCCTCGATCTTGGCCCCCCGCCAGGCTCGCCGACGGCGGTGCGGAGGGCCCGTGGGCGTCGCCGCTCGGCCCGCGGTGCGTCACAAGCTCCGGAGGAAGGCCAACAGGTCCTGTTTTTCCGCGGGCCCCAGCGCGCGGAACCGGGCGATCACGCCGTTGGCTTCCGAGGAGCGGAACTGGCCGTAGCCCCGGCTCGCGTGCGCCTCGATCGCGACGACGAGGTCGGTCGTCCGCCCGTCGTGCAGCAAGAAGACCCTCTGCCCGAGCCCCCACAGGGGGGCCGTCCGGAACTCGTCTCCCTCCGCAACGCCCTGGACGATGTTGTCGGCCAACCCGGGCCCCATTCGATGGAGGAGCAGGTCGGAGAAGAGGTTGACCGGTTTTTGGCTGAGCGCCGCGCTCGAGGAGCGGCCGGTGGTCAGGGAGGGCGTGTGGCACAGGGCGCAGCCGATCTGGGCAAACACAGCGCGGCCGCGAGCGGTGGCCGGCGTCTCCGGGGCCGGCTCCGGCGGCGCGAGGAACCGCATGAACGCGGCGAATTTGGTGATGTCGCTGAGCGCCTCGGCCACGGTCGGCGCCCCGAAGTTCGTGACATTTTCGGGAGTCCCATTGAACAGACACGTGGGGGTCTCATCGCGCTCCGTCGGGAACAGCTCGCTCGTGATCCCCATCTCGACGTTGTAGGCTTCTCCCGCGAAGAGCAGGAGGGACTTGTTCTGGGCCTTCCAGCCGAACCGTGTGATGCTGCCGTCATTGCTGCTCGTATTGGCGCGGCCCGGCCCCTGTCGATTCGGCCGTCCGACGATTCCCAGCGCGGACCGGCTCGGACGCTCCTTGTCCGAGTTCGCCAAGATCGCGGTGTCCTGGATCTCCTCGATCAGGCCAGCGCCGAAGACCGGCGTCGGGATGCGAAAGATCAGATTGTTGCGGGCCGCTTCGCGCTGGAAGTCTGGCTGGGCCAGGACACACCCGGGGGCATCGGTCCGGCCGGTGATGGTGAACAGGTCATGGACGCCTCCGTCGCGCGTGCCGTCGTGCTTAAACTTGAACCGCGCCTCGCGGATCGGCCCGTTGGCGGTGATGAAGGCGGGAACGACATTCTTCGCGCCGGCCTTCGTCGCCACGGCGATTTGCGGATTGGCGGACGGACTCGTGCCCCCGATGGCCGGCTGCGAGTGACACCCGCTGCAGGTGTCGAAGTTGAACCGCGGCCCCAGGCCATTCTTCACCTCCTCGACCTCGAGGAACGCCGCGAGCCCGGCCTGAAAGAACGCGAGTTCAGCGCTCGTCAACCCCGGGAGCGGGCCTCCGGCCCCGGCCGGCTCACCGCGGACGCCCGGATCTTTCCCCCCCTGCGTCGCGGCGACACACGCGACCAGAAGAAGCATCAGCATGATCGACAGCGCCCCTGCCTTCTTCCCCATCGTTCCCCCCTTGACGCGCGTTTATGGTCCCGACGGACAGCGAGTTAGCGCGGGATCAAACGGGCTGCACTTGGCGGCGTACCTGACAGTCGAACACGGCCCCGCCAGACGCCGGAGGCTCTCTTGCGTATAAGTAGCATGCACGAACGGGAGCGGCGGCGTCAAGGGCAGGTCCCGTTCCTGCCGTTGCTCTATAGAAATGTCATGGTTAACTGCTCCGTGAAAATGTCACCCCATGGAGACCTTCATGATGAGCAGGAAGGAAGCGCCCCGGGCCGGCCTCAGATGCAGGCGCCCCTCCCCGACGGACGTCCGACCGGCTGGGAGCGACCGCGCTGCGCCCTTCGGCGCGCCAGGTCCGACGCCTCGAGCAGCGTTCCCGCCAAGTCGAGGCTCGCGAGCGGCGCGGGGTCTCATAGGCCGGCCGAGGCGAGCCATCCGATGCGTGGCGACTGTATCGATCGTCGCGCGGGGGGGGCACGGCCTGGTGGCCGCCCCGCCCCCCAGGTCTACCGGCGGCGCTCAATCGAGGCTGGCGATGTAGGCGGCCAGGTTCTCGATATCCTCCTCCGAGAGGAGCTGCGCGACGCTCGTCATCGCGCCCGCGTCATTGGTCCGGCTCCGCGCCTTGAACGCCTTGAGCTGCTTGACGACGTACTCGGGATGCTGGCCGGCGAGTCGGGGGGCCTCGTTCTGCCCGGAGAATCCGCCCAGATGGCACATCGTGCAGAGCATCTCCGCCGCCTTCGCTCTGCCCGCTGCGACCTTGGCGGGATCGGCCCTGAAGCCGGTCCTGCCCGGCGTCTGTGCCGCATAGTACTCGGCGAGATGGAGCATGTCTTCGCGCGAAAGAGTGGCCGCGATCGGCGACATGACGGGGTCCTCACGTCTCCCATCCTTGAAGTCCCTGAGCTCCAGGTAGGTGTAGCGCGCGGTCTGCCCGGCCAGGATCGGAACGAACCCCACCGACGAGTTGCTGGCGACTCCGTGACAGGGGGCGCACAGTTCCGCCTTCCGCCGGCCGGCCTCCACGTCGGACCGGGCAGTGCTCGGAAACGAGACAAAGATGGCGCACGCAACAAGCGCCGTCCTGCCCGGGCGAACCCGGATGAAAGACGGATGCCGAACGACTAGCGTGGCAACGGTGTCGACCCCTCCCGTGCGACGGGACGAGGGCCGTCCGGGCCCCCGTCCCCGTCGGCCAGCGGCGCCGCCTACGGCAGCGCGAACACGAGGATGCTGTTGCCGCGTTTGAAGTCGAGCTGCGTGTTGCCGCCCGCGGCCACCGCGATGTACTGCTTGCCCTTCGCGGTGTAGGTGACGGGCGGAGCGTTCACGCCGGCGCCGCACTGAAACTGCCAGAGAACCCTGCCGGTTCGGGAGTCGTAGGCCTTGACCAGGCCGTTGCCCTCCCCCGCGAAGACGAGACCCCCCGCGGTCGCCAGCGCGCCCCCGATCATGGGCTGCTCGGTCTTGTGCTGCCAGGCGATCTTCCCCGTATCCACATTGACGGCGGTCACGTTGCCCCACTGCGGCTCGCTCGGGATGACCTTGAACGCCCCGCCCAGCCACAGCTTCCCGTCAGGGTACTTCGCGGCCTCGACGTGATACGTCATGGGTTGGTGCAGGTTCACGGCGAAGGCGAGGTGCAGTGTCGGATCGAACGCCATGGGCGACCACTCGACGCCCCCGTTGGCGCCGGGCAGCATGCGCGCCCCGTCAGGGGTCGGCAGGACCCACATGTTTTCCTGGGGCACCATCGCCTCCGAGAAGCGGATCACCCGGCCGTCGCGGCGGTCGTGGACGTACACGTGACCGGTCTTCCCGGCATGGATCGCCGCGGGGGTCATCCTGCCGTCCTGACCCCTGGCGCTCGCGAGGATCACCGGACTGACCGCGTCCAGGTCCCAGACGTCGTGGGCGATGTACTGGGAGTGCCACCGGTAGGCGCCGGTATCGAGATCGACCGCGACCATCGAGTCGGTGTACAGGTTGTCCCCGGGCCGCTCCGCCCCAGAGAGGTCGGGCGAGGGGTTGCCGACCACGAAGTAGACGGTCCGGGTGCTCAGGTCGACGGCGGGCGTCATCCAGACTCCGCCACCGAGCGTCTGATAGAACGAAGCGTCCCCGGCCAGCGCGGCCCGCTCGGCCGCGATGTCGCGGTGCAGGTCCCGGCCGGTGGCATCGTGGGTCGCCCACACACCCTCGTGGCCCATTTCGGGAATCGTGTTGAAGGTCCACAGCAGCGTGCCCGAGTTCGCGTCGAAGGCCTTGACGAACCCCCGAATGCCGTACTCGCCGCCGTTGGTGCCGATGAGCACCTTGCCGTCGGCGACCGCTGGTGCCATCGTCTCGGAATATCCCTTCTCCGGGTCGGCGATCTGGGTCTCCCACAGAACCTTGCCCGTCCGGGCCTCGAGCGCCACGAGCTTGGCGTCGAGCGTGCCCAGGTAGAGCTTGTCGTCCCAGGCGGCGACACCGCGATTGTTCGGGCCGCAGCAGTAGGTGGTCGTGGGCCCGAGCTTGTGCTTGTAGTGCCAGAACTCTCGGCCGTTCGCCGCGTCGATCGCGTACACGTGGTCGTACGAGGTCGTGAGGAACATCACGCCGTTGATCACGATCGGCGCCGTTTCCATGGACTCCAGGACGGCCGTCTGGAACACGAAGGCGGGCCGAAGCGCCTGGACGTTCCGGGTGTTGATCTGAGAGGCGGAGTGATAACGCCTCTGGTCATAGCTGCCGTTGGCGTGCAGCCAGTTCTGCACGTCACCGCCAGCCTTGCTCAGCATGTCCTGGGTCACCGGAACTAGTGCCGACGACATGGGCGCCGATGTCGTCGTCGTGCTGTCCTGCCCCTCCTGGGCGTCGCCCGCGCTGAAGCTGGCGCAAAGCAGGACCGAGGAAAGCACCAAGAGGCGGGTGAGTGGGGGAACGATGTTCATCGGAACCTCCGTGGTCTGGCTCTCCGGGATTCGATTTCCACCGCCGTTTCGCCGCGCCCGCTTTTCGGCTTGAGCCGCCGACGCCCTGACGAAGCGTTTCGAGCCTAAAGCCGCGGTCTCCGTGGTGTCAAGCGGGCGGGTCCCGACTCCAAGGTGGTCGCGTCGACGTCGGTGGGCCGCGTCGAGGCCTTCCGGCTACCGGCGCGGCGCAGCCTCGGGGCGTCCGGATTCGCGCGTCGGACGGATGTCCTCGCAAGTTCCGGCGGTCCGGCGACGCTCATGCTCGCCCTTCCGCGCCAAGGGTCCCGTCGATGTCTGCGCCGTCCCGTCATGAATCCCTAGTCCGCCCTAGAGCCTCCCAAGAATGAGGCACGAACACGGGACGAAGCGGAGGACGTGATCATGGTCCGACGGGGAGAACGCGTCCTGAGCATCCGAGGCCGTGGATCTGCGCTGGTGGTGCTCGCTCTCGTCACGGCTCTCGCGCCGGCGGCCTGGGCCGCGACCACCGAACGCCAACCGCTCCCCTGGAACACGTTCGGCGAGGCGTCGGCCGACGTGGTCAGCGTCGAGCAGGTGACGTGCCCAAAGACGCCGGATGAGCCCGTGCTCAAGGCCCGGCTGATCCACGACCGGGAGCAGTATATCTACCTGGCCAAAGACCGGCGCTGGCTCGTCTGGCGCGTGCCCAGCGGGCGCCCGAACGACGCGACGCCGGGGTATGTCTGGTTCGGGAACCATGGCCCCGCGGACGACGTCCTGCGGGTCGTGAGCGCGATGCCGTACGACGACGCCCAGAAGTACTTCCGCGGGCCCTGCGGCTGGATCGATCCCGACATGATCTGATCCGGGAAGCCGCGGGCCCGCACGAGAAGCCTCAACGGTTTCTCTCCGCCGAGTCTGTCGGCCCGCGCGCTCTCCCCCTGGAATCCGACGCCGGCCCTCGGGCGCCGGGCCTGTCGCTGACTGGCGAACGGCTGGCCGTCGCGTCCCGTTCGCGAGTGCGACGAGGGAGCGGAACGCGCAGGGGGCCCCGAAGGGGGAGAGCTGGGTCGGTCCCGAGGGAGGCCCGATTTCCTGGATGTCGCCGGGCGAGGCTCGTGACGGGTGACCGGCCGGCGTCACGAGCGGGAGTGACCGAGCGAACCCTCGAGGAATCAAGTCGCCCCTCCCTTGATGGCCTGGAGACGAAGACGACCTGAGGGCCCTGACGCCCCGCCGGTTGGGCCGCAAGAGGAGTTCGGCGCGGTGGGGGGACCGGTGTCGGGGGGGGAGAACGAGCGGCCGCCCCGCCTGAGTCGGTCAGGGCGGGGCGTGCCGGGGGGTCAGGGCTAGGATCCGAGCCGCTGTCCGCTCAAGCCTGGCTCCACGCGGCCCGAGCGCGCGCCCCGGAGGGAAGCGGGGGAGACTCCCCTCCGGAGCCCGACGCTACGGCGACGAGACGGTCGTGCTGTCGCCGGTGGCCGTCACGGTGAAGACGCCGCACGGGTTCGACGAATAGCTATAGGCCGACCAGCCCGCCGGCGAGTTCGGAACCGACTTCATGAACGGCCCGCCACTCACGCCCGAGATGGTCGCGGCGGCGGTCAGGTTGGCCAGGGCACCCGGCAAGGACCCGAAGGTCGCCGAGTACATGCTGATCGCGCTCACGAGGGTCCGGGCATCGGCCTGGGCCTTGGCGATGCGCGCCCGCTGCTGGATGTTCGCGTAGAGCGGGATCGCGATGGCGGCGAGGATGCCGATGATCGCCACGACGATCATCAGCTCGATGAGCGTGAAGCCGCGCTCGCCGTATCTACCTGCCTGCTTCCTCCAAAACCGCCTCATACCAAGACCTCCACGTCTGGGACACCCGGCCGAATGTGCGCCGGAAGAACATCTATTGAGAGGCTGCAGGGTTGATGCCATTCCCCGGGCGCGAGGCCTCGCCTCGTAACCTGCCGAGTCCGCTCGAGTCGAAGCATGGCCGCGCCAGAGCTCCCTCAGACGTCGGTGGCCAGACTGGCATCCGAGGTGACACGCGAAGAGCGCCCCCACGTCCCCTCGGCCGAGGCTCAGGCCGAGCGTCGAGCGTCGAGCGTCAAGGCAACGAGACAGTCGTGCTGTCGCCGCTGGCCGTCACCGTGAAGGTCCCGCAGGGATTTGAGGTGTAGCTGTACGGGGTCCAGCCGACCGGCGAGGGCGGAATCGACTTCATGAACGGCCCGCCGGTGATTCCTGAGATCGTCGCCGCGGCCGTCAGGTTGGCGAGCGCGGGCGGGAGCGCATCGAATGTGCCCGAGTACATGCTGACGGCGCTCACCAGGGTCCGGGCGTCGGCCTGGGCCTTGGCGATCCGCGCCCGCGCCTGAATACTCGCGTAGAGCGGGAGCGAGATCGCCGCCAGGATGCCGATGATCGCCACCACGATCATCAGCTCGATCAGCGTGAAGCCCCGCTGGGCCCCGACCGCCGTCGGACTTCGCGTCCACAGTCGCATCATTGACTGACTCCCCATTGGGTGAAGCCGCCATACCCCGAGGCGGTGCGAGCCCGCGGCTCAACGCCGCTCACCCAACCCCGGGCACCGCCTCACGACGGAGCATCTTGGATGCCACCAGTGAAATCAGATGTAAGCACGGGGACTTGAGAGATCGTGCCGAAAAAGGTGGGGGCCGCTTTACTGACCTTTTTGGGCTGCCCCGGCTGACGCTGGCAGGCACCCCTCGCGTGCCCGTTGGGCGCTCGAGGCAATTCGGGACACGGGCTTGGGGGTGCCCCGCGGCCCCCAGCCGTGACCGCGGGCTCGACCACCAGGGACTCCTGGGCGAGGTCACGGGGCCGGGTCCTTCTCACCCGTCCGACTCGGGCCTGCCGACCTCCACGCCGTCGATTGACACGTTCCCCGTTCGGTGTTACCAATTCGTCACTCGCGCGCAGGACGCGGAAGGCCGAGAGGCGCCGCTCGGGGAAACCTCGGAAGTTGGCTTGCCTGGAAACGCCCTCCATCCGGCGCTGGCGGAGCTCACGAGGAGGATTCTGGATGGACATACAACGGGGTATGGATCGCGCGGGTGTGGATCGCCGCGGCTTCCTCCGGCTCTCAGCCGCAGCGGCTTGCGTCGGGTTGGCGGGAATCGAGGGCATCCTGGCGGCCCGGCGCGCGCCCGCCTGGGCCCAGGGCACCACGCTCCACATCGTCCGCTGGAACGACTTCATCCCCGAGGCCGACGTCGAGCTGAAGGGCCAGATGGCGAACGCGGGGAAGGCGCTGGGCGCGAAGATCACGCTCGAGACGATCAACGCCAACGACCTGCAGCCACGGCTCACCGCCGCAATCCAGTCCCGGTCGGGCGCCGACATCTTCCACATGTTCTACAACTGGCCCCAGCTCTACGCGAAGGCACTGGTCGACGTCAGCGACGTGGCCGAGGCGGTCGCCAAGACGCAAGGGGGGTTCTACGACGTCTACGCCCCCTCCGCGAAGGTGGGCGGGCAGTGGCTGGCGATGCCACACTCGATCGTCGGCAACGCCGTCGCGTACCGCAAGTCCTGGTTCGCGGAGGTGGGCGCCGGCGAGTTTCCGAAGACCTGGGAGGAGCTCCGGCGGGTGGCGGGCGCCCTCAAGAAGAAGGGCCACCCCTACGGACAGACCCTCGGGCACACCTTCGGCGACGCCCCGACCTTCACCTACTCGCTGCTCTGGAGCTTCGGCGGTGCCGAGACCGACCGCACCGGCCGGACGGTCGTGCTCGGGGCTGCGCCGGCGATCGACTCGGTCGCGTTCCTGCAGACCCTCTGGAAGGAGGCGTGCGACGAGGGCGGGCTCGCCTGGGACGACACCAACAACAACCGCGCCTTCCACGCCGGCGAGATCTGCGCCACGCTCAACGGGGCCTCGATCTACATCGTCGCCAAGCGGCAGCCGGACAAGATCCGGGACGAGAACGGCAAGCCGCTGTGGGAGGACATCGACCACGCCCCGCTCCCCGCCGGGCCCGCCGGACAGTTCCCGCTCTACCTCAACATGGAGCACGGCGTCATGGAGTACTCGCCGAACCAGAAGCTGGCGAAGGATCTCCTCCGCTGGATGCACGAGCGAGCGAACTTCGAGAAGTGGTTCGAGGCCTGCGGCGGCTACAGCGTGGCGGCGACGACCTCCTGGGAAGGCCATCCGATGTGGCAGAAGCTCGACAAGCCGCTCCAGATCTTCCGCACGGCGGCGCGCCGGACCCGCATCTTCGGCTACGCGGGGCCGTCGACGGCCAGGGCCACGGAGGCCTTCTCCAAATACATCATCACCGACATGTACGCCAAGGCCGCCCAGGGGATGAAGGCCGAGGACGCCGTGAAGTGGGCCGCGCAGGAACTGCGCAAGATCTACGGCTAGGAGCGCCGGGATGGACCGACCCCGATCCGACCGCAAGACGGGCGTCGACCGCCGCGCCTTCCTCCGTCGGACGGGACTCGTCGCGGGCGCCGCCGGGCTCGAGGGCATCCTCGGCGCCCGCCGGGCCCCGGCGTACGCCCAGGGGACCAAACTCCACCTCCTCCGCTGGAACGACTTCGTGCCCGCCTGCGACGAGGAGCTCCGCCGTCAGCTCGGCGAAGCCGGACGGGCCCTCGGCGCCACCGTCACCCTCGAGACGATCAACGCCAACGACCTCCAGCCGCGCATCACCGCCGCCGTCCAGTCGGGCACCGGACCCGACATCATCATGCTGCTGCACAACTGGCCCCATCTCTACGAGGCCTCGCTGGTGGACGTCAGCGACCTCGCCGAGTGGCAGCGGAAGGACCAGGGGGGGTACTACTCCCAGTCCGAGGCCGCGGCCAAGGTCGGCAGCCGCTGGGTGGCGCTGCCGCACAGCATCGTTGGCGTCCAGATGGCGTACCGCAAGTCCTGGTTCGACGAAGTGGGCCAGACCACCTGGCCGCGGACGCTCGAGGAACTCCGGCTGGTGGGGCTGAAGCTGAAGAAGAACGGCCACCCGATCGGCCAGACGCTCGCCCACACATTCGGCGACGCGCCGACGTGGGCCTACCCGATGCTCTGGAACTTCGGCGCCGCCGAGACCGACGTCACGGGTCGGAGCGTCCTCGACCGCAAGGAGACGGTCGACTCCGTCCGGTTCATGCAGGCCTACTGGAAGGACGCGTGCGACGAGGGCGCGCTCGCCTGGGACGACACGAACAACAACCGCGCCTTCCTGGCCGGCGAGATCAGCGCCACCCTCAACGGCGCCTCCATCTTCATCGCCGCCAAGCGGGGGGCGGACAAGCTCAAGGACGAGAAGGGCCAGCCCCTCTGGCAGGACATCCTGCACGGCCCGATCCCCAACGGGCCCGCGGGCAGCTGGGCGTACCACGTCGCGTTCTCGCACGGGATCATGAAGTACTCGAAGGCCCCGAAGCTCGCCAAGGACTTCCTCCGGTGGCTCGCCGCCAAGGAGCACTTCGGGAGGTGGTTCGAGGCGGCCGGGGGGTTCTCGGTCGGCGCCAACAAGTACTGGGAAGAGCACCCCATGTGGGCGAAGCTCGACGACGCCATGAAGATCTACCGCACCGCCGCGCGCGTGTCGCGGATGTTCGGCTACGCGGGCCCGCCGTCGGCCAAGGCGACGGAAGTGTACTCGAAGTACGTCATCGTCGACATGTACGCGAAGGCGGTGCAGGGCATGAGCGCGGCGGACGCGGTGGCGTGGGCGGCCGGCGAGCTCCGGAAGATCTATGGCTAAGCACCCGCGCTCCCTCGTCCCGACCGTGGGGGCCGCGCCTCCGATCGAGGTCGCGCTGCCCCGCCCGCGGCCGGCAGCCCCGTGGCGGCTGACGCGGTTCCTCGAGAGCGAACGGTTGCTGGCCGCCCTGCTCCTGGCGCCCGCGGTCGTGCTGCTCGCCCTGTTCATCGCCTACCCGTTCGTGATGGGCGTCTGGCTCGCCCTCAGCGACGCGAGCGTGGGTAGCCCGGGCACCTTCGTCGGGCTCCGGAACTTCGTCAAGGAGTGGAACGACTCGATCTTCCAGACCGCCTTCCAGAACACGTTCTTCTACACGTTCTGGGCGACGATCTTCAAGCTGACCCTCGGCATGTGGCTCGCTCTCCTCCTGAACCGCCAGTTCCGCGGCATGCGCCTGGTCCGCGCCTCGATGCTGCTGCCGTTCATCGTGCCGACCGTGCTCTCGACGTTCGCCTGGCGGTGGATGGTCGATCCCACGTTCAGCGTGGTGAACTGGCTCCTCTACAGCATTGGCCTCATCACGAACAAGCTCCCGTTCCTCTCCGACGGGCGCTGGGCGATGTGGTGCGCCATCGTCGTCAACACCTGGCGCGGGATGCCGTTCTTCGCGATCACGCTCTTGGCGGGGCTTCAGACGATCAGCCCGGACCTGCACGAGGCGGCCTCCCTCGACGGCGCCAACAGCTGGCAGCGGTTCTGGAAGGTGACCTGGCCTCTCCTGAAGCCCGTGACGATCGTGGTCGTGGTCTTCTCGGTGATCCAGACCTTCGCCGACTTCCAGCTCATCTACGTCCTGACGGGCGGGGGGCCCGCCAACTCGACGCACCTGCTGGCGACCTACGCCTACCAGATCGGCGTCGCGACCGGTCTCCTCGGGGAGGGCGCGGCGATCTCGCTGTTCATGTTCCCGGTACTGTTCGTGGTCGTCTGGTTCCAGCTCCGCTACCTGCGCCGTCTGGAGGGCGCGTAGTGGTCATCGAGCGGCGCTGGAAGAAGTGGGTCTTCTTCTACGTCCCGCTGACCCTGTTCCTCGTCGGGATGCTCTTTCCGTTCTACTGGATGCTCATCACCGCGATCCGGCCCGACGCGGAGCTCTACCGGTCCTGGCGCAACGTCCACAACACGCCGTTCTGGACGCTCCATCCCACCCTCGACCACGTCCAGGACCTGCTCGCGCGCACCATGTTCCCGCGCTGGCTCTGGAACACCTTCTTCATCGCCACCGTCTCGACGGGGATCTCGCTCTTCTGCGGCCTCCTCGCGGGGTACGCGCTGGCCCGGCTCAAGTTCCCGATGGCCGGCACGCTCGGGACGGCGATCTTCGTGACCTACCTGGTGCCGCCCACGCTGCTCTTCATTCCGCTGGCGAACATCATCCGGAACTTCCAGCTGGGCGACACGCCGTGGGCGCTGATCCTCACCTACCCCACCTTCCTGATCCCGTTCTGCACGTGGCTCCTGATGGGCTACTTCAAGACCATCCCGAAGGAGCTCGAGGAGTGCGCCCGGGTGGACGGGGCCACGCGCTTCGGCGCCATGGCCCGGATCATCTTCCCGATCGCCGTGCCCGGCATCCTGTCGGCCGGTATCTTCGCGTTCACCCTCTCCTGGAACGAGTTCATCTACGCCCTCGTCTTCATCTCGTCGCCGGAGCGGAAGACGGTCCCGGTCGGGGTCGTCTCCGAACTGATCCGGGGCGACATCTACTTCTGGGGACAGCTCATGGCGGGCGCCCTCCTCGGCTCGGTCCCGGTCGCGCTCGTGTATTCGTTCTTCGTGGAGTACTATGTGGCCGGCCTCACGGGTTCCGTGAAGGGCTAGCGCCGTAGTAAGATCGAGGGAGTCACCGCTCCCAGCGAGGGTCCCATGGCTCAGGTCGTTCTGAAGGACCTCAACAAGATGTACGACGACGTCCATGCCGTCAAGGATGTGAACCTCAACATCCTGGACAAGGAATTCGTCGTGCTCGTCGGCCCGTCGGGCTGCGGGAAGTCGACGACGCTCCGGATGATCGCCGGCCTCGAAGAGATCACGTCCGGCGAGATCCAGATCGGCAACCGCGTCGTCAACGACCTGCCGCCGAAGGACCGCGACATCGCCATGGTCTTCCAGAACTACGCCCTCTACCCGCACATGACCGTGTACGACAACATGGCCTTCGGCCTGAAGATGCGGAAGTTCCCGAAGGCCGAGATCCAGAAGCGGGTCCAGGACGCGGCCGAGATCCTCGGCATCCAGGAGCTGCTCAAGCGCAAGCCGCGGCAGCTCTCGGGCGGGCAGCGCCAGCGCGTGGCCGTGGGCCGCGCGATCGTGCGGCATCCCCAGGTGTTCCTCTTCGACGAACCGCTGTCGAACCTGGACGCCAAGCTCCGGGTGCAGATGCGGGTCGAGCTCAAGCGCCTGCACAACCGGCTCGAGACGACCGCGATCTACGTCACCCACGACCAGGTGGAGGCGATGACCCTCGGCGACCGGGTTGTCGTGATGAAGGACGGATGGATCCAGCAGGTCGGCGAGCCCCTCGAGGTCTACGGTCGGCCCCGGAACCGCTTCGTCGCGGGGTTCATCGGCTCCCCCGCCATGAACTTCATCGAGACGACGGTCGCGGACGGCGCGGGCGCCCTCTGGGTCGAATGCGCGGGCCTCCGCCTCCGGGTGCCCGCCGAACGGAGCGCCCGCCTCGCCGGCAAGCGGCGGCAGGCGGTCGTCCTCGGCATCCGCCCCGAGGACCTGCACCCGGCGACGGGAGCCGATCCCGTCGACCTGACCTGCGAGGCGGTCGTCGACGTGGTCGAGCCGCTCGGCTCGGACATCCTGCTCGACGTGAAGGTCGGCAACTGCGTGATCGTCGTCCGGGTGGACCCGAGCGTGCGCCTCAGGCAGCACGACAAGATCCGGCTCGCGTTCACCCCCGAGCGCATCCACTTCTTCGACGCGAAGACCGAGGAATCCCTCCAGTAGCCGACGCCGCGGCCGCCGCCCGGCGCCGCGAGGTGGTCGCGGCGTGGCTCCTCCTCGCCCCCGCGGCGGTCATGGTCGCGGGTGTCCTCGCCTACCCGGTGGCGTGGGAGGCGTGGACGAGCCTGACGGACCTCTCGCCGCAGCGCAGCGGACCGGCGCGCTTCGTGGGCCTCCGGAACTACGTCGAGCTCGCGACGAACCCCGTCTACCGGTTCTGGCCGGCCGCGGCGGCCACGCTCGCCTTCGTCGGCCTGACCGGCGCGGTCAAGCTCGCGCTCGGCCTGGGTCTGGCGCTCCTGCTCCAGCGCCCATTCCGCGGGCGCGCGCTCGTCCTGCTCGCCGTCTTCCTCCCCTGGGTCTACCCGGCGAGCGTGGCGGTCATCGGCTGGTACTGGACCTTGAACCCGCCGCTCGTCACCTCCTACAGCCGTCTGGCGGCCGACCTCAAGCAGGCGGTCGACGGCGCGTTCGGCTCGGGCGCGTGGGCGCTCGCGAGCGTCGGGCTGTTCAACGTCTGGCGCGGCGCCGCCTTCACCGGCGTGTTCCTGCTCGCCGGCGTGCAGGCCGTCCCGGCCGACCTGTTCGACTACGCGCGGCTCGAGTGCCCGAGCCCCTGGCGCCGCTTCTGGTTCGTGACCGTCCCGCTCCTGCGGCCCTTCCTGGCCCTCGCCGTATTCCTCTCGCTGACGACCGGCCTCGCGGACCTCGCCAACGTGTGGATGCTGACGGGCGGCCGCGTCGTGTTCCCCGTGCTCGGCACGGAGGCCTACTGGCTCGGCGTCCAGGCCGGCCAGCTCGGCCCCGCCGCGGCCCTGTCGCTCACGCTGGTGCCGCCGCTCGCCCTCGTGCTGTGGGCGCTCTTCCGCCTCGTCGACCCGCCGGAGGAGCGCCCGCGGTGACGCGGCGGCGCCTCCGCGGGCTCGGCCGGGGCGGGCTCTGCGCGCTCGTGGTGGCGGGCGCGCTGTTCCCGATCTCCTTCATGCTGGTCCAGGCGCTGAAGACCCCCCAGGAGGACGTGTTCGGCCACCCCCTGATCGTGCGGGCGCCCACGCTCGACAACTTCCGCGAGCTCTTCGGCGAGGCGCGCCAGGAGCGCGGCCTCGTCGGGCGTGTCCTCCTTCGCACCTACCCCGTCGTGAGATGGCTCGAGAACACGCTGCTCGTCTTCGGGGCGTCGATCGTGCTCACGCTCGGCCTGAGCGTCATGGCGGGCTACGGCCTCGGCTGGCTCCGCCCGCCCGGATGGCGCGGCTGGCGGCGCGGGCTCCTCGCGACCTACGCCATCCCCCACACGATCCTCTTCATCCCGCTCTACCAGGTCGTGATCCGGCTCGGCCTCGAGGACAGCTTGGCCGCGCTGATCCTCACCTACCCGATGCTCGCGCTCCCCTTCTGCGTCTGGCTCCTCTCCGCCTACTGGGAGCGCCTGCCCCGCGCGCTCGAGGACGCGGCCCGGGTCGACGGCGCGAGCCGTCCCGCCGTGTTCTTCCGGATCCTCCTGCCGCTCAGCACGCCCGTCCTCGTCGCCGCCGGGGTCTTCACGCTCGGGACCGTCGCCAGCGACTTCATGCTCGCCTCGGTGTTCCTCACCGACCCGCGTGTCCAGACCCTCCCGGTGGGCGTCGGCACGATGGACGTCGGCCTCGAGGAGCTGCCGGCGGTGGCCGCGATCAATCTGCTGGCGATCCCGCTGGCGCTCCTCTGCGGCGTCTTCGTCCGGAGCTACGTCCGCGGCCTCGCCGCCGCCATGGCCGAGGGCGCCTGAGCGCTGGACTCAGGGCGGCGGGAGCCGCAGCCGGACGATCCGGTGAAGCGCGGACTCGGCGACGTAGACCCGGCCCGCCGGGTCGAGGGCGATGCCCTCGGGATCCGCGAGGTCCTGGGCCAGGGTCGAGACCTGGCCGTCCGGCGCGACGCGAAAGACGCGGCCGATGTGGAACCCGCCGCTCACGAGGACGCTTCCGTCGGGCGTCGCCACCATCGAGATCCGCTGGTACTGCCCGAGCGGCAGCCGGGCGAGCGGCTCGAGCTCGCCCGTCGACGAGACGCGGAACACCTGCCCCATCGACCCGAGGGCGAAGACCGCGCCCGTCGGCGCCACCGCGACCGAGATGAGCCTCGGCAGGAGCCCGCCGCCCGCCCGCCCGCCCCACCCGCGCGGGAAGAGCGGGGCGGCGCGCTCGAGGTCGCGGGGCAGCGCGACCTCGGGATCGAGGTCGAGGCGGAGGAGCAGCGGACCCCGGTAGTCCTCGTCGCGAAGCCACTCGAAGCCCGGCGGCCCGGGACGCTCCGCGGGCGAGTCGATCGAGGGGTCGGCGTAGTCGACGACCAGGAGCCGCCCCTCCCCGTCGAAGGCAAGGGTGCCGCCGCCGGCGAGCCGGTGGAGGCCCAGCGCGTAGAGGGCGAGCCCGGCGTCGGCCGAGAGCCGGTAGATTCGGCTCCCGTTCTCCTCGCCGAGGAACAGGTCGCCCGAGCGCGGCTCGACGGCGAGGCTCCCCAGCGAGAACGGGCGCGGCCCCCGCGCGAAGGGGATGCGGACCCGAGGGGCGCCCGAGAGGTCGAGGCTCCCGCCGCGGTCGAGCGGCACCCGCACGATCTCGCCCGCCGCGTCGCCGGCGGACCCCGGGCCCAGGACGACCAGCCTCCCCTCGCGGTCGAGGGCGAGCTGGAGGGGACGGGCGATCCCGGTTGCGACGACGTCCGCGGGCGGGCGCCCGGCCGCCGCGCCGCCGACGAACGCGGTGACGGCCGCCAGGGAGAGCGCGCCCAGCTCGGCTCGCATGTCCGCTACTTGATCGCGGCGCCCGTGATCCCCGAGATGAACTTGTCGAGAAAGAGGTTGTAGACGATCGCGACCGGCACGCCGACCAGGAGCGCCCCCGCCATGAGCGAGCCCCAGAAGTAGACGTCGCCCCGGATCAGCTCGGTGGCGACGCCAAGCGGCACCGGCTTTTGGTCCGACACCGAGATGAAGGCGAGCGAGTAGAGGAAGTCCTGCATCGACAGCGTGAACGAGAAGATCACCGCGGTGACGAGCCCGGGCCAGCTGACCGGCAGGACCACGCGCAGCAGCGCGCCGAGCTGGCCGCAGCCGTCGACCTGCGCCGCCTCCTCGATTTCGAACGGGACCGTCTTGAAGAACCCCATCAGCAGCCAGGTGCAGAACGGGATCGTGAAGGTCGGGTACACCACCACGAGCGACCACCAGGAGTCCTGGAGCCCGAGCTCGCTGACGACCCGGGCGAGCGGGAGGAAGAGGATGATCGGCGGGACGAGGTAGGTCATGAAGATGCCGATGCCGAGGTTCTCGGCGCCGGGCAGCTTGAGCCGGGCGAGCGCGTAGCCCGCAGGGACGGCCGTGAGAATCGTGATGACGGAGACCCAGAACGAGACGGACATCGTGTTGACGATCCAGTCCGCGTAGGACGTCCGCCAGAAGAGCAGGGCGAAGTTCTTCAGCGTGGGGGGCAGGTTGAACCAGAACGGCACCACGTCCATCCGGTAGAGATCCGCCTCCTGCTTGATGGCGGTGATCGCCATCCAGAGGATCGGGAAGACGGCGAGGACGAGGAAGGGCGCCAGCCCTGCGTAGATCAGGACGTGCTTTCGGACGGCCCGCCGCCGCGCGCTCCGCGGCATCACCACTCCCGCCGGCGGAGGTTGCGGAGCAGCAGGACCATCGCGGGCAGCAGCAGCGGGAACAAGAAGAGCGAGATCGCGGCGCCCCGGCCCAGCGCGCCGGCCTGGATGCCCACGCGGTAGGCGAGCGTGGGGAGGATCTCGGTGGCGCCGTTGGGGCCGCCGTTGGTCAGCAGGTAGACGATGCTGATGTCGGAGAGGGTGAAGACCGTGTCGAAGAGGCCGCCGACCAACAGGATCGGCGCGATCATGGGCACGATCACCTGCCGCAGGCGCTGGAGGAAGTTGGCCCCGTCCACCTTGGCGGCGTCGATGACCTCGGGCGGCACCGAGGTGAGCCCGGCCATGAGGACGATGGCGCCGAAGGGGAAGCTCCGCCACACGTTGACGAACATCACCGACGCGAGGGCGAGGGCCGGCTGGCCGAGCCAGACCGGCCAGCCGTCCGTCCCGTAGGCGCCGATCAGGTGGAGCCGCCCGAGCGCCCAGTTGATGACGCTGAACTGCGAGTCCAGCATCCACTTCCAGCCGAGCGCACTCACCGCGATGGGGATGGTGAACGGCATGACGAGGAGCGCCCGCACCACCTTCCGGCCCCGGAACCGCTGCATGAGCAGGAACGCGAGGGTGGTGCCGAGGATGCTCTTGGCGATGCCGGCGCCGAGCGTGAAGACGAGGGAGTTGCGGAGCGCGACGCGGAACGTCGAGCTCTCGACCGCGGCCAGCAGATTGTCGATCCCGACGAAGCGCGCGACCGGCGCGCCCACGCTCGCGTCGCTGAGCGCCAGGTAGAGCGAGAAGAGGAACGGCACGCCGACCAGCAGCCCGACGTAGAGAACGGCCGGCGTGAGCAGGCTGTAGCCGAACACGAACCGCCGGACGGCGATGCTCCGCCACCACCGGGGCGCCACCCGCGCGGTGGGAACCCCGATCGCGAGGGCGGCGGGGCGCTCTCCCTTGCCGCCCGCCGACACCTCCCCCATCAGCCGGCTTGGTGCTTGGCGTAGATGCGCCGAATCTCGCCCATCCCCCACCCGACCGTGGCCTCGATGTCCTGGCCGCGGGCGACGCGCGTGAACATGTCGGGGATGATGAAGCTCGTCAGGACCTCCTGGGCCGGCGGGGACATCGGGCCCGGGTAGCCGAAGAAGGAGGTGATCTTGCCGATGTCCTGGAGCGTGTGGAGCTTGGGGTCGGTGCCGATGACCGGCATGGGCTTCTGGTACTGGCCCTGGAGGAAGGGCAGGTTGTAGCCGCGGCTGGCCGTCATCGCCTCCTTCTGGTGGTCGCCGACGTACTCGACGAACTCCTTGGCCGCCGCCACGTTCTTCGAGAACTTCCAGATCGCCCACACGTTCGGCTCGCCGACGTTCCGCCGCTCCCCGCCCGGCCCCGCCGCCTCGGGGAGGACGAAGGTGTTCCGGAAGACCTCGGGGTTCGTGTCCTCGGTCGTCCGGTAGGCCGAGATCGCGTCGTGGATGCAGCAGGCGACCCCCGAGGCGAGATACCGGTTGTCGGCGGCGTCGTCCCACGAGAAGACCTCGGGGGTCATGCCCTCCTCGTAGAGCGCCTTGGCGAACCGCAGCGCCTCCCGCGTCTCCTTCGAGTCGAGCAGGACCTCCCGCCCCGACGGGTCCGCCTCCCGGGCACCGAAGCAGTAGAGCACCGCGCGCCAGTTGTGGTTCGCGTCGTTACAGTGCGAGAACTGGATGCCCGTCGGATGGCCGGTCGGCTTCAGGGTCCGCGCGGCCGTCCTGAACTTCTCCCAGGTGTCGGGGGCGGCCAGGCCATGCTGGTCGAAGAGGTCCTTTCGCCAGAGGATCGGGATCGCGATAAAGAAGTCCGGGATCCCGTACCACGTCCCGCCCACCTGGGCCGCGCTCGTGGCCGACGGCATCCAGCCGCCGTACTTCTTGGCGAGCCGCCCGGCGACGTCGGTCATGTCGACGAGGTTGCGGTAGTAGTGGCCGGTGAGGATCTGGCCGACGAAGTAGATGAGGTCGTGGCCGGCGCCCGCCGCGAACTCGGCCGCGTACCGGGCCGGCAGCTCGAGATGAGGGATGTGGTCGACCAGCACCCGGACACCGTTCTTCTCTCCCCACTCCTGGGCGAACTTGTCAAACCACTGGTCGTAGGCAGGCACGAAGTGGCTCCACTTCAGCATGCGGAGCGTCGTGCCCCGGATCTGCGCGGGGGCCTGACGCGCGTCGAGCATCGTCGCCAGCGACGCCCCCGCTACGACCGTCCCCGAGAACCGCATGAACTCGCGCCGGGTCACTCTAGCCATCGCGCCCTCCCCTGGGAACCGCCAGATAGTTTCTGTATCAGGATGTCCGCCGCCGGACGGGCACCCCCGAGTATGCGATGGAGCAAGTGCTTGTCAAGTCGGCTCGCGCCGCCCGGTCCGGCGGCTCCCGGCCACGGCCAGGCGGACCCCCGGGTAAGTGTGCCCGCCGGCCGCGGTGGATCCGGGGGCCGCCGCGCCCGGCCCGGGGGTCGATCCGACCCGGCACCTCTCGAGCCGGCGACTCCGCGCCCCGTGCGCCGCGGCCGGCGCGGTGTGCGCGACGGACCGCGGGCCAGGCGCACGCCTGGGGATGGTATCGTCTCGGGGATGACCGGGGAGCCCGTCTTTCACGCGGGTCGGGGCGCGCCGACCCAGGTCTGAGCGCGTGCGCCGGCCCGGCCTCATGCTGTTCGGCTCGATCGTGGCGATCGGCCTCGTCGCCGTCCTCGTCGCGATCGCCGTGGAGAACCCGCCGCCTCCGCCGGGCGCGGGGCTCGGCGAGCGGGTCTACTACCGGTACTGCGTCGACTGCCACGGCCAGGACGGGCGCGGGTCGTGGCGGGCGCTCCTCTTCGTCATCCGGCCCGGGGACCTTACGGACGCCGCCCGGATGCGGGCCGACTCCGACGAGTACCTGCGCATGCTGATCAAGCACGGCGGCGCGCCGCTCGGGAAGCCGGGCATGCCGGCCTTCGAGGGTACGCTCGACGACCGGCAGATCGACGCGGTGATCGGGTACGTGCGCGGCCTGAGTCGCGGAGCCCTCCCGGCGGGTGACGGGGCCGTCGGCCGGACCGGGAGCCGAGAGCAGTCCCCGCGCGCTGAGGAAAGAAGACCCGGCTCGGCCCTGAAGGGCCGGACCGTCGCGCGCAGGCGGGCGACGGGGTCGCGAGCCGGATCGGGGCGGGGAGGCCTAGTAGGGTTCTCCCATCACGCCCCGGCGGTTGGCGGCGCGGAGATCGTCGGGGGTCACGATCCACTTCCCGATGCAGCCCTCCTCGAAGAGGCCCTTGGCCGCGCCGTACCCGCTGCCGAACGTCACCAGCATCGTGACGAGCGAGAGGGTGCTGCCGGCCGTGCATAGCACGGCCCGGCCCGGCAGGCTGAACAGCGTCGCCACCGTGGCGCCCGCTTGGTAGGCCGCCTGGTAGCGGTGGGGGACGGGCGGGGCCGGCATCATCAGCGGGGGCTGCATCATCTGCGGAGCGGGGCTGGGTGGGCCGGGCGCGGGCGGCGCCGGGGACGGCTCGGCGGACGGCGGCGTCTCGGACTCCGCCGCGCGGGCCAGCGGCGCGACGAGGCTCGGGCCCAAGAGGGCGACCAGGACAACAGCACTCATTAGCCGCGATGCGGTCGTCATGCGACACCTCCCAGGTGCTCCCCTACCGTCTCCGGCGGAAGAGCCGACTCAGCGTCATCCTAGCAGACGGCCCCGCGCGGGAACGCACGAAAAAGGCGGGGTATAATGCGCGCGCACCCATCACACCCGAGGAGGCCCTCATGAGACTCGTCCGCTTCTCCCAGAACGGTCAGGCGCCGCGGCTCGGCCTGCTGCGGGGCGACCAGGTTGCCGACCTCGCGGCGAGCTACGCCGCCACGCTCGCCCGCAAGGGAGTCGGCCGCGCCGAGGCGATCGCCGCCGCCGTGTTCCCGCCGAGCACGCGGGCGTTCCTCGAAGCCGGCCCCGCCGCCCTCGACGCGATCCGGTCGATCACCGAGTGGGCGCAGGCGCCGCTCAACACGCTCCGCCTGCACGCCCCCATCGCCGACCCGGGCAAGATCATCTGCATCGGCCTCAACTACCGGGACCACGCCGAGGAGTCGGGCATGCCGGTGCCGCCGGAGCCGCCGATGTTCCCGAAGTGGAGCAACGCGATCCTCGACCCGGGCGAGCCCATCCTCCGGCCGCGGGGCTGCCAGCAGCTCGACTGGGAGGTCGAGCTCGGCGTCGTCATCGGGCGCACGGCGCGCTACGTCCCCCGCGAGAAGGCCCTCGACCACGTCTTCGGCTATACGATCGTCAACGACGTGAGCGCCCGCGACTTCCAGTTCGTGACGAGCCAGTGGGCCAAGGGGAAGATGTGCGAGACCTTCGCGCCGCTCGGGCCCTGCCTCGCCGACCGCGAGGAAGTGCCGAACCCCCACGTCCTCGAGCTCCGGACCTGGGTCAACGGCAAGCAGATGCAGCACGGCAGCACCACGAAGCTGATCTTCGACGTGACCTACCTCGTCTCGTACCTCTCCAACCTGATCACGCTCGCGCCGGGCGACCTGATCGCCACCGGCACGCCCCCCGGCGTGGGGCACGGCAAGAAGCCCCCCGTCTACATGGGCCCCGGTGACGTCTGCCGGATGGAGATCACGGGCATCGGCGTCCTGGAGAACCCCGTCAAGGACGCTTAGTGCGCACGCCCCTGGTCCTGATCGTCCGCGACGGCTGGGGTATCCGCGACGAGATCGAAGGCAACGCCGTCAGGCTGGCGCGCACGCCCGTGGTGGACCGGCTTCTCGCGACCTATCCGGCGAGCCGGCTCAAGGCGGCCGGCACCGCGGTGGGCACCCGGGAGGGGATCCCCGGCTCGTCCGAGGTCGGCCACCTCAACATGGGCGCGGGGCGCGTCGTCGAGCAGGAAATCCTCCGTGTCGACAAGCTGATCGCGAGCCCCGGCTTCTACGCGAACCCCAAGCTCTGCGCGGCGCTCGACCACTGCGCGGCGCACGGCTCGCGCCTCCACCTCATGGGGCTCGTCCAGGACCAGGGCGTCCACGCCACCCTGGACCACTGCGAGGCGCTCCTCGGTTTCTGCGCCCACCACGGCTTCCGGCGGGTCTTCGTCCACGTCTTCGCCGATGGCCGGGACTCCCCGCCGCAGAGCGCCCTCGGGTACCTCGACCGGCTCGAGCGGAAATTCGTCGAGCTGGGCCTCGGCCGCGTCGCCTCGGTGATGGGCCGCTTCTACGCGATGGACCGCGACCGCCGCTGGGAGCGCACCACCCGCGCGTGGGACGCGCTCGTGCACGGCGTCGGGCTCCGGGCGCCCTCGGCCCGGGAGGCGATCGAGGCCGCGTACCGCCGCCGCCTCTCGGAGAGCCTGCCCGTGGCCGCGGACAGCACGGTGAAGGATGTCGAGACCGACGAGTTCATCCAGCCGACCTTGGTCACGGCCGACGGCGGCGCGCCGCTCGCGCTGATCCAGGCGGGAGATGCCGTCCTCCACTTCAACTACCGCCAGGACCGGGCGATCCAGCTCACGCGAGCGTTCGTGGAGGAGCGGCTCGAGGCGGACGGCTTCGCCCGCGGCCCGCGCCTGCCCGTGTTCTACCTCGGCCTCACCCGCTACTACGACGAGTTCGCCGGCTACATCATCCCGCCGATGACCATGATCCAGCTGCTCGGCGAGGTGCTGGCCCAGGCCGGCCGTTGGCAGCTCAGGCTTGCGGAGTCGACCAAGTACCGGCACGTGACGAGCTTCTTCAACGGCAAGCGCCTGGCCCCGTTCCCGCGCGAGGACCGGGTCCAGGTCCGCAGCCTTGCGGTCCGCGAGGACGAGGCGCCCGAGATGCGCGCGGACGCGGTGACCGCGGTCGCCGAGGCCGCGATCACCGAGGGGATCCAGGCGACGCGGGCGCTCGCCGGGCGGACCGCCGACGTGGCCGTCGAGCTCGACCCCGGCGCGCCCGCCGCGGGGGCGCGCTACGACGTCATCGTCATGAACTATGCGAATCCCGACATGGTGGGGCACACCGGGAGCCTCCCGGCGGCGATCCGGGCGGTCGAGGTCGTCGACGCCTGCGTCGGCCGGGTCGTCGCCGCCGCTCACCGGGCGGGCGGCTGCGCGCTCGTCACCTCCGACCACGGCAACGTCGAGCAGATGCTCGACCCCGTGACGGGCGCCCCGCAGACCGCCCACACCGCCAACGACGTCGAGATCATCCTCGCCTGCCCGGACCTCGGCGGCCGGGCGCTCCGCCCGGCCGGCGTCCTCGCCGACGTGGCCCCGACGATGCTCGACCTCCTCGGCCTCCCGATCCCGCCCGAGATGACCGCGGCCTCCCTGCTCCGCCGCTAGACGGCGCGCCCGCCCTGGCTGTCGGCCCCCGAAGAGCGGTCCCCCGCGACGCCCGAGGGGGCCCGTCGGTGGGCGGGCTCCCTCTCCGCGGCTCCGGGCCGGCGCCCCGCAGAAGCCCACCTCCCGCCCGGCCGGCGGGCGTAGAATGGCCGAGTCGTCATCATGCGGTCCTTGCTCGTGTGTCCGGACGACTTCCTCTTCCGGCTGCTGCGGGGGACCCCCACCCCGGGCGAACCGCCGCTCTACCTCGTTGAGGACCGCGGGCTCCGCGCCCGGATCGCGCGACGCGGCGCCGCCGCGCTGGCCGGCGACCTGGAGGACCCCGCGCTCTACCGACGCGCCTTCCGCACCGGCCGGGAGAGCGTTCTCCTCGCGGTGCCCCACGAACGGCGCGACCGGGTCCTCGAGGCGCTCCGGACGGCGGCGCCGCTGGCGCCGGTCGTCGTCCTGAAGGACGACGCGCGGGCACTCGACCCGGCCGCCCCCGGCGTGACCGCGCTGTCGGCGGGGACGATCGGTGAGCGCGTGATCCAGCCCGAGCTCGAGCGGGCGGCCCTCCGCGCGCGGGTGGACCGCCTCCGCGCCCACCTGGCGCCCGCCGATCGCCTGCTCATCCTGCTCCAGGACGATCCCGACCCCGACGCGATCGCCTCGGCTCTGGCCCTGCGCACGCTCCTCGGCCGGCACAAGACCTCGGCGCCCATCGCGACCTTCGGCGGCGTCACGCGCCCGGAGAACCGGGCCATGATCAAGATCCTCGAGATCGAGGTCGAGGTGATCGAGGCCGGCGACGTCGACGCGTACGACATGGTCGCGATGGTCGACGTGCAGCCGAGCTTCTTCGAGGAGCGCCTGGGCGTGGTGGATCTCGTGATCGACCACCACCCCGAGGAGGCGCCGGTCCGGGCCCACCTCAAGGACGTGCGCCCGTCGTACGGCGCGACGTCGACGATCCTGACCGAGTACCTGCGGGCCGCCGAGGTGAAGATCTCGCAAAAGCTCGCAACGGCGCTCCTCTACGGCATCAAGTCCGACACGCTCCACCTCGAGCGCGGCGGCACCCGGGCCGACATGGAGGCGTTCGCCTACCTCTACCTGCTCGCCAACCACAACGCGCTGCGACGGATCGAGCGCCCTGAGCTACCCGGCGACGCGCTCGAGGTGCTCGCGCAGGGCATCGCGCGACGCGAGCTCGTCGACGGCGTGCTCTTCTCGCACCTCGGCCCCGTCGCCTACGTCGACCTGATCCCCCAGTTCGCGGACTTCTTCCTCCAGGTCGAGGGCGTCGAGTGGTCGGTGGTCTCGGGCATCGTGGGCGGCGACCTCCACGTGTCGGTCCGCAACGTCGGCTACATCCGGAGCGCGGGCGAGGTCGTGCGGAGCGCCTTCGGCGCGCTCGGCGGCGCCGGCGGGCACCGCGCCATGGCGAAGGCGGTGATCCACCTCGGCGATTGGCGGACGGCGGTCGGCGACGCCTCTCCCGACGCCATCCGGCACGGCATCGCGGAGCGCTTCCTGCGGGCGCTCCGGAACTAGGCCGTGCTCCTGGTGGCCGTCGCGATCATCGCCGTGCTCGTGGCCGTGTTCACCCTCCAGAACACGCAGGCCGTCACCGTCACCCTCGTCGCGTGGCGGATTGCCGAGGTGCCGCTGGCGGCGGTGGCGCTGTTCGCGTTCGCCCTCGGCGCCGCGGTCGTCGGCGTCCCGCTCTGGATCGCGCGGTGGCGGCTCCGGAGCCGGCTCCGGGCTCGCGAGACGCCGCCCGCGGGGCCTCCCGGGGGGCGCTGAGGGCCGGGCCCGCCCGCTGGCCCGAGCCGCCGGCCGGGCCGGCACTCTTAGGCTTGGCAATCCAGGGGCGCTGCGGTTAAGATGAGGCGCGCATCGATGAGTGTCGAGGCGCCGCGCCTGCACTGGCGCCTGCCCCTGAAACCCGCTGTCGGAGGCCACATGCATTGGACGTAGCGCTCGAGAAGCGACAGGTGGAGCGCGCGTACGACTTCTACGCGCCCGTTTACGATTTCGTCTTCGACTGGATCTTCGCGCCTGGACGCTCGGCCGCCATCGCCGAGCTCAGAGTGGAGCCGACCGACAGCGTCCTCGAGATCGGCATCGGCACCGGGCTCAACCTCCCGCTCTACCCGGAGGGGGTCCGCCTCACCGGCATCGACCTCTCCGAGGAGATGCTCGACAAGGCGATCGAGCGCGTCCTGGAGCTCGGCATGCCGAACGTGACCCTCAAGGTCATGGACGCCACCTCGATGGACTTCGCCGACAACGAGTTCGACAAGGCCGTCGCGACCTACACGATCAGCGCGGTGCCCGACCCGATCGCGGTCCTCCGGGAGATGCGCCGCGTCGTGAAGCCCGGCGGCGCGCTCGTGGTCCTGAACCATTTCCGCAGCGAGCGCCGGCTGGCGGGGCGCTTCGAGGACCTGGTGGCACCCGTGTGCACGCGGCTCGGGTGGAAGTCCAACCTCGCGATGGCCCCCCTCCTGAGCAGGGTTGGCCTCGTCGCCGAGGAGGTGCGGAAGGTCAACATGTTCAACGGCTGGCGCCTGCTCCGGTGCGTGAACCGGAAGTAGCCCGACCGGCGCTCCTCGTCCTCCTCGCGCTCCTCCTCGTCGTTCCCCTCCTCGGCCGCGCCGGGTGGCCGTCCGTCGCCGGCGCCGCGTTCCTCCTCGAGTTCCTGTCCGAGGGGCGCGTGCCCGCGCTCTCCGCGCTCACACGGCCGCCGTCGGTGCGCCCGCTCGCCATCCCCGGCGTCGCCGCCGACCTCTACACCGGCGCCGAGTGCGCCCGCCCGCCGCGCGACCCGACGTGGGCCGGTCGGCCCTGCTCGCTCGTGCTCGTCCACGGGCTCGCGCCCGCCGGCAAGAACGATCCGCGGCTCCGGCGCGCCGCGCGGCTGCTCGCGCGCGCCGGCTTCGCGGTCGCCGTGCCCACGGTCGCGGGGCTCGCCCGCTTCCGGCTCGACCCCGACGACGTCGAGCCGGTCGTGCGGACGCTCCAGGCGATGCCGCCGCCGGCCACGCTCGTCGGGATCAGCGTCGGCGCGGGCCCGGCGCTGCTCGCCGCCGCCGACCCGCGCGTCAGCGACCGCGTCGCTGTCGTCCTGAGCCTCGGGGGCTATGCGTCGGCCTCCGCGCTCGCCCACTTCTACCTGACCGCCCGCCCCGATCTCGCCAGGCGCTTCGCCGAGGCGAACCCTGCCCTGATGGCCGATCCGACCGCGCGGCGCGCGGTCGCCACCGGCGACCTCGCGGGACTCTCGCCCGAGCTCCGCCGAAGGCTCGACGCCGTCTCGCCCGAACGCGTGGTCCAGGGGATCCGCGCCCGGCTCCTCATCGTCCACGGCCGCGATGATCCGCTGGTCCCGTTCACGGAGAGCCTCCGGCTCGCCGACGCCGCCCGCGCGCTCCACCCGCGCCTGGCGCTCGTGGGCGCCATTGCCCACGTCGAGGGGACCCCGGGCCGCGCCCACCCCGCCGACCTCCTCGGGCTCTGGCTGATCGCCCGCGAGCTGATCACGGGCCCGGCGGGCGCGCTCTGAGCGGGACACCGGAGTCAGAAGCGTTCGGCGACCGGCCCAGGCCTCGGTCTAGGACGTGCGAGCGAATCAGTGAGGGCGGCGACGTCGGTCGCCCAGCGAAGGCGCCGTCGAGCTACCGGCGAAGGGCGTCGGTCACCGTCAGCAGGAGTGTGACGATCGACTTCTTCACGCCTTGGGGCAGTAGCCGCGCCAGCGTGCGGGCCGGGCGTGAAGCGAGAAGGGGCGCGATCTGGCGCGCCGCCTTCTCGGCCATGCCGGCTCCGTTTCTCTCGTCCTCGTCTTCGCAGGTCATTGTCGAGCTTTCGACGGTGTCGAACCACCTCCTATTCTGACACGCTTGTCCGAGTCAGAGGTAACCGGAGCGAGGCTCGCCGCGCCTCGGCCCGGTTCCCGCCGCCGCCCGCGCCGCCGCCGACGGTTACGGGCTGGCGCCGCCAGTGCCCGACCGCCCCGGTCCGAGGCTCAGGAAAATCACCTGGCGAGAGAGGCGCCTGTCAACCATTGCGGTCGAAATCCGTTGTTGGAAGGTTGGGGTGCGAATCGCCGCCCTCGGGGCGGCTGACAATCTTTTGCGGCGCCATCGTCCCTCGTTGTCCGTTGTCGCCCGGCCGGGTCCGTGCGACGGCGCGATGACTTTGCCGGAGTACCCGATTCAAAAGGGGACGAGCGAGCCAGTACGACCCCTGGCATCGAACCTGCACGAGCTCGAAGAACCGCATCGGGTGTCGATGCGGTTCGGTCGAACGGGGCGAGGAGAGACTGAATGATCGGGTTCTGGCGGAAACGGCTTCCGACGCGGGGAGGGCAGCATGGCTTCACCCTGATCGAACTCATGATAGTGGTCGCAATCATCGGCATCCTGGCCGCCATCGCCATCGCGCTTTACGCGAACAGCCAGCAGCGGGCGCGCATCGCCAAGGCCCAGGCCGACGCCCGGACCCTGGTAAGCGCGATCAGCATGTATTCGGCGACCTTCGGGACCCTCCCGACCCAGTTGGCCGACCTCACCGCTGCCAACACCATCACGGGCGTGAGCGGCGGCCCGTTCATGAAGTCGGTCCCGGCCTCGCCGGCGGGGTGGACGGCGTACAGCTACGCGTCGAACCCGTGCGGGACCTTCACGGTCACGGCGAGCGGCGACAGCACGACCGTTTCCTCGCCGTAGCAGACACCAGGCCCTCCGACGGCCGGTCGACGCGGCAGGCGACCCTCGCGCACGGGTCGCCTGCCCTGGACTTCGGGCTGGGACAGCAGATCCTGGCCGTCGCGCCTTCGCTTCAGGGTCAGGTCGAACCGACCGGCCTTCAGGCCGCGGCCAGAGGCCCCCGCGCCACACCGATTATTTTCATCGAGGGGGGCCTCGGCCCCCGACACGCCTCCAAAGCCTGCACTCCCTGCACGGCGACGACAATGAGAATCCTGCCGAGCCCTCAGCCTGATCAGCGGCCCCGGCCGCGCGCCATGGCGGCGGACGGCCCGGCCCGCTGGAGCTCGAGCCACGCGCGCAGCGTCTCGCCGACGCTCCAGGCCTGCGCGATGCACCCGCGCGGCGCGAACGGGGGATCGCCGTCGAAGATCTCTGCGATGCTGCCGAGGCCGTAGTCGCCGACGTGGGGAGCCAGCGACTCGAGGAACGCGAGCGCGGCCGCGCGGTCGCCGTAGACGCGAAAGTGGGCGAGCGCGAACGGGCCGAGGAGCCAGGCCCAGACGGTTCCCTGGTGGTAGGCACGGTCGCGCGCCTCCGGGCCGCCGACGTAACGGGCGCAGTACGCCGGGTCGGCGGGGCTCAAGCTCCTGAGGCCGCGGGGCGTGAGGAGGTGCCGGGCGCAGGCGTCGACGACCCCCCGCTGACGATCCGGCGCGAGCGGGCTCGCCGGGAGCGAGACGGCGAAGACCTGGTTCGGACGGAGCGAGGCGTCGGGGGCTCCCGGGCCGTCGAGGACGTCGTGGCAATAGCCGGCCGCCTCGTTCCAGAAGCGACCGAACCCTGCGCGCACCCGGGCCAGGTGCGCCTGCCACGGGCCGACGGGGCGGCCCTGGCGCGCGGCGAAGCCCCGCATCGCCGAGAGCGCGTTGTACCAGAGCGCGTTGATCTCGACGGCCTTGCCCGCGCGGAGCGTGATCGCCGCGGCGCCGACCCGGGCGTCCATCCAGGTGAGCGGACGGCCGGGCTCGCCCACGCGCACAAGGCCGTCGGCTGGATCCTCGGCGATCCCGTAGCGCGTCCCCTCGCGGTAGGCACGCACGATCTCCTCGAGCGTCGGCGAGAGCCGGGCGAGCGTCTCGTCGTCGCCGGTCGCCTCGACGTACGCGCGCACGGCCTCCACGTACCAGAGCGCGGCGTCGACGCTCGTGTACTCGGGAGCCGTGCCGGCGTCGGGAAAACGGTTGGGAAGCATCCCCCGGTCGACCAGGCGCGCGTAGGTCGTGAGGATCTTCCGGGCGAGCTCGGGACGGCCGGTAGCGAGCGTGAGACCGGTCAGGCTCACCAGCGTGTCGCGCCCCCAGTCGCCGAACCAGTGATAGCCGGCGATCACCGAGGTGCCGTCGGGGTCGTCCCCGACCGGGCGCCGGACGACGAACTGGTCGGCCGCCAGGACGAGGCGGCTGATCCACGGTGGCGCGGGGCTCGCGACGACCCGGCCCCACCGCGTGTCGAGCTCGTCCTCGTGGGCTTGCCGCCGCCGCCGGGCCCCCTCACCGTCGAGCGCCGGTGCCGCCTCGGCCGAGAGCACGAGGGTCCACGACGCCCCGGGCTCGAGGGTCGCGCGGAACGTCGCGGCGTGGAGGTGATCTTCCTGCGACTCGAGCCCGCGCTCCTCCTCGCGCGCGAGGCGGAAGCCCTCGTACCACGTGTGGGCGGGGGTCGCCTCCGCCCCCTCGGCGAGGAGCAACACGGGGCGCGCGCCGTCGAAGGCCAGGATGCGGACGCCGTGCGGAACCGGCTCGACCCGCATCCGCCATCCGTCGCCGCGGGTCACCCCGTGGTAGTCGCGGTGGTTGACGAGGACGGCGAGGCTGAGCGTGAGCGGGCGGCGGGCGTGCTCGAGCGCGTAGCGGACGTAGGTGGTGTTGGCCCCCTGCTCCATCCAGATCCGCTTCTCGAGCCGCGCGGCCCCGACGGCGTAGGTCCAGACGGGGCTCGTGCCCTCGAGCCGCCAGCGCTCGATCTCGCGATCGCCGTGCGGCTCGATGGCGCCGCTGGCCCAGCGATTCGCGGAGAGGGCCAGGGCCTCGCCCTCGTACTCCGCGGTCTCTTCGACCTTGGCGACGAGGAGCGTCCGGCCGAGCGGTGGCGCGAGGGCGGCGACGAGGAGCCCGTGGTAGCGCCGGGTCAGGACGGACGCGACCGTGCCGGAGGCGAAGCCCCCGATCCCGTTGGTACAGAGCCACTCCCTCGACTCGCTCGCCGCCAGATCCTGCGCGAGCTCAGGGCCCCAGTCGAGCATCACCCGCGCTCGGCGAGCCCCGTGCGGACACCGTGCGCCATCCGAGCCTCCCGTGCGCCCCGCGGAGATCCCAGGCCGCCGCCGCAGTATGACACCAGGCGCGCCTTCCGCCGGTTCGACGCTCGCGCCCCCGTGGTATCGTCGGCGGACGGGGGCGGCGGAGCCGGCGGGGAGGCATGCGGTGCTGACCGGGATCGACCATCTCGTGATCGTGACGCGGGACCTCGGCCGAGCGATCGCCGAGTACCGGGGGCTCGGCTTCTCGGTCGTGCCTGGCGGGAGGCACCCCGTCGGAACCGAGAATGCCCTGATCGCGCTCCGCGACGGCGCCTATATGGAGCTGATCGCCTTCGAGAGCCCCGATCGGCCGCAGCCCCATCGCTGGTGGGAGCCGCTCCAGCGAGGGGGCGGGCTCGTGGACTTCTGCGCGGGGACCGACGCCTTCGCCGCCGACCTGCTCGCCCTGCGCGCCGCCGGCGTGGCGGTCGACCCGCCCCGGGCGCAGGGGCGCACGCGCCCCGACGGCTACGTCCTCCGCTGGACGTTCGCGAGCCCGCCGGAAGGACAGCGCGGGCTCGTGCCGTTTCTGATCACCGACGAAACGCCCCGGCAGGAGCGGGTCCCGGGCGCCACCGATCACGCGAACGAGGTCACGGGCCTCCGGGTGCTCACGATCGCGGTGGGCGACCTCACGACCGTGGCGGGCTGGTACCAAGGCTTCCTCGGCCAGCCGGGAGCCGCCGGGCAGCGAGCCGACCTCCGGGCCGCCACGCGGCGATTCGGGGTCGGTCCCCACGTGGTCGAACTCGCGGCGCCAGCCGACGGGTCGGGCCCGCTCGGGGCGTTCCTGGAGGAGCGGGGCCCCGGTCCCTACGCGGTGACCGTGACGACGGTGGGAGGGGCCGACCGCCGGCTCGACGCCAGTCGGCGGGCCGGTGCACGACCGACGCTCGCGTGAGACCCGCGGCGCGCCCCGGCCGGGGCCGGCGCGGCGTGACCCGCGCGCGAGCCCGCCGGGCGCCCCAGGTGTCCGCGGTCGCGCGCGGAGCGGAGTGCGGAGCCATTCGGCTGACCGGCACCGTCGGTCGGGAGTCATGACGGGCGGGCCGCGGCCGCACGCCGGCCGTCAAGGAGCGGGCCGGACGGCGGCGCCGCCGCCTCCACCGCACGGAGCGCGTCTCTGCTCGCGGAATCTCGATGACCGGAGCTCGCGCCTGAGGTGACCGCCAAGGCGGGCCTTCCGCGCGCCACGACTCTCCTGAGGTACGCCACCCTGTGGCTGATCGGCGCCTCGCTGCGCGTCACGCTCCTCGCGGTCCCGCCGGTCATCCCGCTCATCCATCAGGACCTCCGGCTGAGCGAAACCGCGATCGGCGCGCTGACCTCGCTGCCAGTGTTGCTCCTCGCGTTCGCCGCCGTCCCGGGCTCCCTCCTCATCGCGCGCACGGGGCTGCGCCGCACCCTGCTGCTTGGCCTCGTCATCGTCGCGGTGTTTGGCGCTGCGCGCGGGACCGCGTCCTCTGCGACGGTGCTCTTCGCGTCGACGCTTCTCATGGGCGTCGGCATTGCAGTCCTCCAGCCCGTCGTCCCGGCGCTCGTGAAGGCGTGGTTCCCGTCGCGGGTCGGCGTCGCGACCGCGCTCTACACGAATGGCCTACTCATCGGCGAGATCCTCGGTGCGAGCCTCACGCTGCCGCTCGTGGGCCCGAGTTGGGGGCGCGGGCTCGCGGTGTGGTCAGTGGTCGTGCTCGGAGCCGCGGTGATGGCCTATGTCCTCGTGGCGCCGGTCGTCGCGGGCGCGGCGGGGAACGGCAGGTGGTGGCCGAACTGGGGCGAGCGGCGAACCTGGCAGATCGGCCTCATCCTCGGCTCGAGCTCGGGCCTCTACTTCGCCGCGAACGCCTTTGTCCCCGACTTCCTCCACGCCGGCGGCGCCGATCACGCGATCGGGCCCTGCCTGACCGTGCTCAACGCGGCCCAGCTGTTCGCCCTCCTGCCCGTGCTCTGGATCCCGAACAAGGTCGTCGGACGGCGCCGGCCGCTTGTCGTTGCCGGCGTCCTCGGGCTCGTGGCGGTCCTCGGGATCGTCGTCAGTCCGGCGACATTCGTGTTCCCCGCGGTGGCCGTCATCGGCGTCACGTCCGCCTTCGTCCTGACCCTGAGCCTCGCGCTCCCACCGCTCCTCGTCGAACCGGAGGATGTGCCGCGGCTCTCCGCCGGAATTTTTACGATTGCCTACCTCGGCGCCGTCGCGATCCCGATCATGGGGGGCGCCCTCTGGGATCTGACTGGGCTCCGGGAGACCGCCTTCGCGCCGTGCGCGGTCGGGAGTCTGTTGGTGGCCGTCCTGGGCTCCCGTGCCGAGCTGCACCGCGATCCGGGTCCTGGAGGGTGATCAACCGCGAACTCTCCGGCACCGGCCGCGGGTCTCCGCTGGCCCCGGAGTCCGCGGTCGAGCGGCGCCGGGCGGCGGCCGCCAGCGTCAGGGGAGCGCTCGGCCCACGCCGGTCGGGCGTCACGGTGCGTGGCCCTTGTCAGCGTGAGACCCTCGGAGCGCGCCGACGGTGACGGGCGGCCTAGCGCATTCGCTCCCAGACGAGCTTCGCCGTCACCGACCGGCCGCTCCGCTGGAACGGGGGTGTGGTCAGGGTCAGCCGGTCACCCTCGATCGCGAAGAACCGCCGCTGATCGGTGCCCGTCCAGTTCGGGAAGAGGCTCCACTCCAGGTGGTGGACGACGACGGCCTCGGCCTCGTTCAGGCTGTAGGTCCCGCAGTAGGCGATGAAGCTCGCGTAGGCGCGCGCCTTCTCGTCGGTGGTCCCGGCGAGGATGTCATTCGTGGCGAAGGCCGGCCGATCCGGCCGGGTCAGCTGCACGCAGATCCGTGCGCCGTCGTACATGATCACGCCTATCGGGTGGGGCCCGAGGATGCGGTCGACGACCTGTCCGTCGGACGTCACGATGTCGAATGAGGCGAGCCGCCACGTGCCGGCGAGCGGATCCCGGCCCGCCTGGGCTCGCACAGCGCCCGGTGCCGCCGCGAGCCCGAGGAGGAGGAGCGCCAGGCAGCGCCATCTCCGACCCTGTTCAGCGATCCGCATGGTCGAGCCTCCGTCGAGAGTGAGCCGGGCGCCCGCTACCCGGAGGCGACGCCGACGCGCTCGTCTTCGCCCGGCGGACGCCGGATGCCCCAGCCGCCGAGCTTGACCAGCAGGGTGTTGCGGTGCAGGCCGAGCACGCGGGCGGCGCGGCTCTGGTTCCACCCGACCCGCTCGAGCACCCTGAGCACGTACTGCTGCTCGAACTGCTCGCGCGCTTCGCGCAGGGGCAGCCCGGTGTCCTCGCCGTGCCGCGCGCCCGTCTCCGGGAGAGCCAGGTCGAACGGCAGGTCCTGGCGCCGAAGCACGGGGCCCCCGGCGAGCACGACCGAGCGCTGGATGATGTTCTCCATCTCGCGGACGTTGCCCGGCCAATCGTAGCGCGCGAGGACCTCGAGCGCGCCGGCCGAGACACCGTGCACGTCGCGGTTGAACTCGCGCGCGTACTTGGCGAGGAAGTGGTCGACCAGCAGGGGGATGTCGTCACGCCGCTCGCGGAGAGGCGGCACCGCGATGGGCACGACGTTGAGCCGGTAATAGAGCTCCTCACGGAACCTGCGGTCGCGCACGGCCTGCCGGAGGTTGACGTTGGTGGCGGCGACCACGCGCACGTCTACCCGCACCGTCCGGCAGCCGCCGAGGCGCTCGATCTCGCGTTCCTGAAGGGCGCGGAGGAGCTTGGCCTGCAGGTCGAGGCGGAGGCTGCCGATCTCGTCCAGGAAGAGCGTGCCGCCGTGTGCGAGCTCGAACCTGCCGGGCTTCTGGGCGAGGGCACCGGTGAAGGCGCCCTTCTCGTGGCCGAACAGCTCGCTCTCCACGAGCGCCTCGGGGAGGGCGGCGACGTTGACGGCGACGAACGGCCGCCGGGCTCGGGGGCTCTGCTCGTGGATGGCGCGCGCGACGAGCTCCTTGCCGGTGCCGCTCTCGCCCGTCACCAGGACGGTGGCCGACGTCGGCGCGATCTGCGCGATGAGCTGGTAGATCCGCGCCATCTCCACGTTGCGGCCGACCATCGCGTCGACGCCCCGCGGCAGCGTCGACCGGAGGTAGAGCACCTCGCGCTCGAGGGCGCGCTTGTCGAGGGCCCGGCGAACCAGCAGCTCGATGTCCTCGACGTCGAAGGGCTTGGTGATGTAGTCGTAGGCGCCGCGCTTGATGGCCTCGACGGCGGTGCGGACCTCGTGGACGGCGGTGGCGAGCACGACCACGACCGACGGGTCGAGCGCCTTGATGCGGCTCAGCACGTCGATGCCGGGCTCGCCCGGCATCCGCTGGTCGAGCATCACCACGTCGACCTCGTGCCGGCGCAGGACCTCGAGCGCCTGCTCGCCGTCCTCCGCCTCGAGCACGGCGCACTCATCCTCGAGAAGGACGCGGAAGGACGCGCGCACGCCCTCCTCGTCGTCGACGACCAGCACCGTCCCGCGCCGCGGCGGCGCCTCGAGGAGGCCGCCGATCACGGGGCGGGCTTCTCGAGCACGAGGTACTCCTTGACACCGCCCTCGGTCGTGCGGTGGACGTAGAGCCGCACGCTCTCGCCGGGCTTGACCACGGCCAGCAGCTGGCGGAAGGCCGCGACGTCGGCGACCGCCTCCCGGTTGACGTTCAGGACGACGTCGCCCACGCGCAGGCCCGCCTTGGCGGCGGGCCCCTCGGGAACGACCTCGGTGACGACGACGCCGCGCGCGCTGTCGAGCCGTCCCGCCAGCGCGGGCCCGACCGCCTCCACGCTCATCCCCCAGCTCGTCTCGGCGCCGATCGCGGCGACGAGCCTCTCCTCCGACGGCATCTCGCCGAGCGTGATGCGCACGGCCATCGGCCTCCGGTCCCGGACCACCGTGAGCGTGACGGACTCGCCCGGGGCGTGGGCCGCCACGCGCTTCTGGAGATCCGGCACCTCCGTGATCTTGCCATCGGCGAGCTCGGTGATCACGTCGCCGGAGCGCAGCCCCGCGGTCTCGGCGGGGCCGGCCTTCATGACGTCGGTCACGAGCACGCCCGCGCGTGCGGTCACTCCGAAGCTCGTCGCGAGGTCGTCGGTCAGATCCTGGATCACGATGCCGAGCCAGCCTCGCACGACGTGACCCCGCGTGATCAGCTGCTGCATGACCTCCCTGGCCATGTTGACCGGGATCGAGAACCCGATGCCCTGCCCGGTCGCCACGATCGCCGTGTTGATGCCGATCACCTGGCCGTCGAGGTTCAGGAGGGGGCCGCCTGAGTTCCCGGGATTGATCGACGCGTCGGTCTGGATGAAGCTCTCGTACGTCGCGACGCCGACGCGCGTGCGGGCGGTGGCGGAGACGATTCCCACCGTCACCGTGCGGTCGAGGCCGAACGGGTTGCCGATCGCGATCGCCCACTGTCCGACGCGGAGGTGATCGGAGTCGCCGAGCTCGGCGGCCGGGAGCGGGGCCGCGACCTCGATCTTGAGCACGGCCAGATCCGTCTTGGGATCGCGGCCGACGAGCCGCGCCGTGAACTTCCGGGCGTCCGACAACCGGA
>QHRX01000323.1 GCA_003221455.1 Candidatus Rokuibacteriota bacterium
AGCGTCCGGCCTCGCATGACCGTCAGTCGAGGCCCGCATCTCTGTAGGGACCCGGGAAGATGACGTCCTGCGTGACCATGACGGTGAAGGGGTAGCCCGGCCGGACCTCCAGCGTCGGCGACACGCTGATGCCGCGGCGAAGGAACTCCGCCGACGTGGACCCAAGCTGCTGGCCGACCGCCGCCCCGAGGACGTTGCCGGCCGTCGGCCCTCGGAAGTCCTGACCGAACTCCGGGATCTGGGAGAGCTGCACGCCGGCGCTGATCACGGAGAGGAGCAGGGCCCCGCCGAAGATCCGGAGATAGTGGTTGTTGACCTCGTCCCGGAACCCTTGGGCGCCGAGCGCGTCCGTTCCGGGCATCCCGTCGCCGAGGCTCAGGCTCGAGCCGTTCGGCAGGAGGAGCCGCTTCCAGGTGACGAGCACGCGCTCCTGGCCGTAGACGATGTGATGGTCGTAGAGACCGACCAGCCGCGTGCCCTGCGGGATCAGGAGGTATTCCCCGCTGTCAGAGTTGTAGACGTTCTCGCGGACCTGGCCGAGGATCTGCCCGGCCAGCTCCGAGTTGATAGCGCCGAGCATGACCGCGGGGATGATCGTCCCCGCCTTCACCTCGTACGGGGACACCGGTCCACGGACCGAGGCCCGAAGATACTCCGGCGGGAGACCTCCGGCCGCCGGGACGGCACCGGGTGTGCTCGGGACGCGCCCGCGATCCGCCGGACTCGTCGGCGCGGCGGCCTCGGCACCCGAGCGCCGCGCGGCGGTGTCGACCCTGCCGCGCTCGAAGGCCGCCACCCCGATCGGCGCGCTCATCGCCCTGCGGAGGACCCGCTCCCGGCGCTCGGCCTCCGACTCCTCGCCGCTTGGAGCCGCGAGGAGCCTCGGCGATGGCACAGCGGATGATCGTACTGGGAGAGGATCGAGGACCGCGGGAGCACGGACGGGCTCCTGATCCGGCACCCCCTCGAACCAGGGGTGCGAGGCGGGCTCGCGGGCGGCGCCACGCTGGGCCGGGTCGTCGCTCGCGCGTGGGCCCTGGGCACGGATGGCAAGCAGGCCGGTCACGAGCGCGCCGGTCAGGAGGGCGCCGACCAGATAGAGAACCCGCCGATTCAGTCTGACGACCCGAGCCCCGGTCGGGCCGAGTCCCCGCGGACCACCTGCGCTCACTGGCCCCCTCCGAGCGTGTGCGGGCTCAGGCGCCGGACCGTGACGCGCTCCTGATGGGTCCCGACGCCCATGACGAGGAGGGCCGTCTCGAAGAGCGTGTCCACGACGTAGTACGGCTGCCGGAGCCGATAGTTCACGAGCGCCCCCTCCCCCGTGCGGGTCCGGACCAAGAGTGCCGGCGCCTCCGAGACCCGCATCGCTGGGGGCATCTGGATGTACACGTGGGCGCCGTCGTCGAAGACGCGCACGGGCCTCCACGGCACGGCGTCGCCCGAGATCTCGTAGTCGAAGTTGAGGGAGTCGACCGCGGGAGATCTCAGGCGCGCGATCGTCGTCTCCCGGTCCTGCTTGCGCTGAGCGGCCTTCGCTCGAAAGACGTCGTTCGCCTGCTCCACGAGCTCCTGGGGGTAGTAAAACTTTACCCGCCGGACCTGGGTCGCGTCGCGCCTCGAGACAAGCCCGAGGTAGTACGTCCGGCGCGTGGTCGTGATGACCGCGTTTGTCGCGATCCCGAGCTCGGTGGGCTCGCGAGCCACCGGCTGCCGTCCCCGAGAGACACCTGCAGGATCTCTTCTCCCGCCTCGAGCTCGATGTCGCAGACGCGGAGCGGCTGGCAGTTCACGACGGCCTCGGTGAGCCCGTACGGGTACTGGATGAACTCGTCCCGCCGGATGATCGGGGCTCGGCCCTCGGCCTTCCACGCCTGCATCGCGGCCTGGATGTCCGGGTCGCCCGGGCCGACCAGCTCCCCCGTCGCCGGCGCCGGAGCCGGCGCCGGGCCGCCGGCCGGCTCGACGAGGGGGACGGCGCGCGCGAGGTCCGCCGGAGCCGCACCGGTCTGGCCGAGCGGCACGCAGCCGGTCAGGACCAGGGACGACCCGCCGAGGGCGACGAGACTCAGGACGAGATGGCGTCGGTCACGGGATCCCATGCGGCGCTCCTCCCTTGTATCTCTCAGACGAAGGCCAGCGTTAAGCTGGCCCGGGTGAAGGTGGGCGGGAGCCCGTTCCTCCCTAGGTCTACGAAGACCGTCTCTGAGCTCGGCGCCCCGCTCACTGTTCCATCATCGAGCCCGAACAGTCGCTTGGGCCCCCAGAGCCCGCATTCGCAAGGACGGGTCATGGAACGAAGGGATTGTTCGCGCGGTAGTACTCGTCGAGGTAGATTCTGGCCGGGCCCCGGGCGTACGCGTAGACCTGCTCGAGCCCCTTTTTCATCGCGATCCGATCGGCCATCACCTGCCGGGTCCCGCGGATGAAGGCGGCCAGCTGGTAGCGGACGATTCGCTCGTCGACCGGATGCCCGCCGGTCTCGGCGGGCCTGATCGCGAGGGCGGCGCCGAGGGAGTCCACCTCGACGACGTACGGGACGGTCTTGTGCTGTAGGCTCACCCAGACCATCCCTGCGGCGAGGATCAGGCTGAGCCCGACTCCCGCGGAGCCGACGGCCTGCCACACGCGTCGTTCGCGCGCGAGCTCGAGGTAGCGGTCGTTCCACTCGCGCCGTGCTTCCGCGTACGGGTTCGCCTCGCTCATGCGCCCCACCGTTCGGTGGCGGGATCGATCGCGCGTCCGACTCTCGTCCACAGCACCTCCGGAGACGCGCACCGCTTCGCAGCTCCCCGCAAAACGGACCATCCCCGGCCAGGCTCGGCGTCCGACGGTCGGGACGCTCGACACCCACCACGGTCAGACCTTCACGTGCTCCTGCTCCCAAGTGCCGCGTCGCCGGTCACGCTCGGCTCGTCCTCCCGATGAGAACCGCGAGCGACGCGTTGTGCTATAGGCAAAAACCTTGCCGGGTGACCAGGGACGATGCGCGGCGAAGTTACGGCGATCCGGTCGCGTTGACTGCACAGGAAACAGGGCACCCCTGCCTCGCGAATTGTGCAACGAGCCGAGTCTCTCGGATGGCAAGAAGGAGCGACTGCGTATGCTGTCGAGCGCTGACGAGGAGACTGACGCAGAACGTCGGTCGGCGTCCCGGGTGACCCTTGCCCTACACCTCCGTGGGACGTGGTGAGTCACGCGCCGTCCTCGGCTTCGTCGGCCCCTCTTGGCAGACGAGTCTGTGAGGGCGAGACCACACGTCAG
>QHRX01000029.1 GCA_003221455.1 Candidatus Rokuibacteriota bacterium
GCGCTCGTTCGCGTATCGCTCGAGCAGGTCGTGGCGTGGGATCCGGACGTGATCGTCACGATCGAACCCGCGTTCGCCGCCGCGGTGCAGTCCGATCCCGCGTGGCAGGGAGTCAAGGCCGTCCGCGACCGACGAGTCTACCTGGCCCCGCTCGTCCCGTTCCCCTGGCTCGACCTGCCGCCGTCGGTCAACCGGCTGGCGGGTTTGAAGTGGCTCGGCCGAGCCCTCTACCCCGACCTGTTCCCCGAGGAAGACGTCAGGCAGGAGGCGCTCGCGTTCTACCGGCTCTTTTACCGCCAGCCCCCCACCGAGGAGCAACTCACGCGGCTCCTCCGCGGACTGTAGCCGCTCAGAGCGGGCGCACGCCGGCCTTGTGACGCCGGGCCAGCGACTGGTAGCCGGCGGGATTGTTGCGCACCCACGCCTCGGCCGGCGTGCCGGCCAGCGGCCCCTTGACACGAGCGGGCGCGCCCAGCGCGGGCACGCCCGGCGGGATCTGGGTGCCGGGCACGACGAGCGAGCCCGCGCCCACGAGCGAGCGCGCGCCGACGCGGACGCGCTCGAGCACGATCGACCCGTTGCCGATCAGGCATTCCTCGTCGAGCGTGCAGCCGTGGATCACGCACGCGTGGCCGACGGTGACGCCGGGGCCGATCTCGACGGGGTCCGCCGAGTTCACGTGCACCACCGAGCAATCCTGGACATTGGCGCCGGCGCGGATCACGATCGGCGCGGTGTCGCCGCGGACGACGGCGTTGTACCATACGGACGCGTTGGCCTCGATCGTCACGTTGCCGACGACCACCGCGGTCTCGGCGACGAAGGCGCTCGGATGGATCCTGGGTGCGCTGCCCTCGAAGCTCATGACTGGCATGGGTCGGACCCCCAGAGTAGGATGATCTGGGTCCGAATCTTACGCGAGGGAGCATGATGCCGACGCCGAAAATCAACGCCGTCGCTACCGCGACGCCGCCGCACCGCTTCAGCCAGGCGCGCGTGCTCGAGCTGGCCGGATATGGGGACACGGTCCGGCAGGGGTTCTTCGCCAACAGCCAGATCGAAGGCCGCTATCTGTATCTCGATCCCGCACGGGTGCGCACCGACGAGACCGTCGACGAGCTCAACGACCGCTTTTGTCGGGGCGCCCTCGAGATCGGCGAAGCGGCCGCGCGCCGGGCGCTCGCGCGGGCCGGGTGGACGCCGGCGGATCTGGACTTCCTCGCGACGACCACGTGTACGGGCCGGATGACGCCGAGCCTCGACGCGCATCTCATCGCGCGCCTGGGCTGTCGCGCCGGGGTCCAGCGGGTCCACGTCGGCGACACCGGGTGCGCGAGCGCCATGGTGGCGCTCCAGCAGGCGTGGAACCACCTCGAGGCGTTTCCCGCCCACCGGGCGCTCGTGCTCGCGGTCGAGATCTGCTCGGCCGCGTACTATCTGGACGATCGGCTCGAGAGCGCGGTGGCCCACGCGATCTTCGCCGACGGCGCGGGGGCGGTGGCACTCTCGACGCAGGGGGCGGGCGTGAGCGTCGTCTGCCACCGGACGCGCTTCCGCTCGGAGCATCTGCCGGCGATGGGGTTCGAGTA
This sequence comes from Candidatus Rokuibacteriota bacterium, assembly GCA_003221455.1. GTDB lineage: Bacteria > Methylomirabilota > Methylomirabilia > Rokubacteriales > CSP1-6 > AR9. The sequence goes on from QHRX01000029.1 coordinate 1,590, forward strand.
CCCGGGCGGCCGGCCGCGGGTCGTGCTCTCGAAGGAGGTGCGCCGCATCGGGGCCGCGATGATGCAGGAGATGGCGGACGTGTTGATGGAGGCGCAGGGGCTCAAGCCGGACGACATCCGCTATTGGGTGCTCCACTCGGCCGGGCGGCGCGTCATCGAGCAGGCCCGGGTGCGGCTGGGGCTGACCGAGCCGCAGATTGCGTACTCGCGCGAGGTGCTGCGCCGGTTCGGCAACATGTCGTCGGCGACGATCCTGTTCGTGCTCGAGGCGATGCTCCGGGCCGAGCGGCCCGTGCCCGGCGAGTGGGGCCTGATGATCGCGCTCGGACCGGGCTTCGCCGCCGAGGGCGCGCTGCTCCGTTTCTGATGCAGCGGTGAGATGCGCCGCGTCGAGAACGGCCTGGAGATGCTCGACCGCCCCACGCCGGCGGCCGAGCGTGCCGCGAGCCTGGCCGACGTCGAGCGGCTCAACGCGCGGTTTGGCGGCGACGCGCTGACGCTTCGCTGGGTCACCCGCGCGCTCGCGGGACTCCCGGGGGGCCGTCCCGTCCGCATCCTCGACGTCGGGGCGGGGGGAGGCGCCCTCGCCGTCCGCCTCGTCGAGTGGGGCCGGCGGTCGCGGCGGACGGTCCGGGTCCTCGCGCTCGATCGCGATCCGGATTCGGCCCGCCTCGCGCGCGCGGCGGCGGCCGCCTACCCGGAGATCGCGGTCGTGTGCGGCGACGCGTCGGCGCTTCCGGTGCGGCGGGGCGGCGTCGACCTGGTCGTCTCGGTTCTCACGCTCCACCACCTCGCTCCCGAGAACGCGGCCGGGGCCCTCGGTGAGATGGCGCGCGCCGGCCGGCTCGGATTCGTCGTGAACGACCTCTGGCGGGCGCGGCTCGGCGTGTTCCTGGTGTGGCTGACGACGCGGCTCCTCCGCTGTCACCGGATCTCCCGCCACGACGGGCCGCTCTCGGTGCGGCGGAGCTACTCGCCCCCCGAGATCCGCGCGCTGGCGGAGATGGCTCGGGTCTCGCGGCTCGAGGTGCGGCGCTATCCCTGGTTGGCCCGCGTGATCACGGTGGGAGGCAACCGCTCGTGAGGTATGACGCCGTCGTGGTCGGCGCCGGCCCGTCCGGCGCCGCCGCGGGGATCCTGCTCGCCGAGCGCGACCTCCGCGTCCTCGTGCTCGATCGCGCCCGTTTCCCGCGGCCGAAGATCTGTGGCGAGTACCTGAGCCCCGAGGCGGCGCGCGTCTTGGACCGGCTGGGCGTGCTGAAGCGGCTCGAAGGCGGCGGCGCGGTGCGGCTCTCAGGCATGACGATCACCGCTCCCGACGGCACGCGACTGACCGGCAGCTACCCGTGCGCCGGGCGGTGGCGGGGCTACCGCGACCACGCGCTGGCGGTCCGGCGGATCGTCCTCGACCGGGTGCTCGCCGATCGACTTCGGGAGACGGCCGCGGACTTCCTCGAAGGTCGGCGCGTGACCGACGTGATCGTCGACGGTGACGGGGTCGTCGGGGTGGAGGTGGCGGACGGTGCCGGCCGTCCCCAGTCGATCCGTGCCCGGCTCGTCATCGCCGCCGACGGCCGGAACTCCGTCGTCGCCCGCCGGCTCGGGCTGGTCGCGCCGCACGCGCTCCGCCGCGTGGCGCTGATGACCTACGCGAGCGGCGCGGACGGCCTCGCCGACCGCGGCGAGATCTTCGTCGATCCGCCCGTGTACGCGATCGTCAACCCTGTGGCGCCCGGGCTCGTGAACCTCGGCCTCGTCCTGCCGCTCGCGGGTCTCTCCGCCCACCGCGGGCGCCTCGAGGAGCTCTTCGACACGCGCGTCCGGCAGCTCGCCGGGCTCCGGGCGCGCTTCCCTCGGCTCGCGCGCGCGGCGCCCGTGCACGCGCTCGGTCCGCTCGCGTACCGGGTGGCGCCGCCGCGCCACGGGGGCGTCATGCTGGTGGGCGACGCCGCCGGATTCTACGATCCGTTTACCGGCGAGGGAATCTTTGCCGCGCTCCGAGGGGCGGAGCTGGCGGCCGACACGGCGTGCGCCGCTCTCGCCCGCTCCGACTGCTCGGCGCGCGCCCTCGCGGCCTACGTGCGGACGCGGAGGGCCGCCTTCCGTGACAAGGAGCGCGTTACGCGCGTGCTCCAGTTCGTCATCGCCCGGCGGTGGACGGCCAATGCTGCCGCGCGCGTGTTCGCGCGCTGCCCGGCCCTGCTCTCGCTGGTGATGGGCGTGTTCGGCGACTTCGTGCCGCCGCGCGCGCTCCTCGGCCCGCCGGCCCTGGCCGCCTTGCTGCGGCGCCGCTGACGGCTCGCCGCGCCCGCGTGAGGGGCCGGCGGGGCGCCCGGCGGCCCGCGAGCGGAAACCGCCGGAGGGGGATCGGCAACAAGGTTCGTGAGGTCGATGCGCGACTGACCGGACCCGGCATATACTCCTCTGGCCGATGGGGTCGCGTACGTCGTCGACGTCACCGACCGCGATGGGCCGTCGTCGAGACGGACATGATCCGAGTCGAGGAGGCAATCCGCTACGTCATCCCGACCGAGGGCGGCGCGGCGGGGGACCGGCCCCCAGACGGTGACGGCGCCGCTCCCAGGCAAGATCACCCACATCGCGGTCAAGGCGGGCGACATCGTCGCGGTCGGCGACACGATCCACGTGGCCGAGGCCATGGAGATGGAGGACGACGAGCTGAAGGCCGGGGCTCCGGGGACGGCCGCCGGGGCGCGCGTCGGGCCCGGCCAGACGGGGAACGCCGGCGTCCTCCTGGCGATCAACTGATGGCCGACACGGTGATCGAGTTCAAATCCGTCAACAAGTGGTTTGGGAAGGCCCACGTCCTGCGCGACATCACCCTGGCCGTAAAGGCCGGCGAGGTCGTCGTCGTCTGCGGCCCGTCGGGCTCGGGCAAGAGCACCCTCATCCGGTGCGTGAATGCGCTCGAGCCCATCCAGGGTGGCGAGCTCGTCGTGCTCGGCGAGTCGCTCACCAGGCCCGGCGTCAACCTCTCGGCCCTGCGAGCGCGCGTCGGGATGGTCTTCCAATCGTTCAACCTGTTCCCGCACATGACCGTGCTCGAGAACATCATGCTGGCGCCCGTCAGGGTGCGAGGGCTCAGCGAGGCCGACGCGTCGCGCGTGGCGCGCGCGCTCCTCGAGCGGGTCCGCATCCCGGACAAGGCGGAAAACTATCCCGCGACCCTCTCGGGCGGCCAGCAACAGCGCGTCGCGATCGCGCGCGCGCTGGCGATGCAGCCCAAGATCATGCTCTTCGACGAGCCCACCTCCGCGCTCGACCCGGAGATGATCAACGAAGTCCTTGACGTCATGACCGACCTCGCGAGAGACGGCATGACGATGATGGTCGTCACGCACGAGATGGGATTCGCGCGGCGGGTGGCCCACCGCATGGTTTTCGTGGACGGCGGTCGGGTGGTGGAAGAGGCCCCGCCCGAGCAGTTCTTCGCCGCTGCAAAGTCGGAGCGTGCCCGGGAGTTCTTGTCGAAGATCCTCAGTCATTGACGGAGACCACCCATGAGACGACTGCTGGCAGCCCTCTTCGCCCTTGGATTCGTCGCCGTGGCCGCGCCGGCGCTGGCCGAGACGACGCTGGAGAAGATCTCCGGGACTGGCGTGCTGACGGTCGGGACGCGGCGTGGCTCGCCGCCCTTCGGCTTCGTCAGCAAGACCAACGAGTGGGTCGGGTTCTCGATCGATCTGGTCGAGCAGGCGATCAAGCCTGCGATCGAGAAGAAGCTCGGCAAGGTGATCAAGGTGGAGTTGAAGGAGTCAACGCCTGCGACCCGCATCCCCCTCCTCACCTCCAACCAAGTCGACCTCATCGCCGAGACGATGACGGACACGCGGGCGCGTCGGGATTCGGTCGACTTCAGCCTGACCTACTTCGTCACGGGGGCACAGTTCCTGGTGAAGAAGGGCAGCGCGATCCACGGCATCCAGGACATCGTCGGCCGGCGCGTCGCCGCCCAGCAAGGATCGACGAACGCGAAGATCATCCGTGAGCGCGTCCCGACCGCAGAGCTCCGCGAGTTCCCGGACCAGCCGGCCGCCTTCCAGGCGCTCGCGCAGGGGCAGGTGCAGGCCTATACCAACGACGGCATCCAGCTCGCCGGCTTGAAGGCGAAAGCGCCGAGGCCCGCGGAATGGGAGATTGTGGGCGACTTCTACTCCTACGAGCCGTTCGGGATGGCGATGCGGAAGAACGAGTCCGACTTCCGCGCCGTCGTCAACAACGGCCTGATGGAAGCGATCGAGTCGGGTCAGTATTTCGAGCTCTACGAGAAGTGGTTCGGTCCGAAGGGCGAGGTGCCCTATCCGCTCGCGCCCGAGAACAAGCGCTTCCTGCTCATGCAGGTGGTGCCGAAGTAGGCTGGACGCCCGTTGCGATACGCGTTTCACTGGGAGGTGCTCTGGAGCGGCCAGTCGGGGCGCTGGCTGCTCCAGGGCCTGGCCACCACCGTCGAGCTCTCGGCGCTCGGCTGGGTGCTCGCCGCCGCGCTCGGCATCGTGTCGGGCGCGATGCGCACGGTCCCGTGGCGGCCGCTCCGGGCGCTCGCGACGGTCTACGTTGAATTCTTCCGCAACGTCCCCCTGCTTGTCTGGATGTTCTTCTGGTACTTCGGGGTTCCGCCGCTCCTCCCGGAGGCGATCCGCGAGTGGCTGTTCCGCCACGGGGCCGAGTTCTGGGCCGGGACATTCGCGCTCGGGGTGTACCACGGCGCCCGCATGTCGGAGGTCATTCGCGGGGGCATCCAGGCGATCCCGAGGACCCAGTTCGAGGCCGCCGTGGCGATGGGGCTCACGACGTTCCAGGCGTACCGGCTCGTCATCGTGCCGATCGCGCTCCGGCTCAGCATACCGCCCGCGACGAACGAATCGCTCAACCTGCTCAAGAACTCGTCGGTCGCGCTGACGATCAGCGTGGCCGAGCTCACCTTCCAGACCCGCCAGATCGAGGCCTACACGGCGAGGGCGCTCGAAGCCCTCACCGCGGGCACCGTCATCTATCTCGTACTCTGCGTCGGGATCGCGGCGATCATGGCCCGGGTAGAGCATCGATTCGCGATCCCCGGTCTCATCGCGCGCGGGGGCTAGACGGTGTTCGATCTCTCGGTCATCGTCAACAACTTCGCCTTCCTCGTCGTCCAGGGCCTCCTGGGCTTCGGAGGCTTCAGCGGCGGCACGCTGCGCCTCGCGATCCCCGCGATCGTCCTCGGCTTCTTCCTCGGCATCTTCATCGGGATCGCGCGGCTCGCGCGATCCTGGTGGATCAGCCTGCCGGCGACGCTCTACGTTGAATTCTTCCGCGGCGTCCCGCTCGTCATGGTGATCTTCTGGATCTGGTTCATCATCCCCCAGCTCCTCCGGTTCCCCATCCCCGAGTACGGCGTCGCGCTCACGGCCTTCGTCATCTTCGAGGCGGCGTATTTCGGCGAGATCGTGCGGGCGGGAATCCAGTCGGTGCCGCGGGGCCAGGTCGAGGCCGCGACGGCGCTCGGCCTGACACGCCCGCAGTCGATGCGGTTCGTCGTGCTGCCGCAGGCGATCCGCAACATGGTGCCGTCGCTGGTCACGCAGATGATCGTGCTCTTCAAGGACACCTCGCTCGCCTCGATCATCGGCTACGTGGACCTCACGAAAGCGGCGCAGATCGTCAACAACCGGGAGATCCGGCCGTTCGAGCTCTATCTCTTCATCGCGGTCGTTTACTTCGTCTGCACCTACTCGATGTCCCGGATCGCCGCGCGCTTCGAGCACCGGCTCGCCTGACCGGGCGCCGGCGGCCCTCGCCCTCAACCCTCGGGACGCCCCACGCTCAACCGTTAGATCGCCCCCGCGCCCATCTGCTCGTGGACGTAATCCGCCTGGCGAATCGCCAGCGCCACGATCGTCAGGGTCGGATTGCAGGCCCCGGAGCTCGTGAACTGGCTGCCGTCACTGATGAACAGGTTCTTGATGTCGTGGGTCTGTCCCCACGCGTTGCAGACCCCGTCGCCGGGCCTGGCGCTCATCCTCAATGTGCCCATGTTGTGGCTATTGGGGAAGGGCGCTCGCCAGACGATGTCCTTCGCTTTGCCCGCCCGGTAGATTGTTTCCAGGGTCTTGCGGGCGTGCTTCAGCAACTCGACGTCGTTCGGGTGGTCCGTGACCGGCGCAATGTTGGGGACGGGCAAGCCGTACTGGTCCTTTATCGAGTTGTCCAGGGTCACCCGTGCCTCCGCCTGGGGCAGATCCTCGCCGCAGGTCCACACCGCGACCATGTGATCGTACTGCTCGATCAAGCTGGACACCTTGCGGCCCCATGCGCCGGGCACGACGCTCAGCGCGGTGAACGGCAAGCCGACGTCGAAGATCTCCAGATGATAGCCACCCCCGAAGCCTCGCGAGGGATCGTGCCGGGCCTCGCTGCGCATGATCCCGGGCGCGTGAATGCCCCTGTGCGCATTGACCGGCTGCTCGAACGTCGCGTAGACGTGCTGGGTGGCGTGGCGCATGTAGTTTCGGCCCACCTGGCCCGAGGAGTTGGCCATCCCGTCCTTGAACAGGCTTGAGGCCGAGTTCAGCAGCAGGCGCGGGCTCTCGATCGAGTTCCCGGCGACGCAGACGATTCGCGCCTTCTGGACCTGCTGCGTGCCGCTCTTGTCGACATAGAGCACACCGGTGACCTTGCCCTGGCGATCGTGCTGGATCTGCAGCGCCATGCTGTTGGGACGGAGCTCGAACTTCCCGGTCGCATCCGCCTTGGGAATTTCGGTGTAGAGTGTGGACCACTTCGCGCCGCTCTTGCAGCCGGAGGTGCAGAACCCGATCATCTGGCAGGCCGGTCGCCCGTCGCGGGCCACCGAGTTGATCGCCGAGGGTCCCATCTCGAAGGAATACCCCGCCTTCCTCGCGCAGTACTGAACGACCTTGAACGCGTTGGTTTCCGGCTGGCGCGGAAAGCCCTGGGTACCGGTGACCCCCATCTTCGTTTCCGCCTTGTCGTAGTACGGCTCCAGCTCCTTCAATGAGATCGGCCAATCCAGCAGGTTGGCTCCCGCGACCGAGCCGTAGGTGGTGCGGGTCTTCAGCTCGTACTCCTTGAAGCGGATGCTGAGGCCCGCCCAGTGGAGCGTGGAGCCGCCCACGGCCTTGACGATCCAGATCGGCTGACCGGTGCGCGGATCCTGCCAGGTCAACTTTCCATACATCTCGAATTCGTCATTGACGATGTCTTGCCACGTCAGGTGGTTCCCCGCCTCCAGGCAGACCACCTTGTGGCCCTTCTGACAAAGCTCGTTAGCCAGGGTTCCCCCGCCGGCTCCCGAGCCGACCACTACAATGACGCTCTCGTCATTCAGTTCGTATTTGGCAGCCATGTTCTTCCCCTTCCCGAGAGAGAAAATAGGTGCTGGCACTCGACGGCGGGTCGCTCAACCTTGCGTCCACTCGACGTCGTTGAATCCGCGGTTGATGTAACCGCCCTTTTCCCAGGAAGAGCCCTCGTACCCGAACTTCGACCATACGGCTTTGTTGTTGTAGAAATAGAACTGCGTCTTGTTGAGCATGTCGGAGAAGAAGGGCGTGCCCTCCAGCTTCTTCATCGCCTCGAGCTGCACCTCCGCAGTGACGGCGGTGAAATCGCCCCCGGCCGCCTTGTTCAGCTGAGCCAGGCCGTCGCGTAAACGGGAGGCCAGCTCGGGGGAGCCCGCCATGTCCCTGTCGATCGACTCCACGACGACCCAGTAGAACTCATCGCCTAGCTTGTCGTGGGGGAATAGCTGGCGGGCCATTGCCAGCGTCTCCTTGCCTTCCGTGGCGTTGAGAACGCCTAGGTTCGCCGCCAGCACCATCCGCGGGCCGAACCAGGAGCCGGTCCCCGGGCCCGACCAGAGGACATACACAGACACACCGGTGGCCCCGGCGGTCTTGATAAAAGTGCGCCGAGTCAGTTGGTTCCCAGACATAGTCGCCCTCCCTGGCGCCGGTGCGGCCCTTGCTGCCGAGTTTGGTCGCTCCGACCGTGTCCTGGATCCTGGCTCAGGTCGGATGCCCCGCACGCCGCTCGACGCGCCCGAGGATTTGCCCAAAGAGGCGCTATGTCAAGGTGGCTTTCGGCCAGGTGGCTTTCGGCCAGCGGCCGGACGAAGTGCCGGATTCCTCCTCACGTACGCGGGCGCAGCGGCCACGCGCGGCGCGCCGGGCACGATCACCAGGCGGATCGGGTTCATGCCGGCCAGCGCGTGGACGCGTCCTCGGCTTGCTCGAGGGGCAGCGAGCGCGTGTGCATCCGGTCGGAGGGGTAGTGGCCGGACTCGATGATCTCGACCGCGCGGAAGGTCTCCTCGACCGGCACGCTCAGGACGACGGGGATGGTGAGCTCCGTGCAGATCACGTCGCTCACAGGGACCTCGCGCGCGGGGCGCAGCCCCTTGAGCCTCAGGACAGATCGGCGATGCGAAGCCGCGTGGTCGAGGGGGTCGGACGGATGGATGTCGAGCGACGGCCTCAGTTTATACGGCACGATACGAACCGTTGCGCCGGGGCGGACCGATTCGCTACAGTTGAGCGCCCTTGCCAGCAGCCGGGGCCCTGGAGGTGACGCGATGGATTTCCTCGAGCAGGTGAAGGACGGCGTGGCGATTCTGACGATGAACCGGCCCGAGCGGCTGAACGCGATGTCGCGCCCGATGCTCGAGGCGATGGAGGCCGCGCTCGCGCGCCTGGCCGGTGCTCCGGAGATCGGCGCGGTCGTGCTCACCGGTGCCGGCCGCGCCTTCTGTGCCGGCGGCGACGTCAAGGCGATGGCCGAGGGCACGGAGGGTGCGGGGGGCTCGCTCGAGGAGCGGGCACAGCAGCTCCGCGCGCGGATGGAGGTCTCGCGCTGGCTCCACGAGATGCCGAAGCCGACGATCGCGATGGTGCGGGGTGCCGCGGCCGGCGCCGGTCTCTCGCTCGCACTGGCCTGCGACCTCCGCGTCGCGTCGGACACGGCGAAGTTCACCACCGCCTTCGCGCGGGTCGGCTACTCGGGCGACTTCGGCGGCTCCTACTTCCTGACGCGCCTGGTGGGCACCGCCCGCGCGCGCGAGCTCTACTTCACGGCCGAGCTGCTCGACGCGGCGCGCGCGCTCGCGATCGGGCTCGTCAACCGCGTGGTACCGGACGCGGAGCTCGAATCGGAGACCCTCGGCCTGGCCGGGCGTCTCGCCCGCGGGCCGCGGGTCGCCCACCGCTACATTAAACGCAACATGAACGCCGCCGAGAGTGGCTCGCTCGCCGAGCTGCTCGATCTCGAGGCCTGGCACCAGACGCGGACGGGTCTGACCGAGGATCACCGCGAGGCGGCCCGGGCGTTCGTCGAAAAGCGCGAGCCGCTGTTCCATGGCCGCTAGCAGATCGGACAGCCTGCCGCGGCGTTTCGCCCGAATCTACACCGCCGCCGTCGCCGACGTGATGGACGAGCTGGGACTGTTGCGCCAGACACTGCCCTCCACGATCCAGCCGCTGGCCCCCGACATGCGCTGCGCGGGCTACGGATTCCCCGCCCGCGGCCGGCCGCGGAAGCAGGGTCCCCGCGACGAGGTGATCCGAAAGTTCCTCGGCATGATCGGCGACGTGCCCCGGGACTCGGTGCTCGTGATCCAGGCCAAAGACGACGTGGCCGCCCACTTCGGCGAGCTGTCGGCCGAGTCGCTGCGGGCGCGCGGGGTGCGCGGGGTGGTGGTCGACGGGAGCACGCGCGACGCGGCCGCGATCGCGCGCCTGCGCTTTCCGACCTTCGTCCGGTACCGCACCCCGCAGGACTCGCTGCCGCGCTGGCAGGTCCAGGACTGGGGCCAGCCGGTGACGATCGGCGGCGTGCGGGTGGCCCTGGGCGACGTCATCGTGGCCGACCTCGACGGGGTCGTGGTCGTCCCGCGCCGGGTGGCCTACGAGGTGCTCCTCCGGTGCGAGAAGCTCGTGGGCACCGAAAACAAGGTCCGCGCCGCCGTCCGGCGCGGGACGAAGCCGCTGGAGGCGTACGAGAAGTACGGCGCCTTCTAGCCCGGACCGCGGCCCGGGTGGCGCCGCCGGTCAGCGGCGGGAGGCGCGAGGGTGCCGGCCGGGGTCCCCGGCCAAGGTGCGCTTTGCGGCGGCGGCCCGCGGGGCGGTCCCGCCGAGCGTGGGGAGCCCGGCCTGCTCGAGCGGCCGATCGATGTGATCGCGGATCCACTTCGCATCCCACCATTCGACGGGCGTGATCGAAACGCCGTCGACGAGGACCTCGAAGTGGAGATGGTCACCCATGGCGAGCCCGGTCGAGCCGGTGCGCCCGAGCTCCTGGCCCTTTTCGACGGAGTCGCCCGCCTTCACCCCGGCGCTCGAGAGGTGGCCGTAGAGCGTCTGCAGGCCGAGCCCGTGGTCGACGATGACGGCGTTGCCGTAGATCGTCAGCGGGCCCGCGAAGGCGACCACACCCTTGTTCGCGGCGGGCACCGGGCTCTGTCTGAACGACGCGAGGTCGTAGCCAAGATGCACCTGCCGGTCGACCTCCCGGCCCCCGTAGAGGTAGGTGCGCGTCTCGGCGAAGTTCGAGAAGACCTTCGTGTTGCGGGGCTGGACGAAGGCGCCCTCCCACAACGCGTGGGACGCCGTCCGGAGGGCGGCGCGCCGCTTCTCCTCCTCGGCCTGCCGGCGGAGGTCGCGGTTGATCAGGAGGAAGCCGTCGAGCAACGGCTGCGTGGGCGGGCGCTGCGGCAGGAGCTCCGGGACCTTGGTCTCGAGGAAGCTCTCCGCGAGGCGGATCCTGTCGCTGCGAAAGTGCCGGGTCCGAATCTCGGTCGGGACGCCGCGCGTCGCGGCGTTGCCCGCCTCATCGTGGGCGGCCACCGTGAGCGGGGTGCCCGGCCTGAAGTCCCAGGGGAGCCCGATGAGCGCCACGCGGGCACCGCCGTCTCCCGCCGGAAAGCTCGGGAAGGCGAGGGTGCCCGCTCGCACCTCGGCGGCATCGCCGCCCCGCAAGCGGAACACGACGATCCCGCCGCCGCCTTGCGACACGTACTGGGTCGCCGCCAGGACGTCGATCGACGGAGGCGTGAGGTCGATCGTGACCGGGATCGACGCCGCGGGGGCGTCGGTCCGCCGGAGCGGACGCCAATAGTCATCGCGCGCCCAGACCTCGAGCGTCGCCGCCCCTTCCCGGAGGCCGAGCGTGGCGCCCTGGATCGTGACGGGCGTCTCGAGCCGGCTCCCGGCGGGTGCCGGCTGCGTCAGCACCACCGCGCCGGCGCCGCCCTGCGCGATGCGGACCTCGGCCTGCGCGATCCGCCCCCGTGCCGCCTCCACGACGACGGTGAACGTCGTCGACAAGCCGATGAAGCGGGGCGGCGGGATGACGACGGCGCGCACGGGGGGCGCGGCCTGACGCCAGCCGAGGTAGGCCGCGGAACCGCCGGCCACGAGCACGACGAGGAGAGCGCCGAGGAGGCGGACCTTCCAACGGGAGCGCGGCGCCACGTCCGCCATCATAGCACCGCGTGCTAAGATGGCGCGCAGGTCGTGATCTTCCTCTGCTTCGCCGCTGCTGGCGCGCCGGCGCGCGCCCACGAACTCCGCGGGCTTCGCCAACTAGCGCTCACTCGGTCGACGCGGTGACCGCCGTCCCGAGGGCCGTCGCGGCCGGGCTCTGTCGCCCCACGACCGGGGGCGCGGCGGCGCTCGCCGAGTCCGACCCGGCCCCGGCGCCGCGCCCAGACTTGACGGAGTTCCGCCTCGAGCCCGGCGACTCCTCGTGGGACGGCCCGGGTTGGATCCGCGGCGGCGGGATACCAGCGCGTCCCGGCCCTCGACCCCCGAACGACGCTGGCGCCCAGGATTCGAGGCGCGTCCTGGACGTGGCGGCAGGCCGCCCGGGAACTTTGGGCGGCCGGGGCGGTCTAAGGATGGATGCGGATCCGCCCGAGTTCCTGAGGCGGCTCTGGGCAGGCGAGGTCCGGGCGTTTCGAGGAGCTCGTCACCGCCCACCAGCACCGGGTCTTCGGCGTGGCGCTCCGGATGCTCGGCGGCGCGGCCGAGGGGGCGGGTTCGACCGCGCTGAGTTCGGGCGTCTCTCTGACGACAGAGGCGACCAGGACCCCCACCATCACGATCGCGGCCGCGTGCGGCGGGAGCTTCGCGCCGAGCGGTAGGAAGACTCGCTCGAGGACCGGTCGGAGCTGACGGGCTGGGTGACGATCGACAACAAGAGCGGCGCCACCTACCGCGACGCCGCTCTGAAGCTCGTCGCGGGTGACGTCAACCGCGCCGACGAGCCCCGCCGTCTCGGCCGGGCGCTCGAGCTGGCCGCCGCGGCGGCGGGGCCGGACGCGCCTCGGGAGTTCGCCTCGGAGGGCTTCTTCGAGTACCACCTCTACACGCTCGCCGGGCGCACGACCATCAAAGACAACCAGCAGAAGGCAGCTCGCGCTCCTGTCCGCCACCGACGTGCCGGTCCGGAAGCGTCTCGTCTACTACGGCGCCCAAGACTACTACCGGAACTCGTACGGGACGCCGATCGGCAACCAGAAGGTTGGCGTCTATCTCGAAATCCGGAACGGCAAGGCCGATCACCTCGGTCTCCCGCTCCCGAAGGGCAAGGTGCGGGTCTACAAGGCCGACGCGTCGGGAAGCCAGGAGTTCGTCGGCGAGGACTGGATCGACCACACGCCCGAGGACGAGCGAGTCAAGATCAAGATGGGCAACGCGTTCGACCTGGTCGGAGAGCGCACGCAGAAGGACTGGCGGCGGATCGCCGACCGCGTGTGGGAAGTCGAGTGGGAGATCGTGCTCCGGAACCACAAGAAGCTGGGCCAGATCGTGACCGTGATCGAGCCGGTCCCCGGCGACTGGCAGGTGCTCAGCTCGACCCACCCATGCGAGAAGAGCGACCGCCACACGCTCACGTGGGAACTCGCGGTGCCGCGGGAGGGCGTCGCGAAGCTGGTCTACCGTCTCCGCACGCGCTACTGAGCGCCACCGCGTGCGCCGGATCGCGGGCGACGCGTTGACACCCCCAGTGGCGTTCGCTAGAGTGGGTCGGTGTCGACGACCGTCTGGCTGATTCCCGCGTGCCCGCTCCTGGGCGCGCTCGTCAACATGGTCTTCGGAGGCGCGCTCGGTCGCCGGGCGCACTGGGTGGGGGTGCTGGCGGTCGCCGCCGCGTTCGTCTCGGCGGACGCGGTCTTCGCCCGGGTCCTCGACGGTCAGGTGTACGCGGGCGAGCTCTTCCCATGGATCGTCGCCGGCTCGTTCAAGACCGCCGTCTCCGTCCAGGTCGACTCGCTGACGGCGGTCATGCTGCTCGTCGTCACCGGCGTTGGATTCCTCATCCACGTCTACTCGGTCGGCTACATGGACGGCGACCCCGGCTACGCGCGGTTCTTCGCCTACCTGAACCTGTTCGTCTTCTCGATGACGATGCTCGTGCTCGCCGGCAACTTCTTGGTCCTCTACGTCTTCTGGGAGGCGGTGGGTCTCTGCTCCTACCTGCTCATCGGGTTCTGGTACGAGCGGCCGGCCGCCGCGGCGGCGGGGAAGAAGGCCTTCATCGTCAACCGCGTGGGCGACTTCGGATTCGGCCTGGGCGTGATGTGGCTCTGGACCGCGCTCGGCACGCTCGACTATTCGGCGGTGTTCAATTCCGTCGACCGGCTCGCGCCGGCCACGGCGACCGGCATCGCCCTCCTCCTGTTCATGGGCGCGTGCGGGAAGTCCGCGCAGCTCCCGCTCCACGTCTGGCTGCCCGACGCGATGGAGGGACCGACGCCGGTCTCGGCGCTGATCCACGCGGCGACGATGGTGACGGCCGGGGTCTATATGGTGGCGCGGAGCCACGCGCTCTTCGAGCGATCCGGCGTGGCCCTCGAGGTGGTGGCCTGGATTGGTGGCCTGACCGCAATCTTCGCGGCCACCACCGCGGTCATCCAGACCGACATCAAACGGGTGCTCGCCTACTCGACCGTGAGCCAGCTCGGCTACATGTTCGCCGCGGTCGGCGTGGGCGCCTACGCGGCGGCGGTCTTCCACCTCGTCACCCACGCCTTCTTCAAGTCGCTCCTGTTCCTGGGCGCCGGGAGCGTCATCCACGCGCTCGGCGGCGAGCAGGACCTGCGGCGGATGGGCGGGCTCGCCCCGCGCATGGTGCCGACCGCCGTCACCATGACCGTCGGTGCCGCCGGCCTCGCGGGCGTGCCGGGCCTCGCCGGCTTCTTCTCGAAGGACGCGATCCTGGCCGCAACCTACGCGGGCGGCCACCCGGGCCTCTGGTCGGTTCTGGTGCTCGGCGCGTTCCTGACGTCGTTCTACGCCTTCCGCCTGCTGTTCCTGGCCTTCTTCTGCATGCCGCGCATGGCGAAGGAGACGGCCCACCACGTGCACGAGTCGCCGGCGGTGATGACGGTGCCGCTCGGAGCCCTCGCGACGCTGACCGCGCTGGCGGGATTCGCGGTGGGGATCCCGTCGGGCGCCGGCACGCCGTTCGAGCGGTTCCTGGCGTCGGTCTTCCCGCTCCACGAGGGAGAGGGCGGGGGATTCACGGCCTACGCCCTGCTGCTCCTGTCGGTGATCGTGGTCGCGGCCGGTTTTCTCCTCGCGTGGCTCATGTACATGACGCGCGCCGTGGCGCCCAACGCGATCGGACGGCCGAAGACCCGGCTCCATACCCTGCTCCTCAACGCATACTACGTCGACCGGATCTACGACGCGCTCATCGTCCGCCCCCTCTACGCGTTCTCGGTCTTCCTCGCCCGCGGCGTCGACCTCGGCCTCCTCGACGGCGTGGTGAACGGCCTCGGCCGCGCCGTGGTCGGGTCGGCGCAGCGTCTCCGGCGTCTCCAGACCGGCTACGTCGTCAACTATGCGCTGACGATGCTCCTGGGCGTTGTGGTCCTGATCGGCTTCCTGCTCGCTCGATGACCCCCGGACTCCTGACCTGGGTCACGTTCCTGCCGGCCCTGGGCGGGCTCGGGCTCGCGCTCGTGCCCCGCCGGCGGAGCGATCTCGCCCGCGTGGTGGCGCTCGCGATCGCGGTGGCGGTCTTCGCGCTCGCCGTGCCCCTCTACCTGACCTTCGACGGTGGCCGAGCCGACCCGCAGTTCGAGGAGCGGGCGGGCTGGATGCCGACCCTCGGCGTCTCCTACCACATCGGCGTGGACGGCATCAGCCTCCTGCTCGTGCTGCTCACCGCGTTCCTGAGCCCCCTCGCGCTGGCCTCGGCGTGGCGCGCGGTCGAGGAGCGGACGAAGGAGTTCGGGATCGCGATGCTCATCCTCGAGACGGGGATGATCGGCGTCTTCGTCAGCCTCGACCTCTTCCTCTTCTACGTGTTCTGGGAGGCGATGCTGATCCCGATGTACTTCGTCATCGGCGTGTGGGGCGGGCCCGACCGCATCTACGCGGCGATCAAGTTCGTGCTCTACACGCTCGTCGGGTCGCTGCTGATGCTCGTGGCGATCCTGGCCCTGTACTGGCAGCACGGGGCGGCCACGGGCGTCTACACGTTCGACCTGCCCGTGCTGAGCCGGTTCGTGCTGGCCCCCGGGCTCGCGCAGGATCTCATGTTCCTCGCCTTCGCCCTCGCGTTCGCGATCAAGGTGCCGCTGTTCCCGTTCCACACCTGGCTCCCCGACGCCCACGTCGAGGCACCGACGGCGGGCAGCGTCATCCTTGCCGGCGTCCTGCTGAAGATGGGGACCTACGGCTTCCTCCGCTTCTGCCTGCCCCTCTTCCCAGACGCGAGCATTCGCTTCGCCCCCTGGGTGTTCGCGCTGGCGGTGATCGGCATCATCTACGGCGCCTGGGTGTCGACCGTGCAGCCGGATCTGAAGAAGCTCGTCGCCTACTCGAGCGTGAGCCACCTCGGCTTCGTGATGGTGGGCCTGTTCACGCTGACCGCCCAGGGGCTCGTCGGCGGGATTATCCAGATGATCAACCACGGCCTGTCGACGGGCGCGCTCTTTCTGCTGGTCGGGATGATCTACGAGCGGCGGCACACCCGGCTCATCGCCGACTTCGGCGGCCTGTGGCGGGTCATCCCGGCCTTCTCCGCGCTGTTCCTGATCGTGTCGCTCTCGTCGCTTGGCCTCCCCGGGCTGAACGGCTTCGTCGGAGAGTTCCTGATCCTGGTGGGGGCGTTCCAGGTGAACCGGCTCGTCGCCGCGCTCGCGACCTCGGGGATCGTGTTCGCCGCGGTCTACCTCCTCTGGATGTGCCAGCGCGTGATCTTTGGCCCCGTGACCCACCCCGAGAACCGGCGTCTGGCCGACCTCTCGGCTCGTGAGTGGGCGGTGCTGGTGCCGGCGCTGGTGCTCATCGTCTGGATCGGCGTCTACCCGGTCGCCTTCACGGGTAAGACCGAGGCGAGCGTGGGGGCGCTGATCGCGCAAGTGCAGTCCAAGGCCGCCGCGGCCGGGGTGCGGGCGCGCTAGCCGATGCAGTTTCCGGCGGTCTCCGTCCGCGCGCTCCTGCCCGCGCTCATCGTGCTCGGAACGGCTGGTCTCGTCCTGGTGCTCGACCTGCTGCCGCCGCGCGCCCGCAAGGGGCACCTGCCGGTCCTGTCGCTGGCGGGCATCGTCCTCGCGCTCCTCTCGACCACGTGGCTCTGGGGCGAGGAGACCCGGGCCTTCCACGGCATGATCGTGCTCGACGGGTACGCGCTCTTCCTCCAGCTCGTCATCTGCTACGCGGCCGGGCTGGTCGTGCTGCTCTCGATCGACTACCTCCACGAGCGCGGGCTCGAGTCGGGCGAGTACTACGCGCTGGTCCTGTTCGCGACCGTGGGCATGCTGCTGATGGCCGCGGCCGGCGACCTGATCGTCGTCTTCCTCTCGCTCGAGCTGATGTCGCTGTCGCTCTACGTGCTCGCCGGGTACTTCCGGGCGCGCCTCGCCTCGGGCGAGGCGGCGATGAAGTACTTCCTGCTCGGCGCCTTCGCCAGCGCCTTCTTCCTGTATGGGATCGCCCTCGTGTACGGCGCGACGGGGACGACGAACCTCGACCGGATCGGCGCCTCGACCGGGCGCGATTCGCTGCTGACGATCGGGTTTGCGCTCCTGCTCGTGGGCTTCGGCTTCAAGATCTCGTCGGTGCCGTTCCACATGTGGGCACCTGACGTCTACGTCGGCGCGCCGACGAGCGTCACCGTGCTGGTGGCGACCGGCTCCAAGACGGCGGCCTTCGCGGCGCTGATCCGCGTGCTCGTGAGCGCGTTCCGCGGCGGGCAGCTCGACTCGACGGCCCTGTTGTGGGTGCTCGCGGTGGCGACGATGACCGTCGGCAACGTGGTCGCCATCGCCCAGTCGAACCTCAAGCGGATGCTGGCCTACTCCTCGGTGGCCCACGTGGGATACATGCTCGTCGGCCTCACGGCGGGCGGCGCCCTCGGCGCCGGCGCGGTGCTCTTCTACCTGCTCGTGTACACGTTCACCACCGCGGGCGCCTTCGGCGTGGTACTCCTGCTCGAGCGCGCGGCCGGCGAGGGGGTGAGCCTCGCCGACTACGCGGGGCTGGCCCGGGGCCACGGGGTCCTCGCGCTGGTCCTCTCCCTGTTCCTGCTCTCCCTGATCGGCATCCCGCCCCTCGGCGGCTTCGTCGGGAAGTTCTACCTGTTCGGCGCCGCGGTCCGGTCGGGGTACGTGGGGCTCGCCGTGATCGGGGTGCTCAATTCCGCGGTGGCGTCGTACTACTACCTGCGTCTGATCGTCTACATGTACATGCGGGAGCCCGAGGCCGCGCCGCCGCCGTCGGCGACCTCCTTCGCCGGGGGGCTCGCGCTCGCGGTCGCGCTGGCCGGCGTCATCGTGCTCGGCGTGATGCCGGCGCCGTTCATCGATCTCGCCCAGGCTGCCGTCACGCCGCTGCTCCGCTGACGCCCATGCTGACGATCGCCCGCTAGCCATGGCGTCGCGCCACGCGCCAGGTCCCCCGCTCGCCGCCATCCGGGCCGTCGTCCCGGCCGAGCGCGGGCGCCCGCGGCAGGAAAGCGCCCGGCTGATCCCACCCGGAATGGTGCGGCCGTCGGTCAGATGAGGGACGGGGGGGACGTGCGCGGGCCCGCCCCCTGGCAACGGGCGGGGACGGGGGCCCGGCGGTGGTGACGACCGAGGGGGGACCAGCGGCGCGTCTGGACTCCCGCCGGAGGGATCTCGCCGCCGTCGAGGATGCCGGGCCCGACGTCGTCGTGATCGGCGGCGGCATGGCCGGCGCGGGCGTCGCCCGCGACCTCGCGCTCCGCGGCGTCTCGGTGGCGCTCTTCGAGAAGGGTGACTACGCCTCGGGCACGACCTCGCGGTCCTCCAAGCTCATCCACGGCGGCCTCCGCTACCTCGAGCTGTTCGATTTCGCGCTCGTGCGCGAGTCACTCGCCGAGCGCGAGACGCTGCGTCGCCTCGCCCCGCATCTCGTGCGGCCGCTGCCCTTCCTCGTCCCCGTCTACGGCGACTCGGCGCGCGGCCTGATCAAGGTCCGGATCGGTCTCATGCTCTACGACCGCCTGGCTCCTGGTCGTGACCGCGAGCGCTACCGGGTCCTCCGGCCCGTGGCCGCGCTGGCGCTCGAGCCGGGCCTCCGCGCCGAGGACCTGCGCGGCGCCGGCTACTACTTCGACGATCTGCTTCTCTCGCCGGAGCGCCTCTGCCTCGAGAACGTGCTCTCCGCCTGTCGCGCGGGCGCGCGGGCCGTCAACTACTGCGAGGTCGAGGAGATGGTGCGCGGTCGCGGGGGCGTCGAGGGCGTGCGCGTGCGCGACCTCCTGTCGGACCGGGTGCACACGGTGCGCGCGCAGGTCGTCGTCAACGCCGCCGGGCCCTGGGTGGACCGTCTGCGCGAGCTGGCCGGGATCACCGAGCGAGGCACGCGCGTCACCCGGACCACGAAGGGGATCCATTGCGTGCTGCCGCGCCTGAGCGAGCGGGCCCTCTACGCGTCCACGCGGGACGGCCGAGCGGTGCTGGTGATCCCGTGGCGCGAGTTCTCCGTGGTCGGCACGACCGATACCGATTTCGAGGGCGATCCCGACCGCGTGGAGGCGACCGGCGAGGAGGTCGGCTACCTGCTCGACGAGGTGCGTCGCGTCCTGCCCGACCTCGGCGTGGCGGAGCGCGAGGTCGTGTACACGTACGCGGGGGTGCGGCCGCTGTCGTTCGAAGCCCGCGAGCGCGCCTCCGACGTGTCGCGCAAACACAAGGTGGTCGTCGAGGGAAGCGGCCGGTTCTTGTCCGTGACCGGGACCAAGCTGACGTGCTTCCGGAGCCTCGCCGAACAGGTGGGCGACCTGGTGCTGCGAACGCTCGGCCGCCGCGCCGAGTGCCGGACGGCCCGGCTCGCCCTCGACGGCTCGGACGAGGAGGTGTCGCGGCTGGCGGCGACCGCCTGGCTGGACGTGGCGCCCGAGCTGGCGGCGACGCGGCTCGGGCGCGAGACGATCGAGACCCTGGTGGCGACCTACGGCCGCGCCTGGCCGCGGCTCGCGGACCTCGCGGGCAAGGTGCCGGACGGCGACCAGCGCCTGTGCCCCCAGAACTCCGAGATCGCCGCCCAGCTGTACTACGCGGTCTCCCACGAGCACGCCGTCTCGCTCCAGGACGTGCTGCTCCGGCGCACCGGAATCGGGACGAGCCGGTGTCAGGGGCAGGACTGCGCGGAGGCGATCGGCCGGCGGATGGCGACCCTCCTCGGCTGGTCGCCCCGGCGTCTCGCCGCCGAGCTCGACGCGTGGGAGAGCCATGTCGCGCGCTCGCAGCGGTTCCGGTCGGCGCGGGCGTGAGTCGGGCCCCTCGCCGCCGGCCCCACCGGGCGTCTCCCCCTGCGCGCGACCCCCGCCGGGCGATGATTCTCGCCCTCGATCAGGGCACCTCGGGCTCGACCGCGCTCTGCGTGGACACGGAGGGCCGGGTGGCCTCCCGCGGCTACGCGGAACTCACGCAGCACTACCCGCGCCCGGGCTGGGTCGAGCACGATCCCGACGAGATCTGGGCGACCACCGTCGCCGCCGCGCGGGCCGCGCTCGCGGGGCGCGACGCCGCCGGGCGCACGATCGCCGCGATCGGGATCACCAACCAGCGGGAGACGACGATCGTTTGGGATCGGGCCACGGGTCGTCCCATCCACCCGGCCATCGTGTGGCAGTGCCGGCGCACCGCCGACCTCTGCGAGCGGCTCCGGGCGGACGGGGTCGAGCCGACGGTCCGGGCGCGAACGGGGCTCGTGCTCGATGCCTACTTCTCCGGGACGAAGATCTGCTGGCTGCTCGACGCGGTGTCCGGGGCGCGCGAGCGCGCGCGGCGCGGCGAGCTGGCGTTCGGCACCGTCGACACGTGGCTCCTGTGGAACCTCACCGGGGGCCGCGTCCACGCGACCGACCCCTCTAATGCCTCGCGCACGCTCCTCCTCGACATCCGCTCGCTCGCGTGGGACGAGACGATGCTCGCGCTGCTCGGGGTGCCGGCGCCCCTGCTCCCGGCCGTCCGCCCGTCGGCGGGGCTCTTCGGCGAGACGGCCGACCTCGGCTGGCTGCCGTCCGGGATCCCGATCGCGGGCGTCGCCGGTGACCAGCAGGCGGCGCTCTTCGGCCAGGCCTGCTTCGAGCCGGGGATGGCCAAGAACACGTACGGGACCGGCTGCTTTCTGCTCATGAACACCGGCCGGACCGCAATCGCCCCGAGCGGCGGGCTGCTGGCGACGGTCGCCTGGCGGATCGGCGCCGAGACGGTATATGCTCTCGAGGGCAGCGTGTTCATCGCGGGCGCCGCGATCCAGTGGCTCCGCGACGGACTCGGTGTGCTCGGGAGCGCCGCCGAGAGCCAGCGGCTCGCGGAGTCGGTCCCCGATACCGGGGGCGTGTACCTGGTGCCCGCGTTCGTCGGCCTCGGGGCGCCCTACTGGGACATGCACGCGCGCGGCGCGATCTTTGGGCTGACGCGCGGGACGACCCGCGCCCACCTCGTGCGGGCGGCCCTGGAGGCGATCGCCTATCAGAGCCGCGACGTGCTCGAGACGATGCGGGCCGAGGCGGGCGTTCCGCTCAGGGCGCTGCGGGTCGACGGCGGGGCGGCCGCCAACGACTTTTTGTGCCAGTTCCAGGCCGACGTCATGCGGGTGGAGGTGCTCCGGCCGTCGGTGATCGACACGACGTCGCTCGGCGCCGCGTACCTCGCGGGGCTCGGCGCGGGGATCTGGGGGTCGCTCGCGGAGGTGGCGCACCGGTGGGAGATCGAGCGGAGGTTCGTCCCGGCCATGGACGAGTCGCGGCGGGCGGCGCTCTGCGCGGGCTGGGGGCGTGCCGTCGGGCGGACGCGTGGCTGGGCGGCGCCCTGAGCCTGCGGACCCTCCGTCGGCTCGCGGTCCGGCCGCGCTGGCCGCTCGGCCTCGTTCTCAGTCTCGCGGCCGTCTTGGCCGCGGCCGGGGTGGCGGCGCAGCGGGTCGAGCGATATCCGCAGCAGTTCGGTCCGTTCGCGCTCGGCCCGGCGCCCAGCCAGCGCGTGATCGTGACGGGCGTCTACCAGCGACTGCTCGACGCGCGGGAGTTCTGGCGGGCGACGACGCTCGAGTACTGGTCGATCCAGAACGAATCCCGCGCGATTCTCGCGCGCGGTCGCGAGTCGACCAAGACGCAGCCCCCCGGGGAGTACGTCGAGGCCAGGGGGCTCTCGGCCTACCTGCTCGAGGGCCACTCGCGGCCGATGCTCCTCCTCGTATTCGGAATCGTGCCGAGCCCGCCCGGGAGCGGCGTCGTCTACCGGGTCTACGGCTTCGATAAGGACGGGGCCTTCGGGGCGGCGCTCGCCCTCGAGCCGCGCGGCGATGGCGTGATGAACCCGATCGACTCGCTCAGAGGGACGATCGCGCTCAGCGACGGGCGCTACCTCGACGTCTCGGAGTGGATGGGGGCCTTCGCCATCCGCGTCCGCTACGCGTACGACGACGCCACCCACCGGTTCCTGGTGCACACGGCCTGCTCGCCGCCGATCAACCCGCGCGTTGACCGTGAGGTCATGCGCGCCGCTCTCGGGCGAACCGAGACTCCGCGGATCGAGATGTACGACGGCCCCACGGCGACCGCCGCACGGCGCTCCGTCGGCCTGAGCGAGAAGAGCCGGGTGACCTTGCTCGAGGGGTGCTCGGCAAGATTCGGACCGGCCAAGTCGCCGGAAGTCTGGCTGAAGGTCGAGGTCGACGGCACGACCGGCTGGGTCTCCGAGGCCGACTTCCCGAAACTCGGGCTCGACGAAGGCGGGTGAGTCGGCGTGGCGGCCGTGGGCGCGCGCCGGGCTTGCCCGGCCTCGGCCCGACCCGGGCTTGTGCCTTACTCGCCGACCAGCCGTCCAGTAATTGTCAATCAGGTCAGTAGGTTATGCCCCCTTGTGCGGTCGGACCCCTCGTGATAGTGTTCGGATTCACATGACCCCGGGAGGTGACCCCTCGTCGTGGCGAGGGCTAGGACCTCTGTTCCAGGTGGGAGTGACATTCGTGGTGTCGACCGTGCTCGGTCTGGCCGGGGGTTTCTGGGTCGACCGATGGCTCGGCACGGGCCCCTGGCTCCTGCTCCTTGGACTCGGGTTTGGCATCGCGGCCGGCTTCGTGAACCTGTTTCGCTCTGTGAAGGACGCCGAACGACGCGAGCAGAAGGATGACCGTCGCTGATCTGGTCTCGCGCGTCACGCTCCACTGCCTCGCCGCGATCGCGGCCCTCGCGGCCGGCGCCGGGTGGCTCGCCGGCCTCCCCGGCGCGGCGGGCGTGGCGGCGGGGGGGGCGATCGCTCTCCTCCACTTTCGGTTGGTCGCGCGAGGCGCCGCCGGTGTGCTCCGAGGCGAGGGCGGCTTCACGCTCGGCCTGACGGGCCTCGGTCTCCGCTCGGCGGGGGCCTTCGGCGCCCTCGCGCTGGCGCTCGCCGGAGGCTGGGCGCACCCCCTGGCCGTGCTCGCCGGGCTCTCGGTGCTGCCTCCGGTCCTGATCGTCGAGGGCGTGCGGAGCGCCGGCTGAGATGGGCGCGCTCGAACATCCCCCGATCCTCTCGCTGCCCGGCATCCCCGAGCATGTGACCTACATGTGGGTCGCGATGGCGATCCTGATCGCGATCGCCTTCGCCGCGTCGTGGCGGGTGGAGCTGGTGCCGCGCGGTGCCCAGAACTTCATGGAGCTGGTCCTCGAGCAGCACCTGACGCTGATCGACGACGTCATCGGGCCCGCGGGGCGCCCGTACCTGCCCCTGCTCGCCACCCTCGGGCTGTTCATCCTGGTCGCCAACCTGCTGGGGCTCGTGCCCGGCCTCGTGGCGCCGACGGCCAGCCTGAACACGACCGGCGCCTGCGCGCTGATCGTGTTCGTCACCTACCACGCGATCGGCATCCGGACGCAAGGGGCGCGCGCCTACGCGCGGCACTTCATGGGGCCGATCCCGTGGCTCGCGCCGCTCATGATCCCGATCGAGGTGGTCAGCCACCTCGCGCGGCCCGTCTCCCTCTCGCTCCGGCTCTTCGGCAACATGACGGGCGGGCACATTCTCCTCGCCGTCTTCTTCTTCCTGATGGGCTTCGACGGCATGCTCGGCTGGGCGCTCCGAGGATCGCTCGGCGGAATCGTCCTCGGGGGGCCGGCGGCGCTGCTGATGGCGGCCTTCACCGTCGGGTTCCTCTACCCGCTCAAGCTCCTGGTCGCGTTCCTGCAGGCCTTCATCTTCGTGATTCTGGCGGCCATCTACATCGCCGGGGCGATTGAAGCGGCCGAGCCCCATCACTGAGGCGGAAACCACCACACAAGGAGGGCAGTCCGTGCGACGCTCACTGATTCTCACGTTCGTCGCCGTGCTCGCGGTGCCCGGCATCGCGCTCGCGGCGGAGCCAGGTGGCGGCGAAGGCTGGCTCAAACCCTTCGCCGCGATCGCGGCCGGCATCGGCATGGCGCTGGCGGCGGGTCTGTGCGGGCTCGGTCAGGGCCGCGCGGTCGCGTCCGCCGTCGACGCGATGGCGCGCCAGCCCGGCGCCGCGGGGCGGATCCAGACGGCGATGATCATCGGCCTCGCGCTGATCGAGTCGCTCGCGCTGTACGTCCTCGTCATGGGCGTCCTCCTGCTGTTCGTGAAGTGGCCCGTGTAGGCTGAGGGCTCCGGGAGTCGGGCGCCCGGCGTCGTCCGGGCGCCCACGCGGAGAGGCCATGGCGCCCCGTTCGAGCTACCGGATCCAGAAGATCCCCGAGATGACGATCCGGCGCCTGTCCCTGTACACCCGCTGTCTCGTGCAGCTGGAGGAGGACGGGATCAAGACCATCTCGTCCCAGGCGCTCGCCGAGCGCTTCAACCTGAACTCGGCGCAGGTCCGCAAGGACCTCGCGTACTTCGGCGAGTTCGGCGTCCGCGGCATCGGCTACTACGTCTCGGGGCTCAAGGCCGAGCTGCAGAAGATCCTGAACCTCGACCGCGAGTGGCAGGTCGCGCTCGTCGGCTACGGCAACCTCGGGTCCGCGCTCTTCCGCTACAAGGGGTTCGCCCGCCAGGGATTCCGGATCTCGGCGATCTTCGACGACGACCCCGCCAAGGCCGGCCGCGCCGCCGACGGCGTCCCGATCCTGCCCACGAGCGATCTCCCCCGGGAGGTGAAGGCCCGCAACCTGCAGATCGCGATCGTCGCGGTGCCGGCCGAGTCGGCCCAGGCGGTCACGGACAAGCTCGTCGCCGCCGGCGTCAAGGGGGTCCTCAACTTCGCGCCGAGCCGGATCCGCGTCGGCCGCGAGGTCCGGCTGAAGAACGTCGACCTGTCGATCGAGCTCGAGACGCTGAGCTTTTACCTCGCCCAGG
The DNA here is from genome assembly GCA_003221455.1 of Candidatus Rokuibacteriota bacterium. Lineage (GTDB taxonomy): Bacteria > Methylomirabilota > Methylomirabilia > Rokubacteriales > CSP1-6 > AR9. The sequence goes on from QHRX01000029.1 coordinate 26,383, forward strand.
GCGCCCGCTGAGTCCCGGCGCCCGGAGTACAATACGGGCCGGCGTCCGCTGAGTGTCCATGCTCGAGACGCAGCCCGTGTCACTCAAGGATTGGGCCCCGTACCGAGCGCTGGCCGGGGCCTGGACCAGGGGAGACGTCTGCCTGCGCGCGTCGGGCCTCTGGGGGTCGGCGCGCGCGCTCGTCGTGGGCGCCCTCCTCGAGCCCGACCCCCGGCCCTGCCTCGTGCTGGTCTCGAGCCTCGCCGAGGCGCAGCGGTGGGCGGGCGACCTGCGCTTCTTCGGCGGGCGGGCGGTGGAGTTCCCGCCGCCCGAGCCGCGGCTGTGGCGCGGGCGCCACCGCGAGACGGACGCGGCCCGCGCCCTCGTCTGTCACCGGCTCCTGTCCGGCGAGCCCCTCGCCGTCGTGGCCACGCCGGCCGCGCTCACGCATCCGCTGCCGGATCCGGCCGCGTTCAGGGCCGCGACGGTCCGTCTGAGCGTCGGCGACCGCCTCGATCGCGAGCTCCTCCTGGAGGCGCTCGAGGGGGCCGGGTACGAGCGCGCCCATACCGTGGCCGAGGTGGGCCAGTGGAGCGTGCGCGGGGGGATCGTCGACGTGTTCGGGCCGGCCGATCGGCGCCCCGTCCGGATCGAGTTGTTCGGCGACGAGATCGAGTCGCTCCGCCTCTTCGATCCGACGTCCCAGCGCTCGACGGACTCACTCCCGGAGGTGGCGCTGCTGCCGCTCGGCCGGGCCGAGGCCACCGCCAACCTGCTCGCGTATCTGCCGCCGCGGGCTCCGGTCGTCCTCGACCAGCCCGAGCTCCTCGACGCCCCGCCGGAGGACGCCCCCGCCGCGCAGCCGCTCGCCGGGCTCCTGGCGGACCGGCAGCGCCTCGAGTTGGGGCTCCTGTCGGCGGCCGCGCCCGCGCGCGGCCGCGGGGAGGCGGCCCGCACCGACCTCGACTTCGGCACGCTCTCGGTCGCGCGGTTCGACGGCCAGTTCCGCCAGCTCGCCGGAGAGCTCACACGCTGGATCGGCGAGGGCACCCGCGTCCGGCTGGCCGCGAGCGACACCCACCAGGCCGAGAGCCTCCGTCAGATCCTGCGCGAGCACCTCCTCGAGGCGACACCGGTGGAGACCTTCTGGGGGCCGGAGCGACTCGGGGTGGTCGTCGGGGAGTGCTCGAGCGGCTTCGCCGTTCCCGCCCTTGGCATCGTCCTGCTGACCGAGGAGGAGCTGTTCGGCGCGCGGCGGCGCACGCTCCGGCGCCCGCGCTACGAGCGGGGGGCCGCCCTCACCGCCTTCACCGACCTCGCGCTCGGCGACCTCGTCGTCCACGAGGATCACGGGATCGGCCGGTACCTGGGGCTCCGGACCATGCCCGTCGGCGACCGCGAGGCCGACTTCCTCCTCCTCGAATACGCGGAGAGCGGCCTCCTCTACCTGCCGGTGGAGCGGCTCGACCTGATCTCCAAGTACCTGGGCGCCGACGCCAGCGCGGCCAGGCTCGATCGCCTCGGGGGTGCCGCCTGGCAGCGCGTGAAGGAATCGGTCCGGGCCTCCCTGCGCGAGATGGCGGAGGGGCTGTTGAAGCTCTACGCCGAGCGCGCGGTGGTCCCGGGCCGCAAGTTCTCGCCGGACACGCCCTGGCAGCGCGAGTTCGAGGCCGCCTTCCGCTTCGAGGAGACGCCGGATCAGCTCCGCGCGATCGAGGAGGTCAAGGTCGACATGGAGGCCGAGCGGCCGATGGATCGCCTGGTGGCGGGCGACGTCGGCTACGGCAAGACGGAGGTCGCCCTGCGGGCGGTCTTCAAGGCGGTGGCGGATGGCGCCCAGGCGGCGATCCTCGTGCCGACGACCGTGCTCGCCCAGCAGCACCGGTCGACCTTCAGCGATCGGTTCGGCCCGTTCCCGGCGCGGGTCGAGCTGCTCTCGCGGTTCCGCTCGCCGCGAGAGCAGAAGGCGATCGTCGAGGGGCTCCGGCAGGGCACGGTCGACGTCGTGATCGGGACACACCGCCTCCTCTCCAAGGACGTCGCGTTCAAGAGGCTCGGGCTCCTGGTGGTGGACGAGGAGCACCGCTTTGGCGTCGCGGCGAAGGAGCGGATCAAGCAGCTCCGCGCCTCGGTCGACGTGCTGTCGCTGACGGCGACGCCGATCCCGCGCACCCTCTACATGTCGCTCTCGGGCGTCCGCGACCTCTCCGTCATCGAGACGGCGCCCCTCGAGCGGCTGCCGGTGGAGACCCACATCTGCCGGTTCAGCCGCGAGGTCGTCCGGGAGGCGCTCGAGCGCGAGCTCCAGCGCGGCGGGCAGGTGTTCTTCGTCCACAACCGCATCCAGTCGCTGTCCTCGATGGCGCGCTTCATCCAGAAGATGGCGCCGGACGCGCGGGTCGTGATGGCCCACGGCCAGCTGAAGGAGCGCGAGCTCGAGGCGGTGATGGTCAAGTTCATGACGGGGCAGGCGGACGTGCTCGTCTCGACGGCGATCGTCGAGTCGGGGCTCGACATCCCCGCCTCGAATACGATCATCATCAACCGCGCCGACCGCTTCGGCCTCGCCCAGCTCTACCAACTCCGCGGGCGTGTGGGCCGCGAGCGCCAGCAGGCCTACGCCTACCTCCTGGTCCCGGCCGACGGGCGGATGGACGAGCAGGCCGAGCGCCGGCTCCGCGTGCTGCAGGAGCTCACCGAGCTCGGCTCCGGGTTCAAGCTGGCGCTCCGCGACCTGGAGATCCGCGGAGCCGGCAACCTCCTCGGGCCGGCCCAGCACGGCCACGTGGCCGCCGTCGGCTTCGATCTTTATACGAAACTTCTGGAGGAGGCCGTGCGAAACTTGCGGGGCCAGACGACCGAGGCCCCCGTCGACCCGGTCGTCTCCGTCGACGTCGAAGCCTATTTGCCCGAGGCCTACGTGCCCGAGGTGAACCAGCGGCTGGCTCTCTACCGGCGCCTGACCGACGCGCGAAGCCCCGCGGAGCTGGCGGACTTCCAGTCGGAGCTGGCGGATAGGTTCGGCCCGCCCCCCGCGGCCGTCGAGCACCTGCTCGAGGTCGTGGCGATCCGGATCGGTGCGCGGCCGCTCGGGATCGAGAAGCTCGAGGCGCGCGCCGGCCGGGCCGTCATCAAGTTCGCGCCGTCGACGCCGCTCAGCCCCGACCGCCTGGTGCGGCTGATCCAGGGCAGCCGGGGCCGCCTCCGGATGAGCCGGGAGTTCGCCCTCGAGGCTGGCCTGCCTGCCGGCGACTGGCGCGCGACTCGGGACGCCCTGCTCGAGCTCCTGGATCAGCTCAAGAGGCTCGTCGCGTGAGGGTGCCGCGAGGCCCGGTCCTCCCGCTGCTGCTCGTCGGGCTCGCGCTCGGCGGCTGCGCCTCCTGGCTGCCGGGCGCGGGCAAGAAGCGGGCGCGGGTCGAGAAGGTGGTGACGCCGCCGACGCCGCCGGCGACCACCTCGGCGCCGGCGGCCGCCGGGGTCGTGGTCGCGCCCCTCGCCGACGGCGACGGCGTGGCGGACCGGATCGTCGCCGTCGTCAACAACGATGTGATCACCCTCACCGAGCTTCGGGAGCAGGTCCTCTACTATAAGGTCGAGGCGCGCGGGGAGGAGGTGCCGGACGACGACCGGCTCGCCCACCAGCTGCTCGATCGGCTGATCGAGAGCCGGCTCCAGCTCCAGGAGGCCGAGCGGGAGAAGGTCAACGTCGAGGAGGCCGAGCTGAGCGAAGAAATCGTCTCCCGCATGAAGAAGCTCAACCTGACCACGGAGCTGGAGTTCGAGGACGCGGTCAAGAAGCAGGGCCTGACGCTCGACCAGGTCAAAAAGCGGCTGCGCGAGCAGCTCATGGTGGCGAAGGTGATCCGTCGCAAGGTCGCGTTCCGCGTCTCGGTCACCGAGCAGGAGGTCGATCGCTACCTTCAGGAGAACAGGGAGAAGCTCGAAACGGGCCTCACCTACCACGCCCGCCATATCCTGGTCGTGCCCGAGGGCGAGCGGACCGACGCGGAGTGGGCGACGGCGCGCGAGACCGCCGCGGCCGTCTTCACCCGCCTCAAGGCGGGCGCCGACTTCGCCGAGGTGGCCAAGGAGGTGTCCCGGGACGGCACCGCCAAGGACGGGGGCGACCTGGGGACGCTCAAGAAGGGCGAGTTGGCCGACGAGATCGAGTCGCAGATCCTGAACTTGGCGCCGGGACAGGTCTCGGAGCCCTTCCGGACCGGTCTCGGCTATCACATCGTCAAGCTCGAGTCCCGGGAGACGCTCGAGGGCGAGGGCCTGACGCGGCTGCGCCAGCAGGTCCGGGACGTCCTGTTCCGCGAGAAGTACCAGGCGCGCCTCGACGCCTGGCTCGGCGAGATCAAGAAGCGGGCGCTCATCGAGATTCGCATCTGAAGAAAAAACGTTGACAATCTGCGAGCCGTTTGGGAGCATGGGGGAGCGGAAACGTGGTCCCAACCCCGTAGAAGACCCGCATAAGCCACGGCAGATTAAAGAGCGGCGTTGGAGTACCTGACCGCCGCACCCGGAGCCCGCGAATGAGCGCCCGTCAAAACAGAGGCCAGCCAGCGACGACACCCACCCCCGATGCGACCAACGGGATGAACCTCTCCGAGCTGAAAGAGAAGAGCATCGGCGACCTCAACACGATCGCCCGAGACCTGGGCGTCCAGAACTTCGGCGGCCTCCGGAAGCAGGAACTCATCTTCAAAATCCTCCAATCCCAATCGGAGAAGGATGGTCTGATCTTCGCCGAGGGGGTCCTGGAGGTGCTGCCGGACGGCTTCGGCTTCCTGCGGGCCCCAGACTACAACTACCTCCCGGGCCCCGACGACATCTACGTCTCGCCCTCGCAGATTCGCCGCTTCGACCTCCGCACCGGCGACACCATCTCGGGCCAGGTGCGGCCGCCCAAGGACACCGAGCGGTACTTCGCGCTGCTGAAGGTCGAGGCGATCAACTTCGAGACGCCCGAGCAGGCGCGCGACAAGATCTTCTTCGACAACCTGACGCCGCTCTATCCGATGGAGCGGCTGCGGCTCGAGCACGACCCGGAGGACCTCACGACCCGGGTCATGGATCTGCTCTGCCCGATCGGCAAGGGGCAGCGCGGAATGATCGTGGCCGCGCCCCGGACGGGCAAGACCGTGCTCCTCCAGAAGCTCGCCAATGCGATCGCCAAGAACCACCCGGAGGTCTACCTGATCGTCCTGCTGATCGACGAGCGGCCGGAGGAGGTCACCGACATGCTGCGGTCGGTCAAGGGCGAGGTGATCTCGTCGACGTTCGACGAGCCGCCCGCCCGCCACGTCCAGGTCGCCGACATGGTGATCGAGAAGGCCAAGCGGCTGATCGAGCACAAGAAGGACGTCGTGATCCTGCTCGATTCGATCACCCGGTTTGCCCGGGCCCACAACGCCATCATCCCGTCGTCGGGCAAGGTCCTGTCCGGCGGCCTCGACGCCAACGCCCTCCAGCGGCCGCGCCGGTTCTTCGCGACCGCCCGGAACATCGAGGAGGGGGGCTCCTTGACGATCATGGCGACGGCGATCGTGGACACCGGGAGCCGGATGGACGACGTCATCTTCGAGGAGTTCAAGGGGACCGGCAACATGGAGGTCCACCTGGACCGACGCCTCATGGACAAGCGGATCTTCCCGACGATCAACATCGAGCAGTCGGGGACCCGGAAAGAGGAGCTGCTGCTCGAGAAGGACGAGCTCCAGAAGGTCTGGCTGCTCCGCAAGGCGCTCTCCCAGCTGAACCCGGTCGAGGCGATGGAGCTCCTGCTGGACAAGCTCAAGCTCACCAAGACCAACCGGGAATTCCTGGCCTCGATGCACTCGATGGGGTAAGCCCCGGCCCACCCGCCTCGCCCAAGGGGCGGAGAAGCTTGCCTTTTCGGCGGGTTGCTGGTACCCTTCTGACTTCATCGGGGGAGGTGCGCCGTGAAGGCAGGCATTCATCCTGAGTACGTCGATACCACCATCACTTGCGCGTGCGGAGAGGTCATCCACACGCGTTCGACCCGGCCGGAAATCAGGGTGGAGGTCTGCTCGAAGTGCCATCCGTTCTTCACGGGCAAGCAGAAGCTCATGGACACGGCCGGGCGGGTGGAGCGCTTCCAGCGCAAGTACAAGCGGAAGTCGCCGACCGAAGGCTAGCGCCGTACCGTCTCCGAGCTGCCCCCCGGGCCCCTCGATCCGCGCCCGGCCCGCGGCGGCGCGTCTGACACGCCATGTTTGAAAAGCTGCGGCAGATTGAGGAGCGGTCGCACGAGATCGCCCGCCTGCTGGCGGACCCGGCGGTGCTGGGCCAGCCGACCGAGTACAGGCGCCTGCGGAAGGAGCATGCCGAGCTCGCGGCGATCGTGGAGCGCTTCGAGGCCTACCGCAGCGTGCTGAATCGGCTCGCCGAAGCGCAGCGCATCCTCGCCGACGACCAGGACCGCGAGCTGCGGGAGCTGGCCCAGCTCGAGGTCTCCGAGCTCACGACGCGGCAGGCGACGCTCGAGGAGGAACTGCGACAGCTCCTCCTGCCCAAGGACCCGCACGACGACAAGAACGTCTTCGTCGAGATCCGGGCGGGCGCGGGCGGCGACGAAGCCGGCCTCTTCGCCGCCGACCTGGCGCGGATGTACACGAAGTACGCGGAGCGCCGCAAGTGGAAGGTCGAGGTGATGGACTCGAGCCCGACGGGGGTCGGGGGTTTCAAGGAGATCGTCCTCTTCCTCCAGGGACGGGGCGCGTGGAGCCGGCTCAAGTTCGAGCGGGGCGTGCATCGAGTGCAGCGCGTGCCCGCGACCGAGTCGAGCGGGCGAATCCACACCTCCACCGTGACGGTGGCGATCCTGCCCGAGGCCGAGGACGTCGACGTCCAGGTCGAGGAAAAGGACCTCCGGGTGGACGTCTACCGCTCCTCGGGTCCCGGGGGGCAGGGCGTCAACACGACCGACTCGGCCGTGCGCATCACGCACATCCCGAGCGGGGTCGTCGTCACCTGTCAGGATGAGCGGTCCCAGATCAAGAACCGCGCGAAGGCGATGCGCGTGCTCAAGGCGCGGCTGCTCGAGCGCGCCCAGGAGGTGCAGGCGGCCGCGATCGCGGCGGACCGGAAGAGCCAGGTGGGGACCGGAGAACGGAGCGAGCGCATCCGGACGTACAATTTCCCGCAGGCGCGCGTGAGCGACCATCGCATCGGGCTCACGCTGCACAAGCTGCCCGCGGTGCTCGAGGGCGACCTCGACGAGCTGATCGACGCGCTGGCCGCGGCCGACCGCGCCGAGCGCCTCGAGCACGCGACGATATGAGCTCGCGCAGGGCGGCGGTGCGGGTCGGCGGTCGCGTCGGGCCCCCTGCGCCGGCGCCACCGGCGCCGGAGCGCGTCCGCGCCCTCCTCGCCGAGGGCGTGCGGACCCTCCGCGCCGCCGGCCTGGCCACGGCGCGTCAGGACGCCGAGTGGCTGCTCGCCGCCGAGCTCGGCGTGGGTCGGCTCGACCTCTACACGGAGCCACCGGCGGTCGGCGCCGCCGCCGCCCGGCGTTACGCCGCGGCGCTCGCGCGGCGCGCCGCGCACGAGCCGCTCCAGCACCTCTTGGGCTGGGAGGAGTTCCGCGGGCTCCGCTTCTCGGTCGGCCCCGCGGTCTTGATCCCGCGGCCGGAGACGGAGCTGCTGGTCGAGTGGGCGCTGGAGTTCATGCCGCGGGGCGCGACCGTGTGCGACCTCGGGACCGGGAGCGGCTGCGTGGCCGCCGCCATCGCGGCGGCGCGGCCGGACGTGCGCGTGCTCGCGGTCGAGCTGTCGGCGGCCGCGCGCGCGGTCGCCGCGCGGAACCTGGCGGCCCTGGGCCTCGCCGATCGCGTCACGGTGCTCGACGGAGACCTGTTCGAACCGCTGGCCCGCTGGGCGGGCGCGGTGGACCTGATCGTCGCCAATCCCCCCTACATCCCGACCGGCGCGCTGCCGGCGCTGCCCGCCGAGGTCCGCGCGTGGGAGCCGCGGGGGGCGCTCGACGGCGGCCCCGACGGGATGGCCGTCTCGCGACGCATCATCGCCGGCGCCCCGGGGGTGCTGGCCCGGGGCGGCGCGCTCGCGGTCGAGATCGGTGAAGGGCAGGCGCCCCCGCTCGCGGCGACGATGGGGACCTGCGGCTTCGTCGACGTCACGACCCGCCACGACTTGGGCGGCGTCGAGCGGTACCTGGCCGGGGCGCTTGGCGCGGCCTCGGCGCCCGGGTCCCGGGCCGCCCGCGCCCGACGCGCCACCATTCGGCGCGCGGAGGGTGGGTGATGCCGGCCAGGCTGGAGATCGAGGGCGGGGTGCCGCTGTCCGGGACCGTGACGGTGAGCGCGGCCAAGAACGCGACCCTGCCGGCCCTCGCCGCGGCGCTCCTGACGAGCCAGCCGCTGGTGATCGAGAACCCGCCGGCGCTGGCCGACGTGGCGACCATGACCCGACTGCTGGCGCGGCTCGGCGCCGTGGTGAGCCGCGACACGAACGGCGCCACGCGAGTGCAGGTCGAGCAGGTCGCCAGCAGCGAGGCGCCCTACGAGCTCGTCTCGACGATGCGCGCGTCGGTCCTCGTCCTGGGGCCGCTGCTCGCCCGGACGGGGGTGGCCCGCGTCGCCCTCCCCGGCGGCTGCGCCATCGGCGTCCGACCGATCGACCAGCACCTCAAGGGCTTCCGGAAGCTGGGCGCCGAAATCAGCATCGTGAACGGCTACGTGGAAGCGCGCGCGAGCCGGCTCAAGGGCGCCCGCATCACGACGGACCTCGTGACCGTCACCGGCACCGAGAACCTCATGATGGCGGCGGCGGGCGCCGAGGGCACGACCGTCATCGAGAACGCGGCGCGCGAGCCAGAGGTGGCCGACCTGGCGCGTCTGCTCGGCACCATGGGCGCCCGGATCGAGGGGGCGGGCACGGCGCGCATGGTGATCGAGGGCGCGCCCGAGCTTGGCGGCGCCCGGCACCGCGTGATTCCCGACCGGATCGAGGCGGGGACCCTGATCGTCGCCGGCGCGATCACCGGCGGGGACCTTACCGTCGCCGGCCTCGCCCCCGAGCACCTCTCGGCCGTGCTCGCCAAGCTCGAGGAGTGCGGGGTCGGGCTCGAGGTCGGCGCCGACCGCGTGCGCGTGCGGGGACCCGCCCGGCCCCGCGCGGCCGACGTGATCACGAGCCCGTTCCCGGGGTTTCCGACCGACATGCAGGCACAGGTGATGACGCTGCTCGGCCTCGCCAACGGCCAGTCCCGCGTGACCGAGACGATCTTCGAGAACCGCTTCATGCACGTGGCCGAGCTCGCCCGAATGGGCGCCCGGATCGAGACCGACGGGGCGACCGCCGTCATCCGCGGCGTCCCCGAGTACCAGGGGGCGCCCGTGATGGCGTCGGACCTGCGGGCCTCGGCGGCGCTGGTCCTGGCGGGTCTCGCGGCGCGAGGGCGGACCTCGGTGTCGCGCGTCTATCACCTCGACCGCGGCTACGAGCGGCTCGAGCTGAAGCTGGCGGGCGCGGGCGCCCGGATCGCGAGGACGTCGGCGTGAGAGACCGGCTGAAGCTCGCGCTGCCGAAGGGCCGGCTCCTCGAGCCGGCCCTCGGGCTGCTCCGCGAGATGGGGCTCGACGGGATCGACGCCGACTCGCGCCGGCTCATCGCCGCCGACGCAAGCGGGCGACTCCAGGTGCTGTTCCTCAAGCCCTCCGACGTGCCGACCTACGTCGCGTACGGCGCGGCCGACCTGGGGATCGTCGGCAAGGACATCCTGCTCGAGCAGGAGCCGGACGTGTACGAACCGCTCGACCTCGGCTTCGGTGCCTGTCGCCTGGTGGTCGCCGAGCCGAGGCAGCTCTGGGAGCGTGACGATCCCTCGAAGTGGTCCTGGGTGCGGGTGGCCACCAAGTACCCGCGGCTGACCGAGCGGTACTTCTCGGCCCGCGGCATCCAGGTCGAGATCGTGCGGCTCGACGGGTCGATCGAGCTCGCGCCGCTCGTCGGGCTCGCGGACCGCATCGTCGACCTCGTCCAGTCGGGGGAGACGCTGCGCGCGAACGGGCTGGTGGAGGTCGCCGAGATCACCCGGTCGACCGCGCGGCTCGTCGTCAACCGCGCCGCGCTGAAGACGGCCTACTCGGCGGTGAGCGGGCTCGTTGACGAGATGAAGAAGCGAGTCAGCGCATGATCCGCCGGCTCGACGCGCGGACGGCCGGTGTGGAGGCCGTGGTCCGGGCGCTCGCGCGCGACCCCGACACGGTGGCGCCCGAGGTCTCTCGGCAGGTCGAGGAGATCCTGGCCGCGGTGCAGGCGCGGGGCGACGCCGCGCTCCTCGAGTACGCCGCCCGCTTCGATGGCTACCGCGGCGACGCGGCGGGTCTCCGCCTGACCGACGCCGACTGGCGGGCCGACCGTCAGGTGTCCGAGGAGACGCGCGCCGCGCTCGCCTACGCGGCGGCGCGGATCGAGCGCTACCACAAGGAGGCGGCGCCCCGCTCGTGGCGGATGAGCGACGAGCACGGATCCGTGCTTGGCCAGGAGGTGCGACCGCTCGCGCGCGTCGGCCTCTACATCCCGGGGGGCCGGGCTGCCTACCCGTCGACGGTGCTGATGACGGCCGTCCCCGCGCGCGTGGCCGGCGTGCCCGAGATCGTGCTGGTGACGCCGCCGGGGCCGGACGGCCTGGTCAACCCGGTCGTGTTGGCGGCGGCCCGGATCGGCGGCGTGACCGAGGCCTATCGCCTGGGCGGCGCCCAGGCGATCGCGGCGCTTGCGTACGGCACGGCGACGGTCCGTCGCGTGGACAAGATCGTCGGTCCCGGGAACGCCTACGTCGCCCTCGCCAAGCAGCGGGTGTTCGGCCGGGTCGGCATCGACATGGTGGCGGGGCCGAGCGAAGTCGTAGTCGTCGCCGACGGCTCCGCGACGTCGGCCTGGGTGGCGGCCGACCTGCTCGCCCAGGCCGAGCACGATCCCATGGCGCGGGCGATCCTGATCACGGACGCGGCGCCGCTGCTCGACGCCGTCGCCACCGCCGTCGAGGCGCAGCTCGCGGCGCTCCCGCGGCGCGAGATCGCGCGCGCGTCGCTCGCCGCCAACGGCGCCCTCGTGCTGGCGACGGACCTCGCCCAGGCGGTCGAGATCGCCAACGCGCTGGCGCCGGAGCACCTAGAGCTGCAGGTAGCGGATCCTGAGCGCCTCCTGCCGCACGTCCGCCACGCGGGGGCGATCTTCCTCGGGTGCTTCACCCCCGAGGTCATCGGCGACTACGTGGCGGGGCCGAACCACGTGCTGCCGACGGCGGGGACGGCGCGGTTCTCGTCCCCGCTCGGCACCGAGGACTTCGTTAAGCGCTCGAGCGTCATCGGATACTCCGCGCGCGGGCTCGCCGCGGCCCTCCCGGCCGTACGCGCGCTCGCGCGGGCCGAGGGTCTCCAGGCCCACGGCGCCGCCGCCGACATTCGTCTACCAGAGCGAGGTGACACGAGATGAAGCGGGAGACGCCGCGCCAAGCCCGGGTCGAGCGAAAGACCCTGGAGACCGAGGTCGTGCTGCACCTCAACGTCGACGGTGTCGGGGCGGCCAAGGTCGCAACGACCATCCCGTTCTTCGATCACATGCTCGCCGCGTGGTCGAAGCACGGGTTCATGGACCTCACCGTGGACGCGCACGGGGACACCGAGGTGGACCTCCACCACACGGTGGAGGACGTCGGGATCGTGCTCGGCCGGGCCTTCCGCGAGGCGATGGCCGACAAGCGCGGCATCGTCCGATACGGCACGGCCTTCGTCCCCATGGACGAGGCGCTGGTGGCGGCGTCGGTCGACATCTCCGGCCGGCCGTTCCTCGTCTTCAACGTCCCCGCCATTCAGCGGGCGCGGCTCTCGAACTTCGACCTGGATCTGCTCGAGGAGTTCTTTCGCGCCTTCGCCGTGAACGCGGAGCTGACCCTGCACGTGAACCTGCACTACGGAAAGAACCTGCACCACATCGCCGAGGCGGTGTTCAAGGCGGTCGGGCGGGCGCTGGCCGAGGCCACGCGCCTGCACCCGCGCGCCGAGGGCCTCCTGCCCTCGACCAAGGGGAGCCTGTAGCGTGGCGAGGCGAGGCAGCGTGCCCGGGGCGGTGGCCCTGGCTCGACCGGCGGGTCGGCGGGCCGGCGGCGCGCCCGGGGCGAGGCCCGAGCCGCCCGCCCCCGGCTGCCCGTAGCTTGTCGAATGATCGCGGTCATCGACTACGGCCGGGGCAACCTGGGAAGCGTCGAGAAGGCGTTCGCGCGCGTCGGCATTCCCGCGCGCGTGACCGCCGACCCCCGGGTCGTCGACGCGGCCGAGGCCTGTGTGCTGCCGGGCGACGGGGCGTTCCGCGACGCGATGCAGAACATCGACGCGCTCGGGCTCGGCGGGGCGCTCCGCCGCGCGCTCGACGGCCGGCGGCCGTTCTTCGGCATCTGCCTCGGCTACCAGCTCCTCTTCACGGAGAGCGAGGAGTTCGGGCACACCAAGGGCCTCGACGTGGTGGGGGGCGTCGTGCGCCGCTTCCCGCGCGGGCGGAAGGTGCCGCACATGGGCTGGAACCAGGTCGGGCACGACGGACGAATCCCGCTCTTCGACGGCATCCCGAGCGGCGCATACTTCTACTTTGTCCACTCCTACTATCCCGACGTGAGCGACGGGTCGGTCGCGGTCGCGACCTGCGAGTACGGGATCACCTTCACGGCCGCTCTCGCCCGTGACAACGTGTTTGGGACCCAGTTCCATCCGGAGAAGAGTCAGCGGTGGGGGCTCCGCATGCTCGAGAACTTCGCCGCGCTCGTCAAGGGCGCGCGGGCATGATCGTGATTCCGGCCGTCGACCTGCGCGGCGGGCGGTGCGTCCGGCTCCGCGAAGGCCGCGCCGACCGGGAGACGGTGTTCTCCGAGGACCCGGTGGCGATGGCCGAGCGGTGGGCGGCGCTCGGCGCCCGGCGCCTCCATGTCGTCGACCTCGACGGCGCCTTCGCGGGTGCCCCCCGGCAGACGCCGCTGATCGCCGCGATCGCGCGGGCGGTGGCGCCGGTGCCGCTCGAGGCCGGGGGCGGGCTGCGCGACCTCGCCGCCGTCGAGGCCGCCCTCGCGGCGGGCGCCGCCTGGGCCGTCGTCGGCACCCGGGCCGCCCTCGATCCGGTCTTCCTCAAGGACGTCTGCCGGCAATTCCCCGGACAGATCATCGTCGCCGTGGACGGTCGGGGGCCGAGGGTGGCCGTCAAGGGGTGGACCGAGGTAGTGTCCGAGACGGTCGGCGAGCTGGCCGCCCGGGCCCGCGACGGCGGGGCAGCGGCCCTGCTCTACACAGACGTGAGCCGCGACGGAACCGGGCTCGGCCCGAACCTTGCCGACACGGACGCGCTCGCGCGGGCGGTCCGGATGCCGATCCTCGCCTCGGGCGGGGTGGGGAGCGTGGAGGACCTCCGGCGCCTGGCCGGGCTCCCCGGGGTCGTCGGTGCGGTGGTGGGGCAGGCGCTCTACACGGGCGCCGTGGACCTGGCGGTCGCGCTCGGAGCGGTCGAGCGCTGATGCTGGCCAAGCGCGTGATCCCCTGCCTCGACGTCAAGGACGGCCGGGTCGTCAAGGGCGTACGGTTCGTCGCGTTGCGGGACGCGGGGGATCCGGTCGAGGCCGCGCTCGCCTACGACGGGCAGGGCGCGGACGAGCTGGTCTTCCTCGACATCGCCGCGTCGCACGAGAACCGGCAGATCATGCTCGACGTCGTCAGCCGGACGGCCGAGGGCATCTACATCCCGCTGACGGTCGGCGGCGGCATCCGGAGCGTGGAGGACGTGCGCATGCTGCTGCGCGCGGGGGCGGACAAGGTCTCGCTGAACACGGCGGCCCTCGACAACCCCCGGATCATCCGGGAGGCCGCGGAGCGCTTCGGCAGCCAGTGCATCGTGATCGCCATCGACGCGCGGCGAGAGGACGGAGGCTTCGGCGTCTACACGCACGGCGGCCGCCGGCCCGCCGGACGCGACGCGATCGCCTGGGCGCGCGAGGTCGAGGCGTTCGGCGCCGGGGAGATCCTGCTGACGAGCATGGATCGAGACGGGACGCGGGACGGCTACGATCTCGAGCTCACGCGTGCGATCTCGGAGAACGTGTCGGTGCCGGTCATCGCGTCGGGCGGCGCGGGAACGCTCGAGCACCTCTGGGAGGGACTCGCCGTGGGCCGGGCGGATGCCGTGCTGGCGGCCTCCATCTTTCACTTCGGTACGTACTCGATCGGCGAGGCCAAGACCTATCTCCGCTCGCGCGGGGTCGAGGTGCGGCTCGAGCCATGACCCCGGGCGAGCTCACGTTCGACGCGAGGGGGCTGATCCCGGCGGTCGTCCAGGAGGCGGACACGGGGGAGCTGCTCATGGTCGCCTGGATGAACCGGGATGCCGTCGCCGCCACCCTCGCGACCGGGCTCACACACTTCTGGTCGCGCTCCCGCCAAACCCTCTGGCGCAAGGGAGAGAGCTCGGGCCACGCGCAGCACGTGCAGGGCGTGTGGGTCGACTGCGATGCCGACACGCTGCTCGTCCAGGTCCACCAGGACGGTCCCGCGTGTCACACAGGTCAGCGCACCTGCTTCTTCCGCGCGCTCCAGCCGGGCGGCGAGAACGGGGCCGCGGAACCAAGCGCGAACATGCTGGCCCGGCTCGAGGCCGTCGTCCAGTCGCGGAAGCGCGCGGCGCCGGCCGGTTCGTACGTCGGCGGGCTGCTGGCCGCGGGCGAGGCGGCGATCTGCCGGAAGGTCGGCGAGGAGGCGGTGGAGGTGGAGACGGCGGCCCTCGGCGGCGAGGGCGACCGGCGCCTCGTCGAGGAGGTGGCGGATCTCTGGTTCCACACGATCGTGCTGCTCGGGACGCGGGGGATTGCGCTGCGAGCCGTGCTCGAGGAGCTCGGGCGCCGTCACGCGCGGCGGGCAGCGCCCGACCCGGGGCCCTAGTGCGCCGAGGCCGGTGCTGATGGGGGCCACGCCGGCGCGCCTTGCGCTCCTCGCGGCGTGCGTCGGGGCCGGCGTCGTCGGGTGCGCGGGCACGCGGATCGAGGGGGGGATCTTTCGTGGGCGGACCTACCAGGTCGAGCTCCCGGCGGGCTGGCAGGCCGTGCCGGACGGGCGCGCGGACCTGGCGCTCTCGCGACAGGACGCGCCCGGCGGCATGCTGGCCAACGCCACCTGTCAGGGGCGCGAGCCGGCGCGCCCGCTCGAGGTCCTGACGCGGCACCTCCTGTTCGGGCTCAAGGAGCGGCAGATCCTCGAGCGCGCCGAGATCCAGGTCAACGGGCAGCCCGCGGAGCGGACGGTGTTCGAGGGGAAATCGGCCGAGGACGGCAGGGTGCAGGGCGAGGCGTACGTGATCAAGGCCGCGGACTGCGTCTACGACCTCCTCTATGTGTCGCCGCCCCAGTACTTCGAGCAGGGCCGCCCCGACTTCGACCGCTTCGTCCGGAGCCTGCGCCGGCCGTAGGCGACCCGCATGCCCAGCGCCGGATACCTGCGAAGCACGGTGGCGTGGTACGGGGGCCTCGGCCTCCTCACGGGACAGGTGGCGCGGAACCTCGCGCTGCCGCCCAAGTACGTACGGCTCGTGGTCCAGGAAATCGAGGTCATGGGCGTCCGCTCCGCCGGCGTCGCCCTCATCGCCGCGAGCTTCACGGGGATGGTGCTCGCCCTGCAGAGCGGCGTCAACATGGCGCGGTTCGGCGCCGAGACCTACGTGGGCCCGCTCGTCGCGCTGTCGATTCTGCGCGAACTCGGCCCGGTCCTCACGGCCATCCTGGTTGGGGGCAAGGTCGCGTCGGGGCTCACCGCCGAGCTCGGCTCGATGCTCGTGACCGAGCAGATCGACGCCCTGCGTTCCCTCGGCGTGAACTACATCAAGCGGCTCGTGGTCCCTCGAGTGCTGGCGGCGCTGATCGTCTTTCCGCTCCTCACGATCCTCGCCGATGGGGTCGGTCTCATGGGCGGCGCCGTGATCGCCGTGTTCGAGCGTGGCGTCGACTGGTACGCCTTCTGGAACACGACCCTCTACTGGGTGACCCCGCGCGACTTCCTGACCGGGATCACCAAGAGCGTGTTTTTCGGCGGCCTCGTCACCGTGATCGGGTGCTACAACGGGCTCGCCTCCACCGGCGGCACCGAGGGGCTCGGGCGTGCGACGACCGCGACCGTCGTGCAGGTCTCGACGGGCGTCATCATCTCCGATTTCGTCCTGACCAAGCTGCTGCTGATCCTGTTCTGGTGAGCGGATGACGGAGGCGCCGGTCATCGAGGCGATCGATCTGCGGAAGGGCTTCAACGGGCGGGAGGTCCTCCGTGGCCTCTCGTTCGCCGTGCCGAAGGGGGTGCGCCTCGTGATCATGGGCGGCAGCGGCGCCGGCAAGACCGTGTGCCTGCGCCTGATCGCGGGCCTGCTCCGGCCCGACGCGGGCCAGGTCCGGGTGTTTGGCCGGAATATCGAGCGCCTGTCCGAGGAGGCGCTGCTGCCGATCCGCCGGCGCATGGGCTACGTCTTCCAGGGCGCGGCGCTCTTCGACTCGCTCACGGTGTACGATAATGTCGCCTACGCGCTCCACGAGCATACGAGCCTCGCCGAGTCCGTCGTCGCCGACCGCGTGCGCCACCTCCTCTCGCTGGTCGGGCTCGAGGCGGAGGCGCAGTGGAAGCTGCCCGGCGAGCTGTCGGGCGGAATGCGCAAGCGGGCGGGGATCGCGCGCGCGCTCGCGATCGAGCCGGAGGTCATGCTCTTCGACGAGCCGACGGCCGGCCTCGATCCGACAAACTCGAAGATGGTCGCCGAGCTGATCGCCAAGCTCGGTACCGGCGTCTGCGACACCGCGGTCGTGGTCACCCACGACATCGAGCTGGCGAACACCGTCGCGGACCGGGTGGCCATCCTCATTGACGGACGGTTCGCCGCTACGGGGACGCCCGAGCAGGTGCGTTCGTCCAGGGACCCCGCCGTGCAGGCGTTCCTGACCGGCGAGGCACGGTGACATGATGGACGATCGTCGGGGGATCGGAGTGCGGCTCCGGGTGGGGGCGTTCGTGCTGAGCGCGATCGCCGTCTTCCTCGTCCTGACCTACATGCTCGGGGCCCGGGCGCGGCTGTTCGAGGCGAAGTATACGCTCTACGCCGACTTCACCGAGGTCGGCGGGCTCGTCGAGGGCGCGGCCGTGCGCCTGGCGGGGGTGCAGATCGGGCGCGTGGCCGGAGTCCGGCTGCCGGCGGAGCCCGGCGGGAAGGTGCGCGTCGAGCTGCGGGTCGCCTCGCAGTACGCCGACCGGATCCGCCAGGACTCGGTCGCCCGCATCGACACCCAGGGCCTGCTCGGCGACCGGCTCGTCGAGATTACGGTCGGCGCGGCCAACCAGCCGCCCGTCAAGCCGGGAGCGGTGCTGGCGGCGCGCGAATCGGCGGACCTGGGCCGGATCATCAGCCAGGGGTCGGAGGTCGCCGCCACCATCGGCGCCCTGTCCGAGAACCTGAACCGGACGGCCCTGGCGCTCAACGAGTCGAGGGTCGTGGCGGATCTGGCGGCCACGGCCGCGTCGGCCCGGCGCATCGGCGAGCAGGTCGAGCGCGGGCCCGGGCTCGCCCACGCGCTCGTGTACGAGGAGCCGGCGACGCTCAAGAAGCTCGACCGGCTGCTGGCGTCGACCCAAACGATCCTGGACCGGACGCAGCGCGGCGAGAGCGCGGTCGGCGTGCTGACCTCCCGGGAGAGCACGGAAGCGGCGCGCCGCTTCGTCCGGGCGATGGACCGCTTCGCGCGGGCGATTGACCAGAAGCCGGGGGACGGCGGCCTCCTGCCGGCGCTCCTGTTCGACCCGAAGTACGGGGCGATGGCGGAGGACCTGCGGACGGTGGCCCGGAACCTCCGCGACGTCTCGGGCCGCCTCGCCGGCGGGCGCGGCGTCCTCGGCGGGCTGCTCGGCGACGCGCCCGCCGACGCGAGCCTCCGGCAGGTGGTCGCCGATCTCCGCGTGGCCGTCGCGAATCTCAAGGAGGTGAGCGAGAAGCTGAACTCGGGCGAAGGCACCCTCGGCGCCCTCCTCGTCGATCCCACGGTCTACGAGAACCTCTCGGCGGTCCTCGAGGGGACCCAGCGGAGCACGCTGCTGCGCTCGCTGATCCGGGGGCTCGGCAACAAAGGGCGGGAGGCTCAGCGGGCCAAGGAGCAACGGTGATGCGCGAGTCGACCGCGTACCGGTGCCAGGAGTGCGGGTTCGTCGGCGCCAAGCCCGGAACCTGCCCTGACTGCGCGCGCGCCGGCGTCTACCTCCCGCTGGTGGAGGAGCGCGTGGCCGCCCGCCGCGGTGGGGGTCACCGGGTGGCCCCGCCCGCGCCGGCCGCGGTGCCGCTCGGCGCGATCAGCGTCGAGCAGGGCGACCGGCTCCCGACCGGCATCGGCGAGCTCGACCGGGTGCTCGGCGGTGGCGTCGTCCGCGGCTCCCTGATCCTGATCGGCGGCGACCCCGGCATCGGCAAGTCGACGCTCCTGCTGCAGGCCTCGCAGGCGCTGGCCGCGGCCGCGCCGCCCGTGCTCTACCTCTCGGGAGAGGAATCGGCGGCGCAGATCAAGCTCCGGGCGGATCGGCTCGGCATCGCGCCCGACGGCGTGTACCTCGTGGCCGAGACGGATCTCTCGATGATCGAGAGCCAGCTCGACGCGCTCAAGCCCCGCGCGCTCGTCGTCGACTCGATCCAGACCGTGTTTCTGCCCGAGCTCGAGTCGGCGCCGGGCAGTGTCGCGCAGGTGCGCGAGTGCGGCGCGCGGCTCATGCGCCTGGCCAAGGCGCGGGGCATGGCGACCTTCCTGGTCGGCCACGTGACGAAGGAAGGCGCGATCGCCGGCCCCCGCGTCCTGGAGCACCTGGTCGACACGGTCCTCTACTTCGAGGGCGAGCGGCACCATTCCTACCGGGTGTTGCGGGCAGTGAAGAACCGCTTCGGCTCCACGAACGAGCTCGGCGTGTTCCAGATGGGGGAGCGTGGCCTCGCGGAGGTGTCCAACCCCTCGGGGTTCTTCCTGGCGGAGCGGCCCCAGCACGCGTCGGGCTCCGTGATCACCGCGAGCCTCGAGGGGACCCGGCCGATGCTGCTCGAGCTCCAGGCGCTGGTGGCCCCGGCCGCCTTCGCGACGCCGCGGCGGACGGTGCTGGGCGCCGACTACAATCGAGTCTGCCTGCTGCTGGCCGTGCTCGAGAAGCGCGCCGGCGTGCCGCTCCAGAGCCAGGACGTGTTCGTGAACGTCGCCGGCGGCGCCCGCGTGGTGGAGCCGGCGGCCGACCTCGGCATCGTCATCGCCACCGCGTCGAGCTATATGGATCGGGCGGTGCGGGGCGATATGGTGGTCCTCGGGGAAATCGGGTTGACGGGGGAGGTGCGTCGCGTGGCCGGGCTGGCCGCCCGCTTGAAGGAGGCGGCCGCGCTCGGGTTCAGCGCCGCCCTGGTCCCCGCCGGCAATCTGGGCGATGACGGCAACGGCAGTCTCGAGGTGCGCGGAGCCGCGACCGTGGACGACGCCTTGCGCGCGTTGCTACCGTGACGCCGATGACCATGCTCGCGCTCGTTCGGCTCCTGGTGGTCGCCCTCTCGGGGCTGGCCGGCCTCTTCATCGCCACCGGCACCGACGCCCGGCCCGTCGTCGGCGTGCTCGGCGGCAGCCTCCTCGGGGCGCTCGCCGTCTGGCTCGAGTGGCGGGCCGGGCACGTGCCCCTCGAGCATACGTTCTGGGGCGTCGCCGGCGGGGGACTCGGCCTGCTCGCGGGGTACGTGGCGGGCACGGCGGTGACGTCGCTCGTGCCGGGGGTCGGCGCCGCCGGCCGTGACCTGCCCGAGCTGCTCGGCGCCTATCTGGGGGCGACGGTGGCCCTCCGTCGTCGCTCGGACCTCGACGGCCTGACGGCGAAGCTCTTCTCGCGGGGATCGAAGAGCGAGCTCGACAAGGTGCTCGACACCTCGGTCATCATCGACGGCCGAATCGCGGACATCTGCGAGACCGGCTTCGTCGACGGCACGCTGATCGTGCCCCAGTTCGTGCTGCGGGAGCTGCAGCAGGTGGCGGACTCCGGCGACGCCCTGAAGCGAAACCGCGGCAAGCGGGGCTTCGATGTCCTGCAGCGACTGCAGCGCAACCCCAAGGTGACCGTGAAGATCGACGACCTCGACTTCCCGCAGATCGGGGAGGTCGACCGCAAGCTGATCGAGGTCGCCAAGCTCCTCGGCGGCAAGGTCCTCACGAACGACTACAACCTCAACAAGCTCTCGGAGCTCAGCGGCGTGCCCGTCCTGAACATCAACGAGCTGGCCAACTCCCTGAAGCCGGTCGTGCTGCCGGGCGAGCTGATGCAGGTCCGCGTGCTCAAGGAGGGCAAGGAGGCGGGCCAGGGCGTGGGCTATCTGGACGACGGCACCATGGTTGTCGTGGACCACGGCAAGAAGTTCCTCGGCCAGATCGTCGACGTCATGGTCACGAGCGTGCTGCAGACGACGGCCGGGCGGATGATCTTCACCCGGCTGCGCGAGGACGAGCTGGCGCCGAGGTAATCATGCGAGCCCATCCCCAGCGTGTCCCACGGCAGGGCCGGGCGCGCTCCCGCCGCCGGCCAAGCGAGCCGGAACCGGGCGAGCGGAGCGGCGGCCGTGTCGCGGCCATTATCCCGGCGGCGGGTGCCGGCAGACGCATGGGAGGCCGGACGCCGAAGCAGTTCCTGCGGCTCACGACCGCTCCCGTCCTCCTCGTCACGCTCGGGCACTTCGCGCGCCATCCGGCCGTCGGCTCGATCGTCGTGGTGGCGCCGGCCGCCCACACCGGCCGCGTCGCGCGTTTGGTCCGGTCGCTCGCCCGCCGCCTGCCGGTGACCGTCGTGCCGGGGGGGCCGGAGCGGCAGGACTCGGTCCGGTGCGGGCTCGCGGCGGTCCCGGAGGCCGCCGACATCGTCCTCGTGCACGACGCCGTGCGGCCGTTCGTCTCGTCTGCGCTGATCACCGCCGTGATCGACGCCGCGCGCCGGCACGGCGCGGCCATCTGCGCGCTCCCGGTGCGGGAGACCGTCAAACGGGTCGTCCAGGGCTACGTGGAGTCGACGGTCGACCGGAGCGCGCTCTGGGCCGTCCAGACGCCGCAGGCGTTTCGGTCGGCGCTCCTGCGCGAGGCGCACGACAAGGCGCGCCGGGACGCCTTCCGCGGGACCGACGAGGCGATGCTCGTCGAGCGCCTGGGCCACCCCGTGCGGGTCGTGCCGGGATCGGAGGAGAACGTCAAGCTCACCACGCCGGGAGACCTCCGCAGGGCGCGGACTCTGCGACGCCGCCGGTGGTGACCCGCGTGGGGCTCGGCATCGATCTGCACCCGCTCGTCGCGGGGCGCCCGCTCATGCTCGGCGGTGTCCGGGTTCCGTCCGAGCTCGGCCTGGGCGGGCACTCGGACGCCGACGTCCTGACCCACGCGGTCGGCGAGGCGCTGCTCGGGGCGCTCGCCCTCGGGGACCTCGGCCGCCACTTCCCGGACACGGATCCCCGCTATCGCGGCATCGCGAGCCTCAGGCTCCTCGAGGAGGTGAGGGTGCTGGTCGAAGGGCGCGGGGGCAGGATCGTCAACGTCGACGCGACCGTGCTCGCCCAGTCGCCGTCGCTCGCCCCGTTCCTGCCCGAGATGGCCATGCGGCTGGCCGACGCGCTCGGACTCGACCCGAGCCGGGTGAGCGTCAAGGCCAAGAGCCCTGAGCATCTCGGGCTGCTCGGCCGCCGCGAAGGCATTGCCGCCCTCACGGTGGTCGGTGTCGAGGTGGGCGAGTGACCGGTGGGATGGCGGTGCGCCCGTCGCCGGGGGGGTCGGAGGGGGGCGGAGTCCCGGACCGGCCAGTCATCAGGATCTACAACACGCTGACCCGAAGCAAGGACCCCTTCACGCCGCTGGCGGGCGACACGGTGCGGATGTACGTCTGCGGCGTCACCGTCTACGATCGTGCCCACGTGGGCCATGCCCGGAGCGCGGTCGTCTTCGACGTCATCCGCCGGCATCTGGCCTTTCGCGGCTATCAGGTGCGGTTCGTCAAAAACTTCACGGACGTGGACGACAAGATCATCCGGCGCGCTAACGACGAAGGGGTGCCCGCGTCGGCGATCTCGGCCCGCTACATCGAGGAGTACCGGAAGGACATGGCGACGCTCGGCGTGCGGCCGGCGGACGAGGAGCCGAAGGCGACCGACCACGTCCCGCGCATGATCGGCCTCATCCAGCGACTGCTCAAGGTGGGCATGGCCTACGAGGCGGGCGGCGACGTGTTCTTCGAGGTCCGGAAGTTCCCCCGCTACGGCAAACTCTCCGGCAAGCACCTGTCGGAACTCCTCGCCGGCGTGCGCGTGGAGGTGGACGAGCGGAAGCACGACCCCCTCGACTTCGTGCTCTGGAAGGCCTCGAAGCCCGGCGAGCCCAGCTGGCCCAGCCCGTGGGGGCCGGGCCGGCCGGGGTGGCACATCGAGTGCTCGGCGATGGCGATCCACTACCTTGGCGAGAGCTTCGACATACACGGGGGCGGAGAAGACCTGATCTTCCCGCACCACGAGAACGAGATCGCCCAGTCCGAGGGCGCCACCGGCCGGCCGTTCGCGCGCTTCTGGGTGCACAATGGGCTCGCGAACCTCGGCAGCCAGAAGATGTCGAAGTCGCTCGGTAACACGCAGACGATCCACGATCTGGCGCGGCGCCACCCCCCGGACGCGCTCCGGCTCTACCTGCTGGGGACCCACTACCGGCATCCGCTCGACTTCGCCGAGGCTCGCATCGAAGACGCCGAGCGATCCCTCGAGCGGTTTGACGTGCTCTTCGAGACGGCCGGCCGGCTCGCCGCGCGCGGCGCGCCCGCGCCCGGCGCGGACGGCGGACTCCTCGAGGCCCTGGCAGAGCTGCGCACCCGGGTCGAGACCGCGCTGGACGACGACTTCAACACGCCCCGGGCTCTCGCCGCGCTATTCGAGATGGCGTCGGCGCTTCACGCCTATCGCGAGGCGACGGACCGGGGCGAGCGACCGGGCGGCCCGTTCTTGGTCGGCGTGGGCGAGCTCCTCGCGCTCGGCGGCGTGCTCGGGCTCTTCGAGAAGCCGCGGGACGCGGCTCCGCCGCCCGAGGTCCTCGCGCGGATCGAGGCGCTCGTCCGGGCTCGGGACCAGGCCCGCGCGCGCCGCGACTGGAAGGCCGCCGATCAGCTGCGCGGGGAGCTCCAGGCGCTCGGCGCGACGACCGAGGACACGCCGCAGGGCACCCGCTGGAAGTGGGCGCCTCGTTAGATGCGCGAGGCGGGACCGGAGCGAGGGGCGCTCTACGGTCGACACCCGGTGTTCGAGCTGCTTCGGAAGGGCGGCCGGCGCGCCGACGAGGTCGCGGTGCTGGCGGGCGGCCGGGGTCCGCTGCAGGAGATCGTCGCCCTCGCCCGGCGCGCCGGGGTCAAGGTCTCGTTCCGGACCCGGGATCAGCTCACGGCGATGGCCGGCTCGCCCGACCACCAGGGGGTGGTCGCGCGGGTCGCGCGGGCCGAGTACGTGGACCTCGACGCCCTGCTCTCCGTCCCGGCCGCGCGGGGTGAGCCGGCGCTGTTGCTGGCGCTTGATCAGGTCCAGGACCCCCGCAACCTGGGCGCCCTGCTTCGGACGGCAGAGGCCCTCGGCGTCCACGGCGTGGTCATCCCCAAGCACCACGCCGTCGGACTCACCGACGCGACGGCGCGGGTCGCCATGGGGGCCCTCGAGTTCGTTCGGGTCGCCAGGGAGGCGAACCTCGTCGGTGCTATGGAAGTTCTGAAAAAGAAAGGTATTTGGATCTATGGGGCCGTCCCGTCCGGTGGAGGTGCCCCGTGGGCCACGGACCTCACCGGTGCCGTGTGCCTGGTCCTCGGCGGAGAGGGGGAGGGACTGCGCCCTCTCCTGGTCCGGACCTGCGACGGGCTCGTCACCGTGCCCATGACGGGCCACCTAGGCTCCCTGAACGTGGCGGCGGCGGGCGCGGTCCTCTGCTACGAGGCGATCCGGCAGCGGGCGCTAAAAGTGCCGAGATAGGCTTGACTTCTGGCGATGTCAAGACTAAAGTGAAGTTTTGTCTGTGCTGGCGTAGCTCAGGGGTAGAGCAACTGCCTTGTAAGCAGTGGGTCAGGGGTTCAAATCCTCTCGCCAGCGCCAGTTTTTGGGGGGGCTCTCGACGCAGGCCGGAGGATTCGGGGAGGTACCCAAGTGGCCAAAGGGGGCAGACTGTAAATCTGCTGGCGAACGCCTTCGGGGGTTCAAATCCTCCCCTCCCCACCATCTCCGGGGCGGTGGTGGTGGGAGCCGGCCCGGTCGCGGGGCCGGGCCCCGGCCGCCCGCGGGCGACCACGAGAGAGGAACGCGCGAATAACACAGCGCGGGAATAGCTCAGCGGTAGAGCGCCAGCCTTCCAAGCTGGGGGTCGCGGGTTCGAATCCCGTTTCCCGCTCCAGATTCGTGACAGGCGCCCGGTCCGGTCGACGGACGGAACGGGCGATGAACTTCCCTGGCGGGGACGCCCATGTAGCTCAGCGGCAGAGCGCGTCCTTGGTAAGGACGAGGTCTCCGGTTCAATCCCGGACATGGGCTCCACTTTTCTTCGGGCGACGCCGGCCAGTCGGAGGGGTTGAGACATGGCGAAGGCGAAGTACGAGCGGACGAAGCCGCACGTGAACATTGGGACGATTGGGCACATTGACCACGGCAAGACGACGCTGACGTCGGCGATCACGAAGGTGCTGCACACGAAGTACTCGACGGTGGCGGTGCGGGAGTTTGGGACGATCGACAACGCGCCGGAGGAGCGGGAG
>QHRX01000326.1 GCA_003221455.1 Candidatus Rokuibacteriota bacterium
GCGCCGCCATCCTGCTGCGCCTGAACCGCATGCTCGTGATCTACGCCGCCGAGGTCGCTCGCCTGGACGACCTCTGCATCGTCGTCAACCCCCGGCACGCCGGCTTCTATCACCGGTTCCTCGAGTTCGAGGAGTTCGGCCGGCTGACGACCTTCGCCAAGGTCAACGGGGCGCCGGCCGCGGCGCTCCGGCTCGACCTGCGCTTCGTCCGGGACGTGATCGACCGGGTGCAGGGCGCCGGCGCCGGACGGGACAGGCTCCACGACTTTCTCTTCGGCCCCGGCAACTATCAGCAGGTGATGGACCGGCTCCTCCGGAACCTCTGCGAGCCCGCCCTGACCCGCGAGTGGTTCACGTACTTCTTCCCCGACGAGGCGGCCCTCGACGGCGTCGAGCCGTCGGCGGGCCTCGAGCGGCTGCGCGCCTTCTCGCGCGCAGGGCCGCCTGGATG
>QHRX01000327.1 GCA_003221455.1 Candidatus Rokuibacteriota bacterium
AGTGGACCTTCGGCGCCGGACACGGTGTGCGCTCCCTCGTCGTGCTGGCCCTCGGCACCGGTCTGGGCGCCGGCATCCTGCTGGACGGCCGGCTGATCCGGGGCGCCGAGGGCTTCGGGGGCGAGCTCGGCCACTCGCCGGTGAAGTTCGACGGGCGGCCGTGCTGGTGCGGGGGGCGGGGGTGCCTGGCCGTGTACGCGAGCGGCCGGGGGATCGCCGAGGCCGCGCGCGCCCGCGTGGCCGGGCGCGCGGGGGAGGCGCTGCTGGCGGCGGCCGGCGGCGATCCGGG
>QHRX01000325.1 GCA_003221455.1 Candidatus Rokuibacteriota bacterium
ACCAGCCGGGCCAGGCGCGGCGCCACCGGCGCCGACAGGCAGAGGGCCGTCACCGCGAGCAGGATGAAGGCGCCGACCGGCAGGGCCACCCGGCCGGTGGGGACGGCGAGCGTCAGCAGGAGGAGACCCCACACCGCCGTCCACGCCAGCGCGATCGCTGCGGCGAAGGCGACGCTTCGGTGGATGACCATTCGGAGGTCGAGCAGGCGGTGGCGGATGATCGCGTGGCCGACCAGAAGGACGAGGGGGAGGAGGAAGTAGGGGCCGAGCACGCTGTAGCGCGAGCGCCCGGTGACGAGCGGAACCAGCAGGTTCGTCGTGACGGCGCCGGCCGTCGCGATCGCGAGGCCGATGGCGAGGTAGTAGAGCTGGGCGCGCTGGAGGCCCCGGGCCTTGCGCCACTTCGCCAGGAACACGCCGAGGCCGACGACCGCGGCCGCCAGGAAGTAGGCCGCGAACGCGGGGTAGAGCGGACCCGAGGTCCGGTGGAAGGCGTTCGCGCTGCTGTCGGCCTGCACGACGAGGCGCGTCGTCATGGACGCCAGGGCCAGCAGCGCTCCGAGCCCCCAAGCCGTCCCCCGGACCCCCCACAGGGGCCAGCGGCTGGGGGTCGGGTACGCCCAGGCAAAGGAGAGGAAGGCGGCCGGCACGATACTGGCGCTGGCGAACGCGAACCGTCCCCAGGTTTGCGGCAGCCCGCCTCCCGCGAGACCGCCGATGCCGAGGACCCAGCCGGCCAGGCCCAGGGTGAAGAGCGCGAATGAGCGGTTGACGGGTTTGTCGCGGCCCCCCCTGAGCACCAGGAGCGCGAGCCCGGCGAGCGCCGCGCCGAGCAGCCAAAACGCTGAGGATAGCACGTGAATCCTCGAGGGCGGGGAGGCGAGCTCCCCACTCCTGAATTCTAACGTAGGGGCCGACCACCCCGGGAAGGCTTCGGGCGCCCCAAAACTAGCCATTGACTGTCCCCCGGACCTGTTGCATATCTCGATCTTCGGGCGTTTCCTCTGCCGTGAACCCAGGGAGCCCGGCGGGGCCCCCCAGTAGAAGGAACGGTCTGGATGCCGTTCGCGCCTGACGTACCCCCCGTCGGGGGGGCTCTAGCCTCGAAGCCCCATCCCTGCGCGCGGTCGCGCCGGGCCGGGCTCGCCTTGGCCGACGACAGGCTCCACGGATCCGTGGACTTTGCCCTCGCCCGGGGCATCCGGACGTTCGACGCCGCCTTCCGACTGGTCCACGACCAGTACGTCTGGCGGGACTACATGAAGCCCC
>QHRX01000324.1 GCA_003221455.1 Candidatus Rokuibacteriota bacterium
ATCGTCCAGGCGCTCGGCCATGAGCGAGACCAGGTTCGAGATCGTCGTCAGCGGCGTGCGGATCTCGTGGGCCAGGCCCGCGTAGACGCGGGCGAGCCGTGCCAGGTGGGCGAGCCGTTCCGCCTCGCGCTGGAGCAGGAGCTGCTGGGCGTGGAGCGCGGCGGTCTCGACGGCCATCGACGCCACCTCGGCGAGGTCCTCGAGGAAGCGGAGCGCCGGCGCCAGGTACGCCTCGCCGCTTCGCCGCGGCCCGAGGAGGACCACCCCCAGCCGCTGGCCCGCGCGCCCGAGCCCGACCCACACCTCGACCCCGGTCAGGCGCAGGATCTCCTCGACCTCGCGGCTCCGGTCGTCGGGATGGGGCGCCTCGCCGAGCAGCCGCACGGCCGGCACCGCGCCCGGCATCGCCCACGCCATCGCCGCCACGGCCTCGAGGCTCCGTCCGTCGCCGGGCAGGCTCGCCAGCGTGATCGGCACGCCCCCGCCGTCGGGGGCCTCGGTC
>QHRX01000030.1 GCA_003221455.1 Candidatus Rokuibacteriota bacterium
CGCCTCGGTCGGGATCCCGGTGACCCGCTGCAAGCTCGGCATCACGGTGCTGTCAGCGGCTTTGACCGCAGTGGGCGGGGTCGTCTATGCGCAGTACATCTCGTACGTGAATCCCGAGACGCTGGCGGGCATCGACGTCTCCCTCCGGATCGTGTTCGCCGCCGTGCTCGGCGGCATGTACTCCCTGCTCGGCCCCACGGTCGGGTCGGCGCTGACGATCACTCTGGCCGAGCTCCTCCGGGTCGCGTTCGGTCTCCGCCTGATCGGCATGGCGGAGACGATTTACGGTCTCCTGCTGATCCTGTTCATCATCTTTCTGCCGGCCGGCATCTGCGGAGGCGCCGCACGTGCCCTCGAGCGCCGCCGCCCGCGGCCGGCCGCCGCCACGGCGGCCCGGCGCTCGTGACCGACGGCGGCATCGCGCTCGCTTCAACTCGGGGGCGGCGACGCTCCCCCGACCGACCCGCACACCCGGCCGATCGGCGTGATCGGCGGCCGTCCCGAGACAACCGGGTCGCGCCTGGCGTATGATCGGTCAGCGCCGAGGCTCGAAGGGGGACCCGCCCGGGAGGATCGCACCTGTGCAGCAGTCATTCCGCACCGTCGCAACCGGTCTGGCAGTGTTGGCGGGCGCGGCCACGGTGGCCTTGGCTGCCCCCGACGTGAGCGGCTGGAAGACCTACCGCAACACCAAGATCGGGCTCGAGTTCCGTTACCCGGTGGACTACCTCCTCAAGGAGCTGGCCACCCCAGACGGGCGGCCCATCGGGATGCTCGTCAGGGACGCGCAGGGCGGCCCCACCGAATGGCTGTTCGACGTCTCGGTCGAGGAGTGGACTGAGGCGCAGGACAGGTTGCGGCCGGACACCACCGCCGCCGTGCTGCGCTTCGCCACCGACATGGCCAAGAGCCACTGCGGCGCCGACGGGCCGGACTCCTCCGTCACGTGTCCGGACGTCGTCAAGAGTCTGCGCTTCACGAATCCCTCGGGGCGGGCGGGCCTCGAGCTCCATCTCGCCGAGCTCGTCGACTCGCACGTCGAGGGCGAGACGCCGAAGAGCGAGACGCGGACCAAGGGGCCGATCTACGCGGTCGACATCTCGACGGACACGGTCGTCCGCGTCCTGTTGTTCACGCCGACAGAGCGCGCGGCGAGTCGCGGGCGCCGGGAGACGCTGCGGGCGATCGTCGACTCCGTCCGTGTCGCGAGAGGCCCCTGACCGGGGCCGCCCGGTGTGAGCGCGGCCCCTCCCGTCAACCGCGGCGGGTGATGACGACGATCCGGCCGCTGTCGCTGACGACCGCGGTCACGAGCCAGCTCACCGCGCTGACCACCAGCGCCCCGCCGATCGCCGACCAGAATCCGGCCACGTGGAAACCCGAGACGACCGCCGCGACGAGCCACAGGCAGAGCCCGTTCAGGACCAGCAGGAACAGGCCAAGCGTCAGGAGGGTGATCGGCAGCGTCAGGATCAGGAGCACCGGCCGTACCACCGCGTTGACCAGCCCCAGGACGAGCCCGGCGCCAAGCGCGGCCAGGAACCCGTCGATACGGACGCCGGGGACGATCGCCGCCGCCAGCACGATGGCGAGGGCATTGATAACGACCCGGAAGAGGAAGCCCACGTTCAGGGCTCGGCGCCGGTGTAGATCGCCATGATTCGGCCGAGAAGGGCGAGCGCCTCCGCCCGCGGTCGCTGGAAGGAGTTGCGGCCGATGATGGAGCCGAAGCCGCCCCCATCGCGGATCGCCCGGACCTGGTCGAAGATGGTCGCGTCGTCCTCCCGGGCGCCGCCGGAGAAGATCACGATCCGCCGCCCGTCGAACGCGCTCTGCACGACGTGCCGGATCCGGTCGACCAGCGCCGTCCGCGGGATACGCGTCGACTCGTAGACGCGCTTGGCCGCCTCCTGCTCGAGGTGCTCCGTCGGGAGCTTCACCTTGATGATGTGGGCGCCGAGCTGGGCCGCGATCTGGGCGGCGTAGGCGACCACGTCGAGCGCGGTCTCGCCGGCCTTGCTCAAGGCAGTGCCGCGCGGGTAGGACCAGATCACGACCGCGAGCCCAGCCGCCTTGGCCTCGGCGCCGAGCGCGGCGATCTGCTCGTACATCCGGGTGCGCTCGGCCGAGCCCGGATAAATCGTGAAGCCGATCGCCGCACAGCCCAAGCGGAGGGCGTCGCGCACGCCTGCCGTCACCGCGGACACGGGATCCCGCTCCTCGAGAAGGAGGTCGTGGTTGTTGAGCTTCAGGATCAGCGGGATCTCCCCCGCGAACTCGGCGGCGCCGGCCTCCAGGAAGCCCAGGGGGGCCGCATAGGCGCTGCAGCCGGCCTCGATCGCCAGCTCGAAGTGGTAGAGCGGGTTATAGCCGGCCGGGTTCGGCGCGAAGCTCCGCGCGGGCCCGTGCTCGAACCCCTGATCCACGGGCAGGATCACCATCCGGCCGGAGCCCCCGAGACGGCCCGCGCCCAGCAGGCGGGCGAGGTTCGCGCGAGTTCCGGGGTTGTCGCTGTCGTACCAGCTCAGGATCTCCCTCACCCGCTTGGTCATCGCGCTCCCTCCTGCCGGACGTACGCTTCGGCCAGCTCGACCTCGGCGACGCTGCCGATGTAGAGCGGCACCCGCTGGTGGATGGTCCGCGGAATGATGTCCAGAATGGGCGCGCGCCCACTCGAGGCGCGCCCGCCGCCCTGCTCGGCGAGAAAGGCCAGGGGGCTCGCCTCGTAGAGGAGGCGGAGCTTGCCGTCTGCCGCCTTCGCGTCGCCGGGATAGCAATAGACGCCGCCCTCGAGCAGGATTCGGTGGAGGTCGGCGGTGAGCGAGCCCGAGTACCGGAGCGAGTACGGGCGGCCGCGCTTGCCGTCGTCGGCGGTGAGGTCGTCGACGAACGCCCGCACCCCGGCCGTCCAGTAAGCGCGGCGGCCCGAGTTGACCGCGTACGTGCGGCCGCTGGGCGGCAGGCGGAGGTCCGGCCGCGCCAGCACGAAGCGCCGCGCGTCCGGGTCGAGGGCGAACTCGTGCAGTCCACGGCCCCAGGTGACCATCAGCGACGTACCCGGCCCGTACATCACGTAGCCCGACCCCCGCTGGGCCCGCCCGGCGGGGGGAAGCCCGGCGGGGACGGCCGCGTGGATCGAGAAGATCGACCCGAGGCTCCCGTTGACGTCGGCGTTCGACGAGCCGTCGACGGGATCGATGTAGAGCGCGAACGGCCCCCCGCCGAGCGGGAGCGGCTCCGCCATCTCCTCCGAGACGAGGATCGCCACCCGACCACTCGCGCGGACCGCGTCGACAAGGATCCGGTTCGCCGCCTCGTCGAGCTTATGGACGGCCTCACCCTGGACATTGGTGGCGCCGGTCACGCCCACCAGGTGGGCGAGAGTGGCGCGGCGCACCAGCGCCTCGATCCGGTCCGCGGCCGCCGCCACCGACAGGAGGAGCTCGATTAAGCTCGGCTCGACGCCGTCACCGCGCATGAACTCCCCGAGTTCGGCGCCTGGTCCCGACCCCATCGTACCCGGATGATAGCGCCGTGATCCCAAAACGCCAGACCTTTGGCCCACGCAGGCGGGAAGGACGCCGCACAGCCCTGCAGGCCACACGACTCGGCGCACGACGACTGCGAGGAGCAGACCGACGGCGCGCCTAAGGCCACCCATCGCCATCCCTGTTCGTCGAAGGATCCGGGCGCTTCCGCGCGTCGCGATCGGGCATCGGGCGTATGACCCCGCCTCCCGACGCACGACCGCGAGCCGGCGGCGCCCCTGACCACCCAGATCGGCGCCTCGCTCTGGGTGGGCGAACACGGCAGGAGCGTCCCGGCGCTGCTCTCCGCTGGGTCGGTCATCGGGGGGGCACGAGAGGTAGAGGAGCTCGAGGAACTGTCGCGGAATGACAACGGCGGCCGCGACGGGCTCGATCGTCCCCCGGGGCGCACCCGCGGGCCTCGCTCGGTACAGGGAGGCCGCGAAGGACGCGCGACGGGAGGGGCCGAGATTGCGTCGCCCCGGTCGTCGGGCGACCCCTACGATGGCTGCCCAGGGGCCCCTGCGTCGCTCCCCTCGCGCGGCCCCGGCCCGCTGACGATGGCGAATCCCAGCCTCCTGAGCTCTGGATCAACCCCGGGTCTGAGCCGACGATCCCCGTGTCGTCGCTCGGGCTCGTGCCCCTCCGAGGCCCGTCGCCGTTCTCCGGATCGTCTGTCGAGGATGACGTCACCGGTGGCCTCGACCTCGAACCGTCGGCGGAAGTAGTCGTAGAGGTCGACCCGTTCCATCGAAACGATCAGCAGGGAGGGCGGGCCGGAGCCCGTCGTCAGCGCCCGGTGCGCGCCCTCGGATCGCCGTCCGGCGCGGGTCTTCGGTTCAGGGGCGGCGAACTCGCCCAGCTGGGCTTCGGCCTGTTCCAGCCAGAAGGGCATGTCCATCCCGTGGAACATCGCGATCGCCGTGCGCAGGTGCTCGCCGGCCTCTGTGCGATTCCCGCGTCGTCCGTGAAGGCTGCCGAGGCCGAAGTGACAGTGAGCGACGAGGGGGCGCATCCCGAACTCGCTTGCGAGCGCCAGCGCCTGGCGATAGGACGCGCCGGCTTGGTCCACCTCATCGATGCGCCCCTGGCACGCGACGTCGCCGAGCAGCTTGAGGGTCCACGCTTCCCATCCTCGCTCCTGGTGCGCGCGCGACAGATCGAGCGCGCGCTGGGCAAGCTCGACCGCATCCGCGGCCCGGCCGGCCCGCAGATATGCCTCGCTCAGAAATCCGGCCAGCAAGGAACGCCCCATCATGACGTTCAGCGAGATGGATGTCTGCACGGCCTGCTCGAGAAGGGGCACCGCGTCGCCGAGGCGCTCCGAGAACGCGTACACGGAGCCGAGGAGCCCCGCCATGTACGGAAACAGGATGCGGCTGCCCGTGGCCTGACAGAGCGTCAGGCCGTGCTCGAGCGGAGTGAGGGCCTTGGCGAAGTCCCCCTTGCGGAGGTAGAGACCGCCGAGGCCGAAGTCGGCGAAGATCTGGCTGTAGGGATGATCGACCGCCGCGGCGATTCGCGCGGCGTCTTCGCCCCAGGCGATCCCCTCGGGGAA
The DNA here is from genome assembly GCA_003221455.1 of Candidatus Rokuibacteriota bacterium. Classification (GTDB taxonomy): domain Bacteria; phylum Methylomirabilota; class Methylomirabilia; order Rokubacteriales; family CSP1-6; genus AR9. The sequence goes on from QHRX01000030.1 coordinate 5,086, forward strand.
CCGTCCGAGCTCCGCCAGGGACCAGGCAAGCCAGGTTCGAGAGAGCACCGAGGGCAAGCCGGCCAGGTCGAATCGCTCACGGACCAGCTCGCCCTGCAGCAACTTCGTGTTCCGCCCGTGAAACTCCATCGATCGGGGATAGTCGCCCAGGGAGAAGTAGGTGTCGCCGAGGCAATTGTTTGCCACGACCCGGACGCTCAGCTCACCAATAGCCTCGGCGAGATCGAGTGCCCGCTGCCCCGACCGGATCACACGGTCATGGTCACCCGCCAGGATGTAGAGCTGGGTGAGATAGGCGGACACCTGTCCGAGCCGGCGCTGGCCGCCGAGGACCTCCGAGAGTCTCTCGGCCTCGAGGAGGTAGTCGCGGAGACGCGCGAACTCGCCGAGCGCCGTGAGCGGGCTGCGCAGATGGAACCGGAGATCGATGGCCTCTTCGACCCAGACCCCGCGCTCGGGCAGATGCTTGAGCGCGGCGAGCGCCTGTTCGAAGAACGCGACCGCTTCTCGGTTGGCTGAGCGATCGACCGCCTTGGCACCGGCCTGCCGGAGACATTGGACCGCCTTCTCCCACACCTCTCCCCGGAAGGCGTGATGACCCAGGCGCTCGATGTGCTGGGTCAACCGGTCGGGATAGAGGGCTTCGATCTCGTCGACGAGCCGGGCGTGGAGCGCTCGGCGCGGGTCGTCGGCGAGGCTCGCGTAGGCGACCTCGTGGGTCAGTGCGTGGTTGATCGTGTACACGATCTCCGGCAACGAGCTCGTCTCGTACAGGAACTCGGCGGCCTGGAGGCGCGTGAGCCCGTTCCGCAGCACGTCCTCGGGGAGGTCGGCCACCGCCTGGAGGAGGGCCAGCGGGACGTCCTTGCCGACGACCGCGGCGGCTTGCAGCAGCTGCTTCTCCGCGAGCGGGAGCCGGTCGATGCGTGCCGCGAGGACCGCCTGGACGGTCGCGGGAACCTGGATCGGATTCGGCGTTTCCGAAAACCGATACGCCGCCCGCTCGCCGACCAACGCCTGCGTCTCGACGAGCGTCCGGATGCTCTCTTCGAGGAAGAAGGGATTCCCGCCCGTCCGCGCGATGAGGGTGGTCTTGAGCGGCTCTAGCGCCGCATCTCCCCCCAGTAGCGCACCGAGGAGCTGGGCCGCGCTTTCGGGCGACAGCGTATGCAAGCGGACCTGGTCGTAGGAGCTCTTACCGCCCCAGCCGTGCTGGTAGTCCGGCCGGTACGTCACGACGAGGAGCACGCGGGCGGACGGAAGGCTCTCGACCACGCTGTCGAGGAGCGCCTGGGTTTCGGTGTCGATCCAGTGAAGGTCCTCGACAATCAGCAGGAGCGGCTGTGTCTGGCTCTCCCTCAGGAACAGGCGCTTGACCGCGTCGAGAGTACGCTGGCGGCGCTGAGAGGGATCGAGAAAGTGCCACTGCGGATCGTCGACGGGCGCGCCGAGAAGCGCGAAGAGAGCCGGGAGGTACGGTTCCAGCAGCCGGTCGTCCCGGAGAACCTTGCGCGTCACCCGCTGGCGGATTCCTGACGGTCCTTCGGCGTCGTCGATCAGGAAGTAGCGCTTGATGAGATCGATGACCGGCAGCGACGGCGTCGCCATCCCGTACGAGACCGCGCCGCACCGGAGGATTCGCCAGTCCCGGACGCGGTCGGAGCGCGTCAACTCGTAGACGAAGCGGGACTTCCCCACCCCAGGCTCTCCAACCACCGCCACCACCCGCCCCTGGCCCCGCTCGACGTCTCCGAGGCGCTCGCGGAGGACCTCGAACTCCCGTTCCCGTCCCACGAAGACGCTGAGCGCCCGACCGCCGAGGCCGAATCCGGTGCGTTCGCGTCTGGTCAGGCGATAGCTGTGGCCGAGGTCACCCTCGCCGCGACTCACCCGCATGAGCTCGAACCGCGGCTCGAGGAACGGGGCGGCGGCCTCGCTGACCACGATGCCCGCGGGTTCGGGGAGGTTCGCCAGCGCCGCGAGCGTCGCGAGCGCCCGCTCCTTGTCCCCGAGGTCGATCCGAAGGGCCCCGCGGACCTGGCCGACCATCGACTGCCCGGCGTCGACCGCAATCTTGACGGTGGGAGCCGTCGGGTCGGTGCCCCGGGCTCGCTCCGCTGCCTTCTCGATCGCCATCGCGGCCAGCGCGGCGCAGGTCGGCGCGTTCTCGATCGGGTCCAGACCGAACGCCGCCACGATCGTCGTCGGACTCACTTCCTGGATCTGCCCCCCAAAGCTCTGGATCTTTTCGGCGCTGACCGCCAGCGTCCGGCCGATGAGGAGCACCGACTCAGGTGAGGAGCGCGTCTGGAGTTCGGCGCGCAGGAAGGCGAGGTATCGTCGCTCCCACCGCACGCCGGACCCCAGGGCCGTCTCGGCTAGGCCCGGGGTCGGAGCGACGATCGACGGCTCCGCCGGCCGCTCGGCACTGGGAGGCGTACCCGCCACCGATCCCTCCGGCCGCAGGCCCTGCTTCGTGATCCGGTAGCGCAGCCGACCGCGCGTGATGCCCAGACGGCGGGCCGCCTGGCTGATATTCCAGTCTGTCTCCCGCAGGGCCTCGAGCAACTGCTCACGTTCGATCCTGGCCAGCCGATCGTCGAACAGGGCGGTCTCGTCGGCGGCGGCCGGTTCCTTCGGAGCCGGGGGCGGGATCCTCGAGAGCCCCAGGATCGCCGCGGTGATCGGCGACGCCTCGGCGAGCAGCGTCACCCGCTCCATGACGTTGCTGAGCTCCCTGACGTTGCCGGGCCAGTGGTATTCGAGGAGGGCGGATTTCGCGTCGGCGGACAGCTCCTTTGGCGGGAGGTCGTAGTCCGCGCACCAGCGGGAGAGGAAGTACTCTGCGAGAAGCAGGATGTCCCCCTCGCCACGGTGGCGCAAGGGTGGCAGCGAGAGCGTGACCACCGCCAGCCTATGGTAGAGATCTTCCCTGAAGTGCCGGCCGCGGACGGCGGTCGCCAGATCCTCGTTCGTGGCGGAGATCACCTGGACATCCGTCGGCTCGCTCACCGTGCTGCCGAGCCGGCGCACCGCCCGCTCCTCGATGACCTTCAGAAGCTTGGACTGCAGGGCCTCGGGGAGAAGCCCGACTTCGTCCAAGAAGATCGTGCCGCCGTCCGCGGCCTGGAAGAGCCCCGCCTTCGCCCGGGTGGCGTCGGTGAATGCCCCCTTCTCGAAGCCGAACAGTTCCGCTTCGAGCAGGGTCCCCGGGATCGCGGCACAGTTGACCTCGACGAAGGGGCCGTCGCGCCGGGGACCCCCTTTGTGGATCAGGTTCGCGACGAGCCCCTTGCCCGTTCCCGTCTCGCCCTGCAGAAGAATTGGTGGGAGTCGACGGGAGCCCTGCGAGCGCGCGAGGAGCTGGCGAATCTTCTCGCAGAGTTCAAGGATTCCGGGGCTTTCCCCGAGCAGGTCTACCAGGCGGCTCATCGCAGACCGTATCCTACGGCAGAGGGAGTTCGGCCCGCTAGTGGGAGTTGAGTGGCTGGGAGTGGCCAATGGCGATTCTTGGCCACCCGCCGCCGCCCGCCGGCGAATGGGCCACCGCCAGCCCCTTCCTGGTTCCGGGATTTTGCATGAGACCGACGGCGCCTCGGGGTCGTTCTTGGCGAGGAAGTGACACCGAACCCCTTGATCCTCTGGAGCGTGCGGTACGAGGGTCGCCCTGGGGTACTGACTTCCGCCCTGCCCCGCGACTCGAGTCTACCCCGGTGTTGAGGACGTTCGGCGCTGGCCTCCGCCGCGCCCAATCGCTCTGGCATAGCGATTGCTCAACACGAGACGTCAAGATGACCCAACCGCTCACGAGCGCCAGCAGAAAGTTCGCCGGGGGTGCCAGGCGCTCGGGGGCCGTCTGCGCGTGGGACGCGGAGCCGATTGCCGAACCCTCCCTCGAGCTCCTCGTGCTCCCCTCCCCGATGACGAACTCGGCATATCTCTTCGGCCGCGCTGAGCAGTCGAGCGCGCGCCGAGCCGCCGCCGCGCTCATCTCGGCGGCGCCGGGAGGCCTGGCAGCGGGCGACGACGCCGTCCGCCTGCGCCCGCTCGTGGGGTTGCCGGCGGACGCCGGCAGGCCGTGGACGGTTTCGCGGGCCGCCAGGCCTTCCAGAAACGAGCGGGGGCGAAGATGAACAACGCAGCCGTGGCGTGGCTAATGGTCGTGGCGAGTGCCGTCTCTCCGGCGGCGCCGCACGTCGTCGTCCAATCGTCGATCAGGCAAGTGGTGAGGCTCCTCCGCGACCCGGAGCTGTCCCGTCCGGCCAACGCCGAGAAGCGGCGCACCGAGATTCATCGGGTCGCCGCCTCGCTCTTCGACTTCCCCGAGATGGCGCGGCGGGCGCTCGCCCGGCACTGGGACGGCTCCCCCGCGCGAGAGCGCGCCGAATTCATCCGGCTCTTCACCGGACGGCTCGAGCAGTCGTACGTGGGCAAGCTCCAAGCCTACGCGGGCGACCAGATCGTCTACCAAGGGGAGTCGATCGACCAGGCCGCCGCGGCCGTCAGGGCCAAGATCGTGACGGCGGGCCGGGGCGAGATCCCCGTGGAGTATCGCCTCTCCCGCGTGGGCGCCCGGTGGGCCGTCTACGACGTGCTCATCGGCGGCGTCAGCCTCGTCTCGTCGTATCGCAGCGAGTTCAATCGGGTCATCGAGGCCGAGTCGTTCGCGAGCCTGCTCCAGAGGCTGCGCCAGCCGGAGGCTCCCGCCGTCGCGACACCGGGCACGCTCGGCCGGACGCCCGCTCACGCCAGTCGCCCCACCCCGCCACCTGGAAACGAGATCAGGGAGTTCCGGCTCGCCGAGGGTTCCGGACGAGAGATGCACGTGGCGGTCGCGTACACCTATGCGGGCGACCACGGCCCCGCTGATGTCTTCCTTCATGCGGGCGCGTTGCTGGGCGAGGAGCTCGCGAGCCGGGTCCCCGGAACCAATTTCCCGGGCGAGCCGGTGAGCAGCGGAAGTGGCAGCGTCACCCTGACGATCACGAAGACACGCGTCGATGACACCGGGACATTTACGAGTCGCACTCTCCGCGCCTGCTTGGTGAGCCTGCGCACGAGGAGCGTATTTCTTTGCCGAAACTTTCCGCTCGTCCACGAATGGGACTGAGGGCTCTCTCTGCTCCCGTCGGCCGGCGTTGGCTCAGCGTGACTCGACTGCAGACCGTCGCGGGCGCGTTTTCGGGGGCGTTCAATGCCTCCCGCAGCACGACGTCGCCGAGGCTGACCTCGTGCGGACGCGAGGATCGGTGGCCGGCCTCCCCTGCCCCCGACCCGCCGGGGTCGCGGGGCCGAGCCGGCGTACGCACTCACGAATCTTTCCCGGGCATCGGGTCCCCCAGCCAGGCTCCAGTCGGAGTCTCGCCGGGCGCGACCAGGGACCGACGCTGATGGCGGTGCGCCCCTTCGGCTCCCGCGCTGCAGACGGCCCGCGCCTGCTCAGGCTCGTCACCCCTCCCGGTGCGGATTCCGTCGCCCTCGTGGATCGGGTGCTCGGCAAGCCGTACCTCGCCGTGTATGCCCCGCTTCTGGGACACAGCGCTCAGATGCGGGCGATCCGGGAGATGGTCGAACAGGTCGCGGGCATCAACACGACGATCCTCTTTCGCGGGGAGAGCGGGGTCGGCAAGGACCTCGTGGCGCGCGCGATCCATGCGGCGTCCCCGCGAGCGGACAGGCCGTTTGTCAAGGTGAACTGTGCCGCCCTCCCCGCCGGGCTCCTGGAATCGGAACTCTTCGGCCACGAAAAAGGATCTTTCACCGGGGCCTCCCGGAGAAAGCTGGGGCTGTTCGAGTTGGCGAACGAAGGGTCCATCTACCTGGACGAGATCGGCGAACTCCCCCTCGCCCTCCAGGCGAAGCTCCTGCACGTCGTCCAGGATCTGCAGTTTTCGCGAATCGGCGGCGGCGAAACCATCTTGGTCGACACCCGGATCATGGCCTCGACCAATCGAAACCTGGAGCTCGCCCTGAGCCGCGGCGAGTTCCGCGAGGACCTCTACTATCGCCTGAACGTCGTGGAGATCCACGTGCCGCCCCTCCGCGAGCGGCGGGAGGAGATCCCGGTCCTGACCTCCATATTCCTTGAGCGGTTCAACCGCGAGTACCGTCAGAGTCGGCAGTTTTTGCCGGAGACGCTCGCCCTCATCGCGAACTGTCCGTGGCCCGGCAACGTGCGCGAGCTCGAGAACTTCGTCCACCGCTTCGTCGTGCTCGGCAATGCCGAGCGGAGTCATCAGGAGCTCGAGGCTGCTCTCCGAGCCATCAGACGCTCAGATCCCGCCGTTGCGCCGGCGCCGCCTCCCGAGCCAGCGCCGTCTCCGTCGACCGCTGACCTCACACGCGGGCTGCGCGCGATCGCGCGCAGCGCCGCCCGAGAGGCAGAGGGGAAGGCACTCAGGGAAGTCCTCGACCGCGTCCGCTGGAATCGGGTCGAAGCCGCCCGGATCCTCAAGGTCAGCTACAAGACCCTGTTGAGCAAAATCGCGGAGGGTCGCCTCATGGAGAAATCGCCGCAGAAACCCGCCTGACGGGACAGGCGACACACGTGACCCATACCGCAAATCCCGGCGCCGCGCGCATCGAATCGAACGACCGAGTGCGCGGGGGCACGCTACGGAGCGTCGAGGTCGGTCCAGCCCGCGCTCGGGTCTCGCCATTAGACGGAGGCCAGACGCTGCGCCTGGCGCTGCTGCTGGCTCTCCCCGTCATCGGCGTCGAGCAGCTCGTCCACACGGACCGACCGACGCTCGCGGCCCTGCCCCTCTACCAGGCGCTGCACTGGCTCAGCGATACCCTGCTCGCGCTGCCCCTGGCCGCGGTCGCCGTTTGGGGCGGCCAGCGACTCGCCACCCGCCTTCGTCTCGGTGAACGGACCCCCCCGGCCATCGTGGGCCGAGCCTGTCTCATCGCCCTTCTCTTCGCCCTCGTGCTAGTGCCGGGCACAGCCCTTCACGACGCGGCGGATCGCCTGACGCACGTCCATGTTCTCTTCCCGACACACTCCCACGTCCCACTGCCATCCCGGGCCGCACCCGATGGCGTCACCACGCTGGCGCGCTTCGTCACCCATGCTCTGAGCGATGGGTTCGTGGGCCAGGTCGTCGGGCTCCCCCTCATGATCTTGATGCTGGCGTGGGAAGGGCGGAAGCCTCGCCCAGAGGACGGCGCCGCGCCAGCAAAGAAGGAGGCCTAAAGCGTGTCGACTCGGCGAACATTCTTGCAGCTGGGAGCGGCGGTAGGGGCTGGGGCTCTCGTACGGTGGCAGCTCGACCCCACGGGCGGGCTCCTCTTCAACGCCTCGCGTGTCTTCGCCTCCGTGCAGACGCCGCAGACGCCGCTGCCAGGGGGTGGGGTCCGCCAGTTCGTGGAGGCGCTTCCCACCTTCGTCGGCCGACGCGTCGACGACTCGTTCATCGAGGTCGGGATGGTCGCGTTTCAGCAAGCGACGCTGCCCGACCGCCTGTACGCAGGCCTGCCCGCGCCGTTCAACGCGGGGACCTACGTCTGGGGCTACCAGGTGGGCGACGACACGAGGCCTTCGTGGCCGGGCACGACCATCGAAGCGCAGCGGGGCAGGGCGACGACGATCAAGTACGTGAACTCGCTACCGCTCAATCCCGTCCTCCGCACGTACCTCACGATCGACCAGACCATTCACTGGGCCGATCCCCTCCGCCAGATGGGCTCCGTCAGCCCCTACACGGGCCCGATCCCGACGGTGGTCCACCTGCACGGCGCCGAGGACCCGTCCGCATTCGATGGGGCCCCCGAGGCCTGGTTCACGCCCGACGGTCGCCACGGCAAGGGATACAGCACTCTGTTCGCGACCGATCGCAACGCGGCCGTCTACCACTATCACAACGACCAGCAGGCCACCACCCTGTGGTTCCACGACCACTCCCTGGGCATGACCCGCATCAACGTCTTCTCCGGGTTGGCCGCCTTCTACTTCATCCGTGACCAGTTCGACACCGGCGAACACGACAACTCGCTGCGACTGCCGGCCGGCAATCAAGAGGTTGAGCTGTTGATCCAGGATCGCCAGTTCGATACCAATGGTCAGCTGCTCTTTCCGGACAGCGCAGCGAACCCCTCGCTCGTCGACGGGCCGCCGGGGAACCCGGGCGTCCACCCGTTCTGGATCCCGGAATTCTTCGGGGATGTGGTCGTCGTCAACGGCCGCAGTTGGCCCTACCTCGACGTCGAGCCGCGTCGCTACCGCTTCCGCATCGTCAACGCTTCCAACGCTCGCTTCCTCCGAATGGGACTGGCCGATTCGACGAGCGGTGCGGTCGGCCCGCCCATCTGGCAGATCGGTACCGACGGCGGCCTCCTCGACAGGCCCGTCAAGCTGCTGGGTCTTCCGGAACAGCCCGCCACGGACCCCAGTCCGACGACGCGGCTCTTCCTCGCCCCCGCCGAGCGGGCCGACGTCATCCTTGATTTCAGGGGCTTATTCGGCGCGAGCCTCACGCTGACGAATGATGCCCAGGTCCCCTTCCCGAGCGGCAGCCCGCTCGCCGCGTCCGACCCGACGCGCTCGGTCATGCAGTTCCGGGTCAACCTGCCGCTCTCGAGCCAGGACACCACCTACCACCCGGCCGGCGGAGCTCCGCTGCGCGGTGGGCCGAACCAAGAGCCGATCATCGTCCGCCTGGCCGACCCGGCCAGCGGCCAGCCCGCCCCCGGTGTGGAGCCCAGCGTCACGCGGCAGCTCGTCCTCTTCGAAGCCGAGGGCCCCACGGGCCAGCCGCTCGAGGACCTCATCAACAACACCAAGTGGCGGGGCACGCGCGACCGGGCGGGCAATCCCCCCGATGTGCCGGTGCCGGGTTCCAAGCCGGACCAGTTCGGCCAAGGCCTCTGGATGACCGAGTTGCCGCGGGTCGGCTCGACGGAAGTCTGGGAGTTCCTCAACCTGACGGTGGACGCCCACCCGATCCACATCCACCTCATCCAGTTCCAGCTCATCAACCGGCAGGCGGTCGCGATCGATCCGAATACGGGCGCGCCGACCTACACCGCGGCCTACGCCTCCCGCTTTCCCGGTGGGGCCTACGCCGGCGTCAGGCCAGACGGTAGCTGGGGGCTGGTGAACTATCCGCCCGGTATGATCATCCCCGGCTACGGGCCACCAACCGACTACTCGAAGCCCAACGCCGATGGGGCGCTCGGCGGCAATCCGGCCTTCAGCCCGTTCCTGCTCGGCCCGATCATCCCGCCCAACCCCAACGAGGGGGGTTGGAAGGACACGGTCAAAGTCTTCCCCGGCTTCGTGAACCGCTTCGTGATCCGCTGGGCGCCACAGGCGACCCCGGTCGGCGGGGTCCAGCCGGGCCAGAACCTCTTCTCGTTTGACCCCACCACGGGGCCCGGCTACGTGGTGCATTGCCACATCCTCGACCATGAGGATAATGAGATGATGCGCCCCTATCTCCCGACGCTCTGATCGGCGATTGGTGCGCCCTCCGACGCAAGAGGGGCGGGGACACGCACGCTCGTTGTGGTCGAGACCCTGTCTGGGAGCCGTGGCCTGACGCTGTGTCTCTCAGACACGGCATCCTGTGGTGCCGTCAGGCTGGGCCGTCGCCGTTCCAGGCAGATGATGCCGACTTAGCGTGGGCAGATGAACGTCCTCTTCGTGTGCACGGAAAACATCGCCCGCAGTCCGATGGCGGAGGTGATCTTCAATGAGCTGCTCGGCGGCGACGCCCGTCACCGCGCACGCTCGGTGGGTGTGGCCTCCCACGCCAAGAGACGCCTGACGACAAGGGAAGTGGCCTGGGCGGATGTGGTCGCCGTCATGGAGATGGAGCACCTCGAGCTGATCCGGATGCAGTGGCCAGACAGCGAAGTGAAGACCGTGGTCTTGGACGTGCCCGACCTCTTCGAACCGAGTGACGCGGCGCTTCGCGAGCTTCTCACGCCGAAGATCCGGGCGCTGATCGAGGAACTGGATCGCTGATGCCAAGACGTGGTCGGCTCGAGTCATTAGCCCTCGCGCGGGGACTCACCTCCTCGTGCCACCAGGCGAATAGCCCAGGCCCCCGACGGGTGCCACTGGGCTCCGCGTACTTGCGGGAGGATCCCTGTCGAGGTTGGGGGGGCGCCGCCGTCGATCCCCGGTCGTTTCAGCCTCAGGAAGGGGGTGAGAAACGGGGCGGTCACATCCAGATAGCCAACGTGGGCTGCCCTCATTCGAGACGCGGGAGCGAAACCGATGGCCGGCCCAGCCCACCGGCGTGTACGCCACCTTCGTGAGCGCTGAGGACTCCGCCTTCGTGCTCGACCGCGGCGACGGGCAGTCCGTCGAGCTCATTGAGACCGATCAGGTGGGCGGCGGCGCCAAGATCTTCTTGACGGGGCGAGCGGGAGGAGGACGCGAATAACGGGGTATCGGCCGGCAGTGAAAAGAGAACGAGCCGACGGGCGCACTGGGCGGAGGACGCCGCTGGTAACGTGCGATGATCTCCCCCCGTCCCACGGCACTCAATGAGGACGAGACATCGGTGGGGAACAGCGAGCCAAAAAGGAGGTAGGGTATGAAGCGCTCAGGGGTTCTCGCAGCCGCGTTGTTGACGGTAGTCGTTGCGCCGGTGGCCGCCGAGGAGGAGGCGGTCCAGACGCGGCTCACCGGCTATCAAGAGACGCCATTGACCCTCAATACAGCGGCGAGCGGAGAGTTCACCGCGAAGATTCATGCTGACGGCACCGCGATCGACTACGAATTGACCTACCGGAATCTTTCATCGCCGATCACCCAGTCCCACATTCACTTCGGCCGACCCGCGATCAGCGGACTGATCGTGCTCTTCCTGTGCACGAATCTGACACATCCTGCCGGCGTGCCGGTTCCTCAGGCTTGCCCCGCCGCCCCGGCGACCATAACTGGAACGCTCACCGCGGCCGACATCATCCCACGTCCCGAGCAGGGAATCGACCCCGGAGCGGCCGGCTTCGCCGAGGTGCTGGAGGCGATCCGGACGGGTGCGGCCTATGCGAACGTCCACACGACGATCTTCCCATCCGGTGAGATGCGCGGCCGCCTCCGCGCCGGCGGGAACGACAATCGTTGACGGCTAGCCGCTAGGGCGGCGCCTCGATCGTCTGACCGGCCTCGGTGGCCGCCGTCCGGCCACCGAGGCCGCGCGTTCGTATCTCTTCCCCTCTGGACAGAGGACACACCCACGCCTCCTAGCGTACGGAGTCACACGGAGCGAACCGTGCCCTCGATCATGACGCATGCGCTCCTCGTTGCGGCTGCCGTTGCGGTGGCGCCACGCCGAAATCGCCGGCCGCCCCCCTGGCATCTGTCGGCCGGCCTGTCGATGGGTCGCCAACGCACCCCGCCTGGCGGGGGCTCCGCCTGCGATGTGGCCGGCGCCGGCCCCGCCGGCACGCGCTCGCCCGCCGGGTCGCAGGTGCGAATCCGACGGCAGGCCGCCGGTCCCCCACCCCGACGCGGGCGCAGCCGGTCGTCAGAACCCTCGCTTCATCGCGGCCACCCGACCTGGCCACATAAAGACCGGGCTGGTAGGCGGGGGGTCCGGGAGCGTAGCGGGCGCGCGCGCATCGAGCAAACCGCGGAGACCTATGGCAGCCCGCCGCGGCACGAGTCATCCGTGGTCGGGCGGGGCCGACACCTCCGGGCGTCGAACCGTCGGCCCACTCGGCAACCGCGCGCGACTCTGCGCACCAGGCGACCGCCGTGTCGCCGCACCGGGCCCTTCCTTTCGGTGGTAGCATTCTATGGGGATGATCTCCTCGCTCTACGCGCGCGCGAGCCGACAGGCATAGTGGCCGAGGTCGATGACGCCCCGCTGGTCGGTTCACCCGGAGAAGACGCCGCCCGCGCCGGTCGTAGCGCTCGCCGAGCAGATCGAGCGCGACGGCGGGCGCGCCCTCGCCCTCTATCAAGACCCCGTGGGCGAGCACTGGCAGATCTTCTGCCTGCTCCCGATGGCAATTGTGGACGCGACGCCGTACCAGCGCGATCTGTCCCCCACGCACGTCAAGCGCCTCACGGAGGTCGTCAAGAGGGTAGACCGCTTCGTCGACCCGATCGTCGCGATGTCGCCCAAGTCCGGCGTCTACTGGACGCCGAACGGCAACCACCGGCGCGTGGTGCTCCAGAAGCTCAAAGCCGACCTCGTGCCGGCGATCCTCGTGCCCGAGCCCGAGGTGGCGTTCCTCATCCTCGCCCTCAATACCGAGAAGGCCCACAACCTGAAGGAGAAATCGCTCGAGGTGATCCGGATGTACCGGGGGCTCGCCGAGGAATCGCCGAGCGCCACCGAGGAGGAGTTCGCCTTCCAGTTCGAGGCGCCGCATTTCATCACGCTTGGCCTCCTCTACGAGGCCAACAAGCGCTTCGCCGGCGGGGCGTTCGCGCCGATCCTCCGGAGGGTCGACAAGTTCCTCCGGGGCGGCCTCGCCAAGGCCCTCGAGGAGCGTCGGGAGCGCGCCGATCTCGTCCGCGCGGCGGACGAGGCGCTGGCTCTCGTCGTCGCGAAGCTCAAAAAGCGTGGGATCCGCCACCCGTACGTCAAGAACTACGTCCTCGCGCGCACGACGCCGCTCACCCGCGCGCGCAAGACGCTGCCCCCGTTCGAGCAGGCGTTCAAGAAGCTCGGGGACAATCTCGAGGCCTTCGACGTGGCCAAGGTCCGGTACGACGACATCCAGCGCACCGCCATCATGGCGGCGCCCGCGCCGGCCGAGTGACCTGCCATGCCGAGACCGGCCCGGCTGAGCGACGCGGACGCCGGCGAGCGGCTCAAGTCGCTTCCGGGCTGGACGATCGCCGGCGGCAAGCTCCACCGTGTCTTCCAGTTCCGCGACTTCACCGAGGCGTTCGGCTTCATGGCGCGGGTCGCGCTGCTCGCGGAGAAGCTCGACCACCATCCGGACTGGCAGAACGTCTACAACCGGGTGACGATCGACCTCGTCACCCACGACGCGGGCGGCCTCACCGTCCTCGACTTCGAGCTCGCGGCGAAGGCGTCCGCCGCCGCCGGCTCTTGATGGGCGGCGATCGAGGGCGGTCGCGGCGCCGCGCGCCGGGCCGGCCGCTCCCCCAGCCACGATCGCGGCGCGCCGGCCGGATGGGGGAGTAGGTCGCGGCCGTGGAGTTCGCCGGGAAGGTGGCGGTCGTGACGGGCGGCACCGGCGCGCTCGGGCAGGCGATCACGCGGCGCTTGGTCGCCGGCGGTTCCGTCGTCGCCGTCCCGTTCGTGGTGCCTGCCGAGGCCGAGGCCCTGCGGGCGTCGCTCCCCGTGGCCGAGCGCGATCGGCTCCACGCGACGCCGGCCGACGTCGCGGACCCCGCCGCGATGGACGGCTTCGTCGGGGGGGTGCTCGCGCGCCACCGTCGTGTCGACATCCTCGTGTGCGCCGTCGGCGGCTTCGCCGCGGGCGACCTCGTCTCGACGCCGCCGGAGGCGTGGAACCGCATGCTGACCCTCAACCTCACCACGACGTACCTGGCCTGCCACGGGGCGCTGCCCGCGATGCTCCGCGCCCGGTCGGGACGGGTGATCACGATCGCGTCGCGTGCGGTGGTGCCGCCGATGGCCGGCTTCCTCGCCTACACCGTCGCGAAGGCGGGCGTCATCGCGCTCACCCTGGCGCTCGCGCGGGAGGTCGCGCCGCACGGCGTCACCGTCAACGCCGTGTTGCCGAGCACGATGGACACGCCCGCCAATCGCGCCGCCATGCCCGACGCCGACCGCTCCGGGTGGGTCTCCGTCGACTCGGTCGCCGCGGTCGTGACCCTTCTCGCCGGCGACGGCGCGCGCGACGTGACGGGCGCGCTCATTCCCGTGTAGCCGTTTCCGCACGATGCCTGCCGAGTCCGCTCCGCGCGCCGGTCCCGCCGCCGCACTCCCTCGGGGGAACCCTGAGAGAGGGACGAAGTCCTCCGCCCCACCCAGCGCCGAGGCGCGGCGGCTCGAGGAATCGCGCCAGCGCACGGCACACTGGAAGCGCTGGGGCCCCTACCTGAGCGAACGCCAGTGGGGCACGGTGCGCGAAGACTACTCGGAGGACGGCACGGCCTGGGAATCCTTCCCCCACGACCACGCGCGTTCGCGCGCCTACCGATGGGGCGAGGACGGGCTCGCCGGCATCTCGGACAACCACCAGCGGCTCTGCTTCGCGCTGGCGCTCTGGAACGGCCGGGACCCGATCCTCAAGGAACGCCTCTTCGGCCTCGGCGGCATCGAGGGTAACCACGGCGAGGACGTCAAGGAGTATTACTTCTACCTCGACTCCACCCCGACCCACTCGTACATGAAGTGGCTCTACAAGTACCCCCAGCGGGCCTACCCGTACGAGGGCCTGGTCGCCGAGAACCGCCGCCGGGGCCGCGCCGCCCCCGAGTTCGAGCTGCTCGACACCGGCGTGTTCGAAGAGGACCGGTACTTCGACGTGCAGGTCGAGTACGCGAAGGCCTCGCCCGACGATATCCTCGTTCGCCTGACGGTCTGGAACCGCGGTCCGGAGCCGGCCGAGCTGCACCTGCTGCCGACGCTCTGGTTTCGGAACACCTGGTCGTGGGAGATCGGGGCCGAGCGCCCCCGGCTTACCGTGGGGCCCGCCCTCGAGGGCGCGCGCTGCGTCGAGGCGGACCACCCAACGCTCGGGCGCCGCCGCCTCCTCTGCGCGGGTGGCCCCGACCTTCTCTTCACCGAGAACGACTCCAACGCCCGGCGCCTCTGGGGCGTCGACGCCCAGAGTCCGTACGCGAAGGACGGGATCAACGAGTTCGTCGTCCATGGCGCCGTGGGCGCGGTCAACCCGGCGCGGACGGGGACGAAGGTCGCCGCCCGGTACCGTGTCGTGATCGCCCCCGACGGCCCGCGGGAGGTCCGCCTGCGTCTGACCGACGCCCCGCCCGGGTCCGGGCCGCTCGGGGCCGAGTTTGAGGCGGTCTTCGACGCCCGCCGGCGCGAGGCCGACGAGTTCTACGCCGAGGTCGTCCCCGACAAGCTCTCCCCGGACGGCAGGCAGGTCATGCGGCAGGCGTTGGCAGGGATGCTCTGGTCCAAGCAGTGGTACCACTACGATGTTCAGCGCTGGCTCGACGGCGACCCCGCCGGCCCGCCGCCGCCCGCCACGCGCCTGACCGGGCGCAACCACCGCTGGCGCCACCTCTACAACGAGGACGTGATCTCGATGCCCGACAAGTGGGAGTACCCATGGTACGCGGCGTGGGACCTCGCCTTCCATTGCGTGGCGTTGGCCCTGGTCGACCCCGACTTCGCCAAGAATCAGCTCGTGCTCTTCCTCCGTGAGTGGTACATGCACCCGAGCGGCCAGCTCCCCGCCTACGAGTGGGCCCTCGCCGACGTGAATCCGCCCGTGCACGCCTGGGCCGCCTGGCGGGTCTACAAGATCGAGAAGCGCATGCGCGGCCGCGCGGACCGCTCCTTCCTCGAGCGCGTCTTCCATAAGCTCCTGCTGAACTTCACCTGGTGGGTGAACCGCGAGGACCCCGAGGGGCAGAACATCTTCCAGGGCGGCTTTCTCGGCCTGGACAACGTCGGCGTCTTCGACCGCTCCGCGCCGCTCCCCACCGGAGGCCACATCGAACAGTCCGACGGCACCTCCTGGATGGGCATGTACTGCCTCAACATGCTGGCGATCGCGCTCGAGCTCGCCCGGGACAACCCCGCCTACGAGGACGTCGCCTCCAAGTTCTTCGAGCACTTCGTCTACATCGCGCGCGCCCTGAACGACGTCTCCGGGATCGAGCTGTGGGACGAGGAGGACGGCTTCTACTACGACGTGCTCCACCTGCCCGGCGGCGCGACCCACCGCCTCAAGGTCCGCTCGATCGTCGGGCTGATCCCGCTGCTCGCGGTCGAGACCCTCGAGCCGCAGGCCGTCGACCGGCTGCCCAACTTCAAGCGGCGCATGAGCTGGTTCATCGACCATCGCCCCGAGTTCCACCCCCACCTCGACACCACCCGCCGCTCGGCCGACGGCGAGCGGCGCCTTCTCTCCCTCGTGCCCCGCCAGCGGCTCCGGCGCGTGCTGGCGCGGATGCTCGACGAAGAGGAGTTCCTCTCCTCCTGCGGCGTCCGCGCGCTCTCCGCGCACCACCGCGATCACCCGTACCGGTTCGCCTGCGACGGGATCACGGAAGGGGTCGCCTACGAGCCCGGCGAGTCCACGACCGGGCTCTTCGGCGGCAACTCGAACTGGCGAGGCCCGGTCTGGGTGCCCCTCAACTTCCTCCTCATCGAGGCGCTCCAGCGGCTCGACTGGTACTACGGCCACACGTTCCAGGTCGAGCTCCCCACCGGGTCGGACAGGCTTGCGTCGCTCTGGGAGGTCGCGCAGGAGCTCTCGCGCCGGCTTGTCCGGATCTTCCTGCGGCGCCCGGGTGGGCAGCGACCGGTCCACGGCGGCGTCGAGAGATGGCGCACGGACCCCCACTGGCGGGACCTCGTGCTCTTCTACGAGTACTTCCACGGCGACACCGGCGCCGGCATCGGCGCGAGCCACCAGACGGGCTGGACCGGCCTCGTCGCCAAGCTCCTCCAACAGAGCGGCGAGTAACCGGGCGCGCACGCGTCGGAGACGGGCCGCCGGACCGGGCGTCGGGGGGAGGGGGAACCCCCGACGCCTCATGTCGCTCGCGCATCGTCCGGCCGGCGCCGCTCGGGCCCCCCACATTCCCTACAACACTCCCGCGCGCCGCTTGACAGCCCAACGGGGCCCTCCTAGAGTGGAGCCGCTCTTGCGACCGCGGCCAGCTCGGAGGTGGCTCGGGTGCGTCGTCCGCTCCTGACCGGCATCGTGGCGTTGTCGACGACGCTCGCGGTCGTCCCGACCGGCGGCGGGACGATGGAGCCGCCGATCAAGATCGGCGTCATCGAGCCGCTCTCCGGCCCCGTCGCCGCCTCCGGCAACTACGTTCGCATGGGTGCGGAGATCGCGCGGGACTGGATCAACGCGCGCGGCGGCGTGAACGGCCGGCCGCTCCGGCTCCTGATCGAGGACGACAAGTCCGATCCCAAGGAAGCCGCCAGCGCCGCCGAGAAGCTGATCGTCCGCGACGGCGTGCCCGTCCTCATGGGCGCGTGGGGCAGCTCGATGACACTCGCCGCCATGCCAAAGCTCGAGGAGTACGGCGTCCCCATGGTCGTCGAGACCTCGAGCGCGGCGGCGATCACGAAGCGCGGCAACCCCTGGGTCTTCCGGATCAGCCCGACCAGCGAGATGGAGGCGCTCGGCGTGGAGAAGTATCTCGACGCGCTCGGTGTCAGGCAGGCGGACTTCATGGCCGTCAACACCGACTGGGGCCGCGGCGCGGTCCTCGCGTTCAGCGGCATGCTGAGGCGGCGGGGTCTCGGGGTCGGCACCGTGGAGTACATGGACCAGGCGGCGACGGACATGAGCGCCCAGCTCACGAAGATCAAGAGCGCGGGGGGCGACACGCTCTTTCTGACGACCGGGGTCGAGCAGATCACGCTCGTCCTTCGGCAGGCCCAGGAGCAGCGCGTCCTGGTGCGGGTCATCACCACCGGTGGCAGCTCGTCGCCGAGTCAGCTCGTGAAGCAGGCCGGCGCCGCGGCGGACGGTTCGTACCACATCGTGTTCTTCATGCCCTGGTTCCCGGAGGCGATGCCGGCCCCGAAGCTGGCCCAGGCCTTCGTCGCCGAGTGGACGAAGCGGGGCAACCCGTTCGAGGGGCTCACCGAAGGGTTCCGCGGCCACGACGGGATCCTGACGATCGCGGAGGCGATCCGGGTCGCCGGGAGCCCCGAGCCCACGGCCATCCGCGACTCGCTCTGGCGGGTCGACGTGATGGGCCTGAACGGCCCCATCAGGTTCGAGAAGGACGGCCCCCCGGGCCGCGAGAGCGGACAGAGCCGGCCGAGCATCTTCGTCGTGCAGATCCGTGACGGGAAGGCGGCGCTCCCGGCGTTCGTCCAGAAGTAGGTGGCGGTCCTTCTCCAGCATCTGCTGAACGGGCTCGTCCTCGGCGGCACCTATGCCCTGCTCGGCATCGGCCTCACGCTGATCTTCGGCCTCATGAACGTCGTGAACTTCGCCCACGGCGAGTTCTACACGCTCGGCGCCTACCTGACCTTCGCCGGCGCCAGCATGCTCCGCGTCAACTTCCTCCTCGCCGTCGCGGCGGCGATCCTCGGCGGCGGCCTCGCTGGTGCCGCCTGCGAGCGGGTGCTCCTCCGACCGCTCGCCGGCGAATCGATCGACACGACCATGCTCGCGACGATCGGCCTCTGGATCGTGCTGCAGAACGGGGAGCTGCTCGCCTGGGGCGGCGTCGCCCGCAGCATTGCCCACCCGTTTCCGACCCCGCCGGTCGTGCTCGGCCCGGTCTCGCTGGCGCCGCTCCGGCTCGCCGTGCTGGGCGCGGCGCTCGTCCTGATCCTGGGCGCGCACCTCCTGATCCATCGGACCTCACTCGGCGTGGCCATGCGCGCGACCTTCCAGGACGGCGAGACGGCCGCCCTCATGGGGATCGAGATCGGCCGGATCCGCACGCTGACGTTCGCCGTCGGGTCCGGGCTGGCGGCCGCCGCCGGCGCCCTGCTCGGCCCGATCTTTCTCGTCTACCCGGCGATGGGCGACCTCGCCGCGCTGAAGGCCTTCGCGGTCGTGATCCTGGGCGGCCTCGGCAGCTTCGCGGGGGCGACCCTCGGCGGCCTGCTCCTGGGCGTCGCCGAGGAGCTCGGCGCCGGCTACGTCTCGTCTGGCTACCGCGACGCCGTCGGCTTCGTCATCATCATCCTCGTGCTCCTCTTCCGCCCCGCCGGCCTCTTCGCCCGTGTCGGGCGCGTCGGATAGAACCGTCGATGGCCCGGGCGCCCCGTCGGCCCCTGCGCGCCGCACTGGTGCTGTGCCTGCTGGCCGTTCCCCTCTGGCTGCCGAGCCCGTATCACCTGCACGTCCTCATCATGGCCGGGATCTTCGCGATCCTCGCGCTGAGCCTGAACCTCCTCCTCGGCTACGCCGGCCTGCTCTCGCTCGGCCACGCGGCCTTCTTCGGAATCGGCGCCTACGCCTCGGCGCTGCTCGCGCTCCGCTTTGCCTGGCCCTTCTCGGCGGGCTTTGCCACCGCGGTCGCGGTCGCGGGAGGGATCGGCTACCTGACCGGCCGGCTCGCCATCCGGCTGCGCGGCGCGTACTTCGTCCTCGTTACGCTCTCCTTCGCGGGCGTGGTCTCGCTCGTGAGCGTCAACTGGATGGACCTCACGAACGGCCCCCTCGGCCTGCCGGGCGTGCCCGCGGCGGAGCTTCTCGGATTCGCGTTTGCCACCAAGCGCTCGGTGTACTACCTGGTTCTCGCGGTGGCGGCGGGGGCGTACGTGCTCTGCGCCCGCCTCGTCCGCTCGCGCATCGGCCGGGCCCTGATCGCGCTCCGCGAGAACGAGCCCCTCGCCGCCTCGGTGGGCGTGGACGGCACGCGCTACCTCTCCCTGGCGACGGCGCTGAGCGCGGCCTTGGCGGGGGCAGCGGGAAGCCTCTACGCCCACTACACGCGCTTCGTGAGCCCCGAGGTATTCCTGTTCAG
>QHRX01000330.1 GCA_003221455.1 Candidatus Rokuibacteriota bacterium
CTCCAGTGCCCCCCCGAACCGGGCGCAAGCACCACCTGCGGCGCCATTGGCGTCACCAGTCTCATTCCCTCGATTCCGATCCATGCCCACTGGGTCTGCCCAGGGGACCCCACGGCCGTCAGCCCGACCTGTCCAGACGTCGACTTTGTTCTCCACCTGACAATCAACGGGACGGTCTGGATAAGCCCCGAGGGCGCCCTGAGCGGGACCGACCTCGTTCCCCCGCCCCCCTGCGACAAGGGCTTCCTGATCCTCTGGGTGGAATTTCCTGAGGGCACGCCGGTCAGCTGGAACGGGCTGACCGGCGACGCCGTCGTGCGGCACTCCGACGTAACTGAGGTCAAGGCGTACACCCCGGTCGCGATCCAGGCCGTCACTCCCGTCTTCACGGCCACCAGTTCTGGCGAACTGGACTTTGACGGCGTCTCCTACCAGGATCTTACGTCAGGGATCTCCGGGACCCTCCACTTCGAAGATGCCAACACCCAGACATTCCTCACCCTTCTGACCCTAGACGTCGAGCTTGCAAACGATGGCTTTAACGATGTCGTCGACGTTCCGTTCAACTTCTACAACGCGGGTGAGCGGCCGACCTCGGCTAGCACCCGGTTCGTCTGCTGGACTGAGGTGGAGTTGACCGCCTCGGTCTCATCGAGACCCGCGAGGTGATTCCGTCGCCTTCTGGCTCGCCGGATCCGTTCCGGGGTTATGCCTACTCGGTGTACTATGACCCATCGTTCGAGACGAGCACGACTCTCTTTCTGTCGTCCGACACCATTTGGCGCCGCGGTGCGCCCGTCGTGCCTTCGGCGCCAGTGCCCGCCCGAGTGCCGTCCGTCGTGCCGTCCCTGCCGCCGCTCAAGCTGCCGTAGACTTGCCAGGACGCCATTCCTGTCCCGGGGGCTGGGTGCAGGCCCAGCCCCCGTCTCTCTTATCGTCGCTGGAAGTCCTGTCAGGATTCTGGCCGGGTCGCACCTGATTCCGTGGAGCAGCACGGACAGGAGCCGAGCGCGCGCGGCCCGGCCATGGCAAACACCATGGCGTCTCGCGACACCCGAGGTCTTCTGTTCGGCTCCGGAGGGAGATGGCTCGGGTTCCTAACAGCCGCGGGACTGCTGGCCGGCTGGGCCGGCCTTGTCGGACTCGTGCCGCCGCTCCCCCACTACGTGAAGGCTCTCACGCTCGGGCCCCGGACGGAATGGCGCTTCAATCCGCTCGTCGTCGATCTCAATCGAGACGGGCATCCCGATCTCGTGGCAACCGCCCGGCTCGTGACACCCGCTCTCCATATGTGGCTCGGCGATGGCAAAGGCGGCTTCACCCCTCTCACGCCCACCTGGACCGACATCGGCTACGCCGCCCTCGCGACCGGGGATATCAACGGCGACGGGTTTCCCGACATCGTGGCGGCCAGCCACTTTGGCGCCGTCCAGACCCTCCTGAGCGACGGCCGGGGGGGATTCACGGAAAAGACTCTTCGGCGAGAGGACGGCTACGTGGCAGCCCAGCTCGTGGATCTCGACGGGGACGGCCATCTCGACCTGATCCTGGTCGGACAGGCGAAGGCCGGCCTCGAGGTCTACCTCGGCGACGGGGCCGGGAACTGGAAGCTCCACACGACGCTCCCCGAGCCGCGGCCGGGGCAGCCCATGCCGGGTCGGGCCCTTGTGGTGGCGGATCTCAATCGCGACGGTCACGCGGATCTCGTCGCAGCCTTTCAACGCTGGGGGCTCTATCTCTACTACGGCGACGGCCGGGGCGGCTTCACGGGCGGTCCCGTGGATCTCCGTTCGCCGCCCCGGGAGGTTCAGTCGCTCGCCGTCGCAGACGTCAACCAGGACGGCCATCCCGATCTTGTCGTCAACGGGACCTTCCTCAGCCGGCACCAGCCCCAGGGGCCCGACGTCTATCTGGGAGACGGCCGCGGAGGCTGGAAGGCCTTGTCCGCCGGGCTACAGGTCCTGAAATTCGCCTCGACCGGGATCGCGCTCGGGGATGTCGATGGAGACGGAAACGTCGATATCGTCACCGGGGGGAACAATACCGGAAGCGTCCGGGACGGGTATGGGCTCTTTTGGTTCAGGGGCGACGGAAAGGGAGATTGGCGTCTCGTGGAGGCCAGCGGCCTGCCGACGAGCGGGTTGTCGGTGGTCCACAGCCTCGCGCTGGCCGATCTGGACCACGATGGGTTCCTCGAGATCGTCGCCCTCACTGGCGGCAATGAGGGGAGCATCACGGTGTGGAAACGGCGATAGCCGGGATGGCGGGCGGAACTGAGCCGGGCATTGACCAATGTCCATGAATGACCGTCGCCCCGACGGCGCACGCGTCGGGCCGGCGCGGGGCGGGAGCGGGAAAACGAGTCCTACGCCAGGCTCGTCGGGGGTCCGTCAGCCGACGGCGAAGAAGCGCCGAGCGCCGTTTCGCTTGGATATTCCGAGGCAGTCCCTCTCGGGCCATTGTCCTGCAGAACGATCTGACATCAGTCGGTCGGCGGGGCCGGGGTTCCCTCCGGATGCGTTCGGAGACCGTCATCGGGCGGCTTCGCGGATGAGACGTTGTCCGGCGGCGGCACCGGCCCAGCCGGTTGGGTGCTGGGGTGGATGGACTCCGTCGCTGATGGCGACTGCGACGACCTCGGACTTGGCGTCAGGACTGTTGCGGCACTCGGCTTCACCGGAAGGGGTGGCTTCGTCAAAAAGTGATACCAGCCGATGGCTCCCAATACGACGACGGCGACGACCGCCCAGCCCCCTAGCCGACGTCCCCACTGCGCCTCCTGGACCGCGATTGGCTCATACTGGATCCTCTGTGGATTGCGATAACTCTGCCGCCCGCGGGGAGTCGGGGACGTCGCTCCGCTACTCGACGGAGTTGGCTGCACGGGACGTCTGGCTGAATTCACGACCAACTCCGAATGGCAGTGTCTCCAATCTCAGACTAGTGCCTTGTCGGAGATCTTGTCAAGAATCGTCTAGGTGTCGTCCGGGCGTCGTGAGTGTATTCGCCCGTGCATTCGGCGAGAGACCTTGTATGGGAGACGTGTTAGGGAAATCGGGCGGCCGCCCGCACTCCCGTCGCTTCCCGCGCAGCCCGTTTCGCCTTAGGAGTCGTCATGAGCCGTTGGCTCAACCAAGGTCCACCCGTTCGGCGACAATCGCGGAGTTGGCCCCACCCGTTCCCAACAGCGATCCGACGGGTTCACGGCCGCCGAGACGACGGTTCCGCGGCAGGAGGAGGTACCGG
>QHRX01000031.1 GCA_003221455.1 Candidatus Rokuibacteriota bacterium
AATCCGACCACCCCCGACTCGAGCCCGCCGTCGGCGGCGTAGAACGCCTTGCTGTAGTCCTTCCAGCTCGCCGACGACGCGACCTCGGTCGTGCCCAGGGTCACCAGCGTGAGGCCCAAGACCGAGAAGCCCAGCAAGATGAGAAGGGAGAGGACCAAAGCGTAGCCGTGTTCGGCTCTCAGCAGGTGCCGTGCTTGAAGTCGCGTCATAGTCTTGCTCCCTCCGTCACTCAGGTTCCGCGGTCGGCCGGTCGTCGTCACGGGAGATTCCTCGGCCGGACGTAGGTCGTCACCGTGAAGCTGCGGGCGTTGCAGGGATTCGGCGCCGTCGATTTCGCCGTCATGGTGATCGCCACCCGCCGAATGTTGGCGAGATTGGCCGCGAGGTTCGACGTGAGGATCGCGGTGTCCGTGGTGTCGAAATAGCTGAACTGCTGCACCTGCACCCCCGTGGCCAGCGCTTGCGACCCCGTCCCGTCGCCCGGATCCTTGGACAGCGTACTGCCCGCCCACGAGTAGGTGACCGGCAGCGGCCGCCCGACGAGCGCGCCCGTCGGGTAGGCGTTCACGGGGCCGGTGTTGACGGTAATAGTCGTGCCCACGGCGGTCTTGACGGTCAGGGCATCCGAGCTACTGCCGTTCACCAGATAGATCGTATCGTTCGGGTTGATCCCCAGGCCGCCGGCCACGGTGAAGGTCTTGGCCCCGGCCGCGAGCGCCGCCGAGAGCGTGGTCGACACGTTATTGAGGTCGGCCCAGAAGGTGATCGAGGTCTGACTCGCCCCCGTGATCGCGGTCAGGGCCGGCGGGTAGCCATAGCCCACGAGCCGCAGATCCTCTTCCATCAGCATCGCGGTCCGCGCCGCCTGCTGGGCCTGCGCCTGGTTCTCGCCGGTGAGAACCAGCGTGTTGCCGCTCACCTGGACCCCGACCAGCGCCGCCATCACCAGCCCCATGATCGCCAGCGTCACGAGCAGCTCGGTGAGGGTGAACCCCCGGCGGTCGTGCCACGCCGCCGCGAGGCCGCGGTGAGGTCGGGGGAGGCCGGAGCGCCGTTCGTGCGTGACCATTGCCATGATCGTCCTCTAGGGAATGGTGACCTGGCCCGAGGCCGTCACGCTCACCGTCCGGCTGCCCCCGCCCTTCGCCGTCACCGTCAGGGCTCCGGGCTGGCTGGCGTTGCCGAACGGGGTGAAGATCGGATTCGTCCCGCTGTTGGTCACCGTGAAGGAACTCGGAGAGGGGCGGAAGGTTCCCGTGGAGTCCGTGCCCGGGCCCGTCCACACCGTGCCCGCGCACCCGCCCTGCACGAACTGATACCCCCCGGACACGACCTTCACGCACATCGTCTGGCGCGTGCTCATCGCGATCATCTTCGCCCGCATCAGCGAACCCTGGATCTCCCGCGCCCCCCACGTGACGGTCGCCCCGGGAAGGGCGCTCAAGAGCCAGGGAACGGCGGCGGACGCCATGATCCCGATGATCGCGACCACCACGACCAGTTCCGACAGGGCATAGCCCCGGCAGCTCCCGTGGGTGCCGGCGAACGTCGAGGGGGGGAGCTCTGCCGTCCTGCTGAGACGCGAAATCGGTACCGCGACTGCCCCGGCGCTCTTCATCGCGTCGTGACAGTGCACAAACGATGCCGCCTTCCTACGAGGGTCCGTCAGAATGACATTTCGTCTTAAGCCTTGATTTCTCGCGAGGTCCCAGACTCCCCAGGCTGCCTGTCAGATCGGCAAGCTGGCGAAATAATAACGGACTGTCAGTCTCCGCGGGTACGGCTCGCGTTCGATCAGGTTCCAACCGGAGTCGGGCGAGGGCGCGGATTCACACGCTTCGCCGACGCTCGGAACTTCTCTCCGTCAGCAACATCCGCGTGGCGGTCAACGCGTCGGTTGGCTGTTGGAACGGGTTTGGCCAACTCCGCGATTGTCGCCGAGCGGGTGGACCGTGTTGAGCCAACGGCGCGTGACGACTCTCAGGTCGACAGGGTGCGCGTGAAGGGACGGGCGCGAGGGTCGCCGCCTGATCTCTCTCCCTAACACATCCTCCTTCTATCAAGTCGCTCGGCGAATACACACAGGCGCGTACGCGCACGACACGCGTACGCGTCTTGACAAGATCTCCGACAAGACACTAGTCTGATACTAGAGACACTGCCATTCGGAATTGGCGATGAGCTCACCCAGGCGTCCCGCGCAGCCAAGTCCGCCGAGTAGCGGAGCGACGGCCCCGACTCCCCGCGGGCGGCACACTTATCGCAATCCTCAGAGGATCCAGTACGAGCCAATCAAGTTCCAGGAGGCGAACTGGGGACGTCGGTTAGGGGGCTGGGCGGTCGTCGCCGTCGTCGTATTGGGAGCCCTCGGCTGGTATCACTATTTGACAAAGCCCCCGGCCCGGGTGGCGCCGACAACCTCAACGGTCCTGACGCCAGGCCCGAGGTCGACCCAGTCGACATCAGCAACGGAACCCGCATCGCGACCGGCCAGCCAGTCCAGCGCACAACCGGCCGGGCCGCCGATATTGCCGGACAACATCTCTTCCGCGAAGCCCCCCGACGACGTTCCCCGATCACACCCGGAGCCAGTTCAGGCGCCGCCGACCGACTAATCTCAGATCGTTCCACTGGAGAATGGTGCTGAAGGGGCTGGGGCGTAGTGGCCGAGCGAAGGGGCGCTCGCGGGAGCGTATCGAACACCGCAACAAAGATAGACGGCCCGGCTCAACGGGGGGGGCCGGAGCCTGGCCTATGGCGCGGCGGTCACCCGCGCGCTCTGCGCCGTCGTCCGTCTCGACCCCCCAGTCATCCTACTGTGGGAGTGTTCCCCACGCTCCCGCTCGGTCTCAGCGCATACGCCGTCGGGTGATCGTCTGCGACTTGACATGGGCCGAGCACTCATCGGCCGGGGAAGCGATCGGCGGCACGACGGAACGCGTCGCGAGATGTATGCTGGTCATTGCGGCGTGATTCCAGGGCCTCCCTGGGTCACCCGCCCTATCGCCGCTTCCAAATCGTGATGCTGCCAGCTTCTCTGCCGTGAAGGGCGATGATCTCAGGAAGTCCATCGTGATCCACATCTGCCAGTGTGATGGAATGAATCACCGATAGGCCTTTGCTCGGGAACCCGCTCTCCCGAACAAGGGACCAGCCCCCCTTCCCATCCCCCCGAAACCAAAAGAGACCACTCCCGCCCTCGGTGTTCCCCGTAGTGCTTCCTGCAGCGACGATATCGAGGTTCCCGTCGCCATCGAGATCTCCGAGCACGACCCCAGCCGAGCCAAATTTCAGGACCTTCAAGCCGGCGGACGAGGCGGTCCAGCCCCCCCGACCGTCCCCCAGATAAACGTCCGGTCCGTTGGGCTGATTTCGGCCGAAGACGGTGCCATTGATGACGATGTCGGAATGGCCGTCCTTGTTGACGTCACCGAGGGCGAGCGATTGAAACTCCCGCGACGGGGAGGAAAAATCCACGGAGCCCCCGGTGAAGCCTCCCCGACCATCGCCGTAATAAATATAGATCCCCCAGCGCTGAAACGCCGCGACCAGGTCCAAGTGACCGTCGTGATTGAGATCCCCGATGACGAGGGCCCGGCCCGGCATGGTGTGGCCGGGTCGAACCTCGGGAAGCGTATTGTGAAGCTGCCAGTTCCCCTTCCCGTCGCCGAAATAGATCTCGATGCCGGCCTTTTCATATCCGACCAGGATCAGGTCCAGATGGCCATCCCCGTTGAGATCGGCGAGCTGGGCAGCCACATACCCGTCCTCTCTCCGAAGAATCTTATCGGTAAACCCTCCCTTCCCGTCGCTCAGAAGGGTCTGCACGGCGCCAAAGTGGCTGGCCCCCACGATATCGGGGAATCCGTCGCCGTTGATATCACCCGTGGCGAGGGCGGCGTAGCCGATATCGCTCCACGTCGGCGCGATCGGAGAGAAGCTCCCCTTCCCATCACCGAGCCACATGTGGAGGGCGGGGTTTGCAAGCCGTGCCGTGGCCACGAGATCGAGATGCCCATCCCCATTCACGTCGATGAGGAGGGGGTTAAAGCGCCATTCCTTGTTCGGCCCGAGCGTAAGGGCCCTCGCGTAGGTAGGAAGCGGCGACGCGGACTGTACGAGGCCAGGGGAGCTCGCAACGAGCCCGATGGCCATCCATCGGAGAAATGATCTTCTATCGAAGGGCAGCATGGCCCATGGCCCTCCCCTCTCACAAAGCCCTGGGGTATATACCATGAAGGGGCCGGCGACGCTCGCCCGTTTCGCGTACGCGAAGGGACCCGGGAATTGACAAGACAAGAAGCCTGACGGCGTCTGGGGAAACAAATGACGCGGGGGCGAGGCCTTCGCCTCGCCCCCGTGTGAGGGACGCCTTGTCGGGCGAGCTAGTCGTTCGGATAGAAGGTCGTCGCGACCGGCTCGCTGTCGTTGTAGAGCAGGTACGAGTACTGCCGAACGAGAGGAAACTGAGCCGTGACGGTTTCGACTTCCGTCAGGCACGTGAAGCCGAGTACGGGCAGGTACTGGCAAATTGTTACCGGCACGTCAGGTATCTCAACGGATTCGATGAACGGTCCCTCTCGGGTCTCGACCATTCCGAGCAGCGTGGAAGGATTGCCGCCCTGCACCGCCGCGTTGGACTTGACGAGGCCCCTCAGGCCCCAGCTGGGGTTGTCGGAGGTCAGGCTGGGGTCGAGTTCTCGCGGGTCGAACTCCTTCCAGCAGTAGAAGCTGATGGACGTCGAATGCGGGACCTCATTCTCGTTGAAGAACTTGAGGTCTACGGAGGTGAGGTCGTTCACGCGGTTGGAGTTCAGATCCAGGGTGAGGAAAATGAGATCCGTTCTGACCGTCGAGTTCGTACCCGAATAGCGGACGGTTCCAAAGATCTTCCCGGTGATCGCCTGGTACATGGTCCCGTCAAAGAGGAGGGGGCCGCCGGCGACGCCGATCTGGGCGCCGGCATCGATTCCCGGGCCCTCTCCCAAGCCCCCGGCCGCCTGGATGGGGATGGCGTTATACGCGTGGACCTCATTAGCGAATTCTCGGACCACGGCGTGACCGATCAGCGCGTCGAACGCAATCGGGTTGCCGGACGTGTCGGTCACCCAGACGATCAGATAGCCCTCCTCGCAATCAACCGGGGGTACGGGAACGGCGGGGGAACCCTTAACCGTGGGGGTCAAGACGTTGGTCGGTTGGACACCCGCGGGGTTGAAGACGAGCGTCCCGTTGACCGTCGTGTGGAGCTCAAAGTCGGTCTCCGCGCAGAACCCTTTATTATTTCCTTCTTCGACTCCCTTGCAGACCCAGTGGGCCTTGAGCGTGACGGGTGTCATGTTCGGGCAGGTGCCGCCCTTGGGGCAAACCACGCTGAGCTCGAACTGGGTCCTTGGTTGAACTCCCTGGTCTGCGGTGGTAACGGTCCCAGTCTGGAACCGGTGGAACACCAGGACGCTCCCCGGCTCCTGAGAGTCGTTCAGTGACGAGCTCCCGCCGCTCGTGGTAGTCCATGCGGCCACCGGTGCAGCCGCTCCAAGGATGAGTACAGAAAAGAATAGAACTTGTAGCCGCCTCATGTTTTGTCCTCCGCCCTAATTTTTGCCAGTTGGCACTACGTCCCCAGCCTCTTCGATCCAGTCGGCGAACCCGCCTCCTCCGCAACTCAACCGCTACGAGAGTGCCGCCTCGTTGCGTCCTGAAACCGCCTTGGGTCGCCGATCTCCGCGCCAAGTCGCCAGGAACGGCGGACTCCTCAGGTCCCGCACCCCGCCGGAGGTGCCCCGCGGAGGGAATCACTCCCCCCCAAACCAAGCGCTTACCCTTTTCTTCGCATTCCCTCTTCCGGGTCCCCCGTGCCCTTCCTTCCCTCGCTGCCCCTGACTGACTTCTACGTGGCGATCTGAAGGACCCCCCTCGGCCCGGACGCTGTCGTCTCCAAGAAGGCCCTCGACGCCGGCGATAACCACTGCAGGCTCTTCCAGCAAACCTCCTGCCAGCCTTCCAACGGCCGCAATACACTCCTAAAGGTGTGTCGGGATTGAAGGATGAACTGGAGGGCCCGACGCTCCTCTTTGAGAGCTGCCGCGAGGCCGCGGCACCAGTCGCGGGGGAGAGATAGGCTCGGACTTTTCTTTCCGCATGGTTGGCTGCTGCCGCAGCGATGCGACACCCGAGCGGGGCTCTGCAGCGGGTGGGGTGAGGCCTCAGATCCGGAGGTCATGCCTCAGCCCAGGCTGGGAGGTTATGTCTCCTCATAAGGCGCTGGAGCGTGGAACGGTGAATCCCGAGGGCCTTGGCGGCACCGCTGACGCATCCGCCATGCTCCTCAAGGGCCTTCCTGAGAAACTCCTTTTCAAGCCGTGCGAGGGTCTTCTTCCTCCACGCGTGGAAGCAATACCCGTCTTGACGCTCAGCACCGGTCAGGACCGCCTCGGGCAGGTCTTCGGGTGCGATGAGCGGCCCCTGGGCATATGCGACCGCTCGCTCGACCGCGCTTCTCAGCTCCCGCACGTTCCCCGGCCAGTCGTACTTCGTCAATACCTCGAGGGTCGTGTTGGCACACCCGTCGATCTTCTTGCCGTAGCGGCGGACGCATGCCTCGAGAAAGTGAGCCACCAGAAGGGGAACGTCCTCCCGCCGCTCCCGGAGGGGAGGAACCCGGATCTCGATGACGTCGAGCCGAAAGAAGAGGTCCTCCCGGAACCGGCCTCGTCTCATTTCGTCGTAGATGTCGCGATTCGTCGAGGCCATGAAGCGGACGTCTATGGAGATCGGCTTTATCCCGCCGACCCGGCGTATGGAGCCCTCTTCCACGGCCCGAAGGAGCTTCGCCTGAAGACCGGGGTTCAGCTCGCACACCTCGTCGAGGAAGAGCGTGCCGCCGTCAGCGGCCTCGAGGAGACCCTCCTTCGCAACCTGAGCTCCGGTGAAGGCACCCCGGTCATAGCCGAAGAGCTCGGCCTCCAGCAGACTCTCGGGAATTGCGGCGCAATTGATCGGGAGGAATGGTCCAGTCCTACGACTGCTACTCCCCTGAATCGTCCTGGAAACTCGCTCCTTCCCGGCCCCGCTTTCGCCGAGGATCAGCACGTTGGCGTCCGCCGAGGCCGCCTTTCGGATGTCGTCGAGCAGCTTCAACATCCCCCTGCTCTGCCCAACGAGCCCGCTTGGCGAGAACGAGTCATGGAGCTGGCGTCCTGAAACCCGGCTAGCCTCCTTCGTCCGATCCGCCTCTAGCCGGGCCTCGGGGCTCCCTCCGACGACGAGAACACGTTCCATCTGGGCGCCTGGCACGAGTCTACGAGTGGGGAAGACTCGTAGAACTCGCGGTAATTCCCCTCATCACACGGACGAGGGTATGGGCCATGGGGAGGTACGACTGATCCGTCCGACCCTCGGAACGCGGACGGGAGCGCCCGTGGCTGGAGAGCGTCGCGCCCCGGCCGCCGGGTCGAGAGTATTCACCGGGATGCTGGGAGGAGGTGCCCCTCCAACCCTTATGATCGTCCAGGCGATCGGGCGCTGGCCGTGTGTGGCACTGGTCTGGCTCTTCCGGGCTGTGCCCCCTCGTGTGAGGGAGGAGGTGCCCAGCCTCGCCGGTCCGCCGGCACCGACGTGGCGTTTCGGACCACAGGGTCGCGCTCCTCGATCGCGACGGCGAAGCGGCCAGCCGGCGCGTTCCCATCGCCTCCACCGACGCCGGCTTCACCGCTCGCAGGGCCAGCCGGTCAAGCGCCTTCATCGTCGGGGCCATGAAGCAGCTGCCCGCGGTCTGTCCCATCTCATGCATCCCAGCCCTACAACCCCTCACGGCTCCTCGTCGCCTCAGCGACGATTCGGATTTGACATCCCATGAGATGTCTCACGGCGCACTCGCGCTGTCGCAATGCGGGGCGGACCGAATCGCCTCGTTGGCGACGTCGCGTCCTCTCCCTCCCGCGTCGGGTAAGCCCTAG
This sequence comes from Candidatus Rokuibacteriota bacterium, assembly GCA_003221455.1. Lineage (GTDB taxonomy): Bacteria > Methylomirabilota > Methylomirabilia > Rokubacteriales > CSP1-6 > AR9. The sequence goes on from QHRX01000031.1 coordinate 7,959, forward strand.
GGGGCGAGTTAGGTGAAGCCCTCCCGTTCGCATGGTGCGAAACCCTTAGAGAGCAGAGAATCGAGTGAACCCTCGATTCCAACCCAGGAGAATCCCGGAGTCAGTCTGGCGGGCGTCCACTACAGAACTCGACGGCGCCGGCGGGGCGTGGCCTCCTGGCAGCGCCTATAACTTGGAGACCGAGATCGATGCGCCGAGACCGAGTTGGACGAGGTCCCCGGCCGAGGGGAAGCCAGCGAGTCCCGAGCTAACCGACGCCGATCTTGCCCTCGGCCAGAGCAAACACGCCCTACCCCAGCCGCCGCATCCGACGGCTCTGGGCAACTCGGAGCGGTTCGTCGCCCCGCACCAGCTCAAGGGACGGGGTCAAGAGCGGACTTGCAAAGGGGGCGAGGTGGCGCACAGTTCCCTATTGCGATTCGTGCCTCCAAGGCAGGTGCGCAATGCCTTTTCCTCGACACCTGTCGCGTTTCAGGCTTTGTGAAAACTTTTGCGCGTTCGGCGCGTTCCCGGTCCCGCATCCATCTGATTTTGCTACATTGCTCATTTTGGCAAGCAGCGTGCACTTGCCCAGGCCGGTGAGTTGTAGGTTTCGGCTCCGTGCTTGGGGAACTGCCCACAACCCGAAGAGGGGGGCGCGATGAAGGGGACACTCTGGCTCACACAGCTGCTTCTCGTAGGAATCCTCCTGGGACCGGTCGGACCTGTCAGTGCGCTGGTGGAATGCGCCCCAGGAGAGACATGCGATCGCGTTTCCGTTCCTGAACCCGGAACACTCCTGCTCCTCGGATCGGGCCTTGTCGGGCTCGCTGGAGCGGGTTGGAGACGGCACCGCCGGAACCGGAAGAAGTAATCGGGCAGGCCAAGGACCTCTCGCGAGCGCCGACTCTTCTCTCGACGCTCGCGGGACTAGTCAGACCCAGGTCTCACCGGCGGCGTCCCACCTATCGACTGGCCCTATATCCCTCGGGGCCGTCCCCGGGGGAGTTGGCAGGATTACTGCCCGCTGGGCTGGCGGCTGACACCGACTCATGAACGCTCCAATGCCCATCGCTCCGATCCCCACCGCCGTACGGGGGGCCCGGGCTCTCCTCGACGTGCACGGACTATCTGGCGACCGCGGGTAGAACGGGAAAGTCGATCGCAGCAGAGTCTACCGGTGCACGTGGTCATTTTCGCCCGGCTCGCCTGAGGCGCGTTTACTTACAGAGAGCCGAGGGCTCGTAACCCAGGATGTCAAGCGAGCATCGAGCCTCGCCGATGCGGGGGACCGGCAGCTTGCAGAACTCGGCCTTGGCCTCATGGTAGTGTTCCCACTCCGCGTTGCACTGGCGCTGCCTAGCCTCCTGGATCCTGCGCCCGGCCACACGCTCGGCTTGGTCCTCTACCGTGGCCTGCTGAGCGGCAGGGCCTGGCTCTGACAACAGGGCAGCCATTGTTCCCTCGACAGTCGGCTCCAGCAGGGAAGGCTGCTGGGCCTGGTCTCGGTACGCCGGCGGGGGGAAATGCCTCGAGACCTGCCTTCGACGTGCCTGACCATTTGTACGAGAGCCTGATTGGCTAGCAGACCGCCGATTCCGATGATGGCAGCGCACGCCACTGCTGAAGCTCTGCGCACGAGATGCATCTCCTTCGACCAGCGGTGGCGGCAAGATCAGGGCCAGGAGCAATCCCCTCGATTCGTGGTGGTTCCGAGCGAGTGATCGGCTCTTCTTGACAGGGGCAGTGTCGGAAACTTGCGGGGCGCCGCCGGCGGCGATCATCTGACGGGGCAGCGAGGACTGGCTCGACCGCGCGCCGGCGGCGACGCGGCGAGCTCGCCAGAAAGGTCCTGGACGGCCAGGTGATGGTAGCGCCGGCATTCCTCGTTCCAGGCCCCCTCATCTTCAGGTGAGGCGCTCTGCCCAGCGAGCGGGGCGGGAACCGCCCAAGGCCTTGCCGGCGGCGAACTCAGCCGCTTGACAAGACAGAACGTTCTGGAGATTCTCCTGTCCACACGTTGTCCTGCGCTCGTATAAGTTGCTCGGTCGGGGGCCTCGACGGTGTCTCGGAAGCCTGTGGTGTAGACCGGACTGGACTGGCGAAGGGCGACGTGCGGGTTGGCTGGACCTACTTGGAAGGCCGTCTTCAGCGGCGGTGGCGGCCGCCGAGCTCCGGCTGGGAGGGCCATGGGATGCCGAAATACCTTCTCGTTGAGTCACGCGATCCTTCCGAGACGAACGACATTGGGTACTTCTATGATCTAGCCGCAGCCTTGGCCGGTGAGGGTCACGCCGTGACCCTCTTTCTCGTCCAGAACGGTGTGTTCCCCGCGCGCCGGAGCGCCATGTCGGAGCCCATAGGGCGAGCGGCAAAGACCGGGGTCGAGGTCCTCGCCGACGAGTTCTCGCTCCGCGAGCGAGGAATCACGTCGGACCGCCTCGTCTCGGGCGTCAAGCCGGCGCCCCTAGACGTCGTCATTGACCAGCTAGCCGAAGGCCGCAAGGCCCTGTGGCACTAGGAGGACGCGATGGCTCCCACGCCCACACTGACGTTCGTGCTGATGGACCCACCGTACGAGAATGCGCGGACCACGACAGCGCTCCGGTTGCTCGACATCGCCGCTCGCCGCGGGTACAACCTGAACGTCTTCGCGTACGAGGGCGCGGTCTACGTCCCCTTCTCGAAACAGGCTCCTCACCCGAATGCGGTGCACGGCCGCGACCTGGCTCAGGAGGATCATCCCAACCCCAAGGATTGGGTGGAGGCGATTATCGCTGAAGCAAAGCGCCAGGGTGGGACAGTGGACTGGGTGCAGTGCGGCCTCTGCGTGGACGAGCGCGGAGCGGCCGAGTCGATCCCTGGGCTCCGTCGTGGCAGCCCCGCCGACCTTGTGAAGTTCGCGGAAGTATCGGACAACACGCTCGTCATCCCGACCAAGTGACGAGGAGGACGCGCCGATGGCCAAGAAGGTCCTGCAGGTGATCGAGACGGCGTACCGGGGCACCCTCGAAGAGCAGGATGACACCGTAGTCTGGCTCACGCACGCGATGAGAGGTGCCGGGCTCCACACGGACGTGCTGCTGCGCGGGAATGCCGCGAACTACCCCGTGACGGCCCAGGACGCATCCGGGCTCGAGTTCGGGGGCCGGAAGCAGACGCAGCCACCACGGATTGCGGATGATCTCGCGAGGCTGATCGAAAAGGGCGTGAGCGTGTATGTCGTGACGGACGACCTCGACCGGCGCGGTATCCAGACGTCCGACCTGATTCGCGGCCTTAAATCGGTCGGAAGCGCGGAGCTCCCGAAGCTCTTCGGGGGGTACGACCAGATCTGGCACTGGTAGCGGCTGACTCTGAAGTCGGCGGGCGCGCGGCGTCCCACGCTCGAGCCGGATGCGAAGGAATCGGGTGAAAGACACAAGCGTGACGTCGTACATGTTTCGAAGGACGTCGGACTCGAATCGGCGCGGCTTGGCGTGCCGCCTCGAATGGCGTCGCGGACGTTCCCGCACAGCCTGCCGGCTTATCCCGTCGCCGCGTCCATTGGCGGCAGCGGACCAGGTTGTAGACCGCCGAGCCGAAGACGAACATCCAGCTCAGCCGGCCCGAGCCGCGGGGGCGCGTCCCTGTGCAACAGACCGACGGTCTTGAGCCATCCCAAGGTTCTCGTCCGCGCGTCTGCGTTTCCATCGGCCCACCACGTCGTCGGTGTGGCGCGCGGCGCGCTGATCGACCGCACTCGAACCCCTCGGCCTGTTCTCGGCCACGTGCGGCGTGACCTGGAGCCGCCGGAGGGCCAGGACGAAGTCGCCGCCGTCATCGCCCTTGGTCGATCCGGGTCTGATCCGGCCCGCCAGCCCCAGGTGGTCCAGCATCTCCAGCGCCGCGGCGCACTCGGCGCCACGGGCGGGCACCTCAGGCAACAGACCCGGCGCGATCAGGGACTCTGTGGCCGTGCTGCGTGACAAAGCTTTATACGCTTGTGCCGCCAGCCGCGGGAGGAATCGTTAGGACCGGGGGAGACTCATGACTTCTTCGTCGTGAAGCTACTGCACTCACAACCGAGGGCGGTACAGCGCAGATCGATCAGCTGCCAGTCGAAGCCCGCCAGCATCGAACGCTCCGATTCAATATGCGACCCGAGAAGATGCCCGCAGTGACACGTGTTTCGAAGTTCTGCTTCGTAGCTTGGCTCAAGCGACCACTGCGGCTCGCGTGGACACATTCCTCTACCCCATTCTCTGAACGGTGCATGATATCACCGCCGCGTTACCGGATGGAACGTGAAGCACCGGGGAGTCCGGACACCGACGCACAATGCCTCGCGTCACACCGGACGCGGATCTCCGCCTCCACCTGCTCCGGGCAAAATCCTATGTCCATCTCGCGATACGTGGTGGTCCTGTCGCCACGTGTCTCCGCGCCTAGGCGCTGACCGGTGCGCTGCGTGTCCGGCAGACGCTCGTCGTCGAGATCGTCCAGCGGCTCAGCGAACCTGTCGATACATTCACGGTGTCCACCTTCGTCCCCGCGATTCGGCCTGAGACAGAATACTCTCACCAACGGCCTGTCAACCGGCCAAAGACTGCCCGGGTGCGCCGAGTGAGGAGCGTACACGGACCGCCCCGCCAGTCCGCTCGGGGTCACAACTGAAGTGCGACGGCGGCGGGAGGCTACGCGGTCCGAGACATCCGCCGCTCGTGTCCGGGCGCGTCCCCGAAGTAGTTGATGTACCAGTCGATCGCACGAGGTTGGTCCACCGATAGCGCGGACAGAAGGACGATGCAATCGGCGAAGTCGATCCCGGGGGTCTTTGCTCTCATGCTGTGCCTCCACCCCTTAGACATCGGTCGAGTGGCCTCGGATTCCGTGTGGGGGCTACGCGTTACCGTGAGCCATGTCGCGTCGCATCGGTGTCCCACGAGCAGGCGCCTGACAGCGGGAACTCCTGGCTCGAGGGCATCGACGCCAGCGTGGCAGATTCACACGGCTGCCGAGGCGGCAGATCTCTACTGACGCTTCCTGCTCGACAAGAGAGCGCGCAGGCGGCGATCGCCCGCGTGGGAAGAGCGGAACGCCCGCCGTGTGACCAAGCGAAGCGGTCGCCCGGCAACAATTACAACTTTGCGGCAATCGCGTGCTGATTTGGCACGCCCCAGGCTCGACAGCGCTTGAGGTGGTGCCGCTTGCATGGTGGCAAGGCGTATGCAACAAACATTTGGGTGTGGATGCTGGCATGATGGCGGCCGTCGTGTTCTACCTCTACATCGGCTCGCACGAAGTCCGCGTCGTAGGCTTGGACCGGGCCCAATGCGAGGAAGTGCGCGAGACCATCGTGGTCCTGGCTTCCAGCGCGCAGCCACCCAACTTCGTCAGCGGGTGCGAGGCTATCCAACGCCGCTTTGATGCTCCTGTGCCTTATGACCGACCAATACCCATGACCTGGCCAGGGTAAGATGGTGCTTTCGCCGGACGGATCTCTGCCCGACCACACCCCCAAGCCGCGCTAGGAGCCTGTCGGACAAAAAGGATTGGCCACTCCGGCCCTGTCCCATCCCCGCCCCTGGACAGGGGGCGCAATCGCTCGAGCAACTGAGACCGCGCCAACGTTACTCCGTATCCCGGGAGACGCCGCTGATGAGCCTAAACGTCGTCGCGGGTCAGTCACCGTATCGTTCGATACAGTCTGTAGGCGGTGATACCGCACTCGGGCCCTATCGCGATCACTATGGCGGGGGGAGATTGTCGCAGTTGCTGGCTACGGATAACCGTTCAATAGCGCTGGTGACCCCGGCGGGTTCCCCTCGGTTGTGGAGGCCGGAATTCCAGGGACTTGCGCTCGTCGGCTAGGGCGCCCGTCTGTCTGTCAACGATCCAGTGCCGTGGGCGGACATGAACTGGTCTCAGGTTCGGTGCGGGCGCGCTACCCAGATGCGAGCCAGCCTCATCAGCCTGTTCTACCGCTTGATGTAGACGACGACACCTTGGAGTCCCTCGCGATATGGCTTCAAGGCGTCGACGATCGCGTCAGCGATCGCCTGGAACTCATCTCCACAGAAGCGGCCCATTGTGAAGCTGGCGGGCGTTGACGAGCAGGACCTCGATGCCCCGCGCCTCGAGCAGCTCGTAGATGGGGATCCCGTAGACGGACGTACTCTCCATGGCCACCGACTCCACACCGTGGGGGGCCAGCCAGTCGGCGAGCTCAGTGAGCTGGTCGGTCGTCGTCCCGAAGAGCCGAACGCTCGGCTTGCCGTCCGCTCTCGTCGCCGGGCCGCACACCCAATGCTGGGCGCTGCCCACGTCCAGACCGGCCACGCGGGGCCGAATGACGGGAAGCGATGTGGGGACAGGCGTCTCGTTCTTCCGGGTGCCCGTCTGCTCGGGAATGGGCATAACATCACCTCATGCGGCGATGGCTCCGACCCGAGGTGGCGGGAGCTCTGGATTCTGACCTGGGAGAGTGCGCACGCGGGGCCACCGCGTGCACCTCATCAATGAACGATGGCTGACTCGGACCCAAACTCGCCCTGGGGCACGCACGCTCCAATGTGTACTGGGGTATGACTGTCGGGGCCACGCCGCCACTTCCATTACCACATGGACGCGCCAAGTTTCACTCTCGAACGATCCGCCGCAGGCGGGGGCGAAACTAGCCCGTGACAGGCTGTGGTGGCCCCGGCCAGCCTGGCACAATCCGCCGCCGACCAAATTGCCGCGCGCGGGCGAAGTGGTTGTTCGTCAAGGAGTCTCGAGTCCGTTGTGGGGCTGGCATCCTAGTTGCAAAGTTCACGAGCTGCTGGGAACGTTCAAATCGACAATCGCCGAACGAATGAAGGAGTCAGGACTATGAACCACAACAAGCGACGCATACTCTATAACGGTGTGGCTGTCCTAGCCGGCTACGCGATAGTTACCTCCTGGTTCATCGGGCCGGCGGTCATGCAGATCGCCCGGAAGGCGCTTGGTTGGTGATCCCGTAGCTGTCCTTCACGGAACACAGGACGTCACCCCAGAGCCGAAACTCCCACACTGATCCTGGCTCCGCTCTCTCAGACGCGCGAGTGTTGCAGTGGGTCCGCGTCACCGTCGAATCGCCCCGCGTTGTCCCCGGCGAGCTGTGGGAGGCCGCGCACGCCCGACTCGCCGCGTCCCGGGCCGCCTATCGGCGCGGCAGCCCGGGTGAGTGGAAGGGGCGGCCCCCGAGCGGCGTCACTTCGAAGTACCTCTTGACCGGAATGCTGCAATGCGGATCATGTCATGCCTCCCTCGTCGTGGTGAGCCACGACTGGAAGCGGCGCCGTCGCTGCGGCTACGCCTGCTACAACTATCACTCCCGCGGGCCGGCTGTCTGTCCGAACGCTCTCGAGACCCCGATGGAAGAAACTGACCGCGAGATCCCGGGGGGCGCTTCGTCAGGACGTCTTTCGGCCGGCGCTGCTCGAGGAAGCGGTCCGGCTCACGATCAAAGGCCTCCAGCCCGCGCCGGACGCGATTGAGGCCCAGCGCAACGAGCTTCGGGCCGAGTTGGCGCGCGTGGTAGCCGAGATCGACCGCCTGACGGTGGCGATTGCTCGGGGGGGCGAGTTACCGGCGCTGCTGGCGGCGTTGTCGGCTCGGAGGCTCACCGTCAGGAACTCCATGCATTGATGACAACCCTCGAGCACGGTGCCCGCTACTCGACCCTGGAATTCCCGCAGATCGAACGAGCTGTGAGAGCGAGGCTCGCGGAATGGGACACGGCGCTCGAACGCGAGAGCCCGCAGGCCCGGGCGATTCTGAGCGCGGCGCTGGTCGGGCGCCTCATCTTCACCCCGGGCGAAGATCAGCGCGGCCGATTCTACGAGTAGGTAGGGCGCTGGTCGGTGGGCCGCACGGTCGCGGGTCTGATCCATACCATGGGTGTAGTGACCCCGGCGGATTCCGCTCGGTTGTGGAGGCCGGAATTCCAGGGACTTGCGCTCGTCGGCTAGACTAGGCGCCCGTCTGTGTGTCACGACCCGGCCACTTGTCTGTCAGGCCGGTTCGTTCAGGAAGTGCGGGTTCCGTTGAGATCTCGGCTCGTCACTGTGGTGGGAAGCCGGCACAGCCGGATCGATGTTGGCGATGTCCGCCCAGGTAGTCCTTAAGCCGGAAGCTCGATGGCCGATCACGTTGGCCTTGTTCTTCGTTCGCCAGGCGGATCACCTCGTCACGCGCAGCGTCACCGACGCCGTGTGCGAGAGCGCGCCGTTCGTCCCCCTGATGGTTAGCCCGTACGTGCCTCGCGGCGTCCTCAGCGTCGGCGTGACGGTGAGTGTCGTCCTGCCGGTCGCCGGGTTCAGGACGAAGACGGCCGTCGTGCCTCCGCCCGGCACGCCGCTCACGCTGAAGCTCACGGCGCCGCTGAACCCTCCGGTCGGGGTCACCGTGATCGTATAGTTCGCGGGCTGCCTCGCGCCGCGGCTCACGGACTGGAACGTCGGGCTCGCCGTGAGGGTGAAGTTGGGCGTCGGCACGGTGAGCGTGACCGTCTTGCTGTGCCCGAGCGCGCCGCTCGTCCCGGTGATCACGAGCGAGTAGGTCCCGCTCGTGAAGGTCGTGAGCGAGAGCGTGCTCGTGCCGGAACCGCTCACCGACGGCGGCGAGAAGCTCACGGTCGAGATGGAATCCAAGGGCTCGCCGCTCACGCTCAGGCCCACCGTGCCTGTGAAGCGGTTCAGCGCGCCAATCGTGACCGTGTAGCTGGCGGCCGCGCCCTGGTTCCGGGTCTCGGCCGTTGGCGTCACATCAATCGTGAAATCCGGCACCGCCACGACGAGCGTGACGCTCGTCGTGTGGCTCGGGCTGCCCGAGGGGTCGGCGCCCTTGATCGTGATCGGATAGCTGCCGGCGGACGTCGTGCCGGTTGTCGAGACGGTGAGGGTTGACGACCCGCCCGGCGCCACGGGATTGGGGCCGAAGGACGCGCTCACCCCGGCGGGGAGCACGCTCGTCACGCTCAACGTCACGGCGTTGGAGTAACCATCGAGGCCCGTGATCGCCACGCTGTACGTCGTGCCGGCCCCAGCGACCACTGTCCGTGAGGCCGGCGTCGCGCCGATCGTGAAATCGGGCGCGGGCGACATAAGCGAAACCGAGCCAACCCACGTCCCCCACAGCGAGCCCGCCTTCGCGTACTCGAGGAAGTTCCAGATCGTGCCGCTCCCGTCGCTGACGGCGATGCCGTAGTCGCCCCAACGCGAGCCGTTGGCATTCGCCTCGCCTGCCTTCATCACCGTCTCGGGCTGGGTCATGGTCCCGAGCGGGTCGTTCGCGAGCCGGGCCGTGTAGCGGATCCCGACATAGTCCGAGCTCGAGGAGTACGAATACGCGAGGAACGCATCCCCCGAGCCGTCGACGGCGATCGTCGGGAAGTAGCGGTGTTGCCCGTTCGAGGCGACGATCCCCTCCTGGACGAGCGCCGGAGCCGTGTCAAGGGTGCCGATCTGATACCACTGGGCCGACGCCACCGTTCCCGACCCCGGGTTGAAGCCGATGGCGTGCGCGCCGTAGAGTGTCCCGTTCGACCAGTACGTTTCGAGGTTCCTGGCGTCGTTGGTGACCACCGTCCCCCCGCCGAGCTCGGGCGCGTTCGGCGGCTGCCCGTACGGTGTAACAGAGACACCGCCCTGCAAGGTGAAGCTCGACAGGCCGAAGGGGTCCGACCACTTGAAGACCGAAATCGTGCTGCACTTGCTGCAGTAGAAGTTGTCGGCCGAGATGAAATACATGGCCGGCGCGCCCGTCACGCCGTGCGCCGGCGAGAGCGTGTCGCCTGGGTTCCCGGCTGCGTTGAGACCGACGTCCCAGTAGGTGAAGCTCGCCACGGCGCCGGCGTACATCGCGCTCTTATCGTAGGCGTACACGCGCGCGCCCGTGAACAACAGGCCGCTCGCAAAGACGTTGCCCGCAAGGTAGATCGCGCCCGGGCCGTTCGTCGCGTGCGGGAAGTCGAGGAGATTATTCGCCCCGGCGACGGGGAAGCTGTATACGTACCAGGTCGCCGTGGGATCACCGCTTCCGCTCACAGCGATGTTGACGGCGGAGTTGTAGCTCAAGTCGCGGAAGAGGGCGCCGAGCATGAAGCGGTTCGCGACAGGGTCGTAGTCGGCGAAGGGATCGGTCGCGATGGTGAGCGACGAGCCCCGCGCGAGGAAGCTCGCGAGGTTGATGGGCCCGGCCAGGAGCGTGCCGGTCTTGGTGAAGACCTTGAGGGCTGTGTTGACGACGACGACGAGGTTGTTCGGGCCCGCGGCGATCGCGCCGTCGGGCGGGAGGCAGCCGCAGAAGCTCTCGCCCTTGGAAATCCCGTCCCAGCCCAGCCCCGGGGTCGCGATCTCCGGTCCCGAGCCGCCCGTCCCTGGGACGGCCGCGCTCGGCGGCAGCGCGTCGGCGTCCTGCTTCCCGCGCTCGAGGTCGTCGTCACCCGCTGGGTGGCGGAAGCGCCGCTCTGCGCCGTCGCCGCGATCGCCGCGGTCTTCGTGGCCGCGCACGTCGACCAGTGCGGGAGCTGCGCTCGTGGCCAGCGGGCCGGGCGTCTGCGCGCGGGCGGCACCGCTCGGGAGCGCGACAAGGAGAAGGGGCAAAAACGCACGGACGACGCATCGGGGGGACATCATGGGGGGCTCATCCAACCAGTGCCGCAGCGCGGCCAAAACTCGTGGGCCGGCCGAGGAGAGTGTCCACATCGGCCGGACTCAAACACCGAGTGCTAGGAACCGAACTCGCGACGTGCCTTCACGAGGCAACAGTGGTTCGCTTGCGCCGACCTGGGTGGGGCACACCGGTGTCCATCATTTCGCTCGGTGAGGGACCCTCATCGCACGGGGTTGGACTTGGCCTCGTGTCGAGTCGTTCGATCTCCCCTTCCTTCCAGCCAAACTCCACCTGGCCTCGCATCTTCGACCCGGCTGGGAAGCCAACCGAGACCACCGGACTTGCGGGCCTCACGCCGGGATTTCCGAGATAGATCATCTTCTCGTTCCTCTCATGCTGCTGAACGGACCCCACCAAGCCACTCCGCCGATGGGCGATAGGTGACACGGGCCGTTCTCGTAGCGCCAGCCCTGCTGATCCCGCGCGCGCCAAAGCTTCGCCGTCCGCAGCCGCCCCCGGTTTCCGTCTTACCGCTCAGGTCGGGTGTCAGCGAGTCGCTTGATGCGCCCGATGATCGGCCGAACGCGGCTCGGCGTCAAGTGATTCTCGGCCCTCGCCCACCCTCAGTTTCACTGAGAGGACTCAGCGATAAGGGCTAGGTCCCCTCACGTCGCCGCGCCCCCGAGACCCCGCCGACGTCCGGCGCTGGTTTCTCGCCCAGGTCCAGGCCCTGTGGCCGGTGGCAGGTGGCTCGGTGAGTCTGCGCAAGAGTCCCTGTGTGCGGCCCGCTGCGCGGCCTGTGCCGCCGGGGACAGCACGCCAGCTATGTGCTCTACGCGCGGCGCCGGAGCCGGCGGGTGACCCGGTACGTCCCCGACGCCAATCGTGGCGCGCATCGAAGAGGCGAACTCCACCGTTGCCACTTCGTTGCCACTCGATGGGGCGATGCGGGGGGATTCAGCGGTTTTCTGAGGCGTGTCGTCTCACGCCACAAGAGAGCGAGAAACTTCAGAAGTCTTTGAGAGTTCTGTGGTGACCCCGGCGGGTTCCCCTCGGTTAGGGGCAGTCGTGCTCGAACGAGAGCTTCAAATCACGCGGGCGAGTTCAGTGTTCTCTACGGAGGGAAAACGTATCGAGTCCGAATACCGGAGCCAGATTGGCCAGGATAAGCCAACATAACGGCGTGTTGAAGCGGACGGCGGAGCCCGCCGCTTAAGACAGCGTTTAGGCAGTCGGGAGAAGGTATAGCGCGATAAGGTATAGCGCGATGATGTCGCTCGCCGAGACCCATCTCGCACGAAGATACGTCATGGGGCTGCTGGCTGTAGCTGGGATCTCTGTATATGGCCTCACTGCATTCGCAAGAGGGGTACGGGGTGAGTCTCTGTTCGTCGGCAACATCGCGTTATCAAACCGCGTCGCGACAATCATTGGGCTCATTCTTCAGCTTCCCCTGATTGGTTATGTACTCTTGGGCTACTTAACGGGTACCTTCGCTATTTTATGGCGCGCAATCCGCGCCGCGCCATGAGGAGGCCAGCGCCTAACTTGGAGCGGATCCCCGACGGACGGGCCAAGCCTGCTCGTCGGCGTCTTCTAGACGGACCACGTACGCCAGGTGGACCACAGGAGGCGATCTTGAAGGCAGTGGACAAGCATCAAGTCAGGAATCAGACTGGGTGAGGTCCGGGCGCTTGGAACGTGATGCGTGGATCGAATCGAGCCAGCCGATCGAGCCTCTCCCGACGAAGGAAGGCTATGACCGCTGGTCCGAGATCTACGACGACGAGGCCAATCCGCTCATCGTGTTGGAAGAGCGATATTTCCCCGACCTGCTCGGTGACGTTCGCGGGTCGGACGTCGTCGATCTCGGGTGCGGAACAGGCCGGCATGCGGTCCGCCTGGCTGCGGGAGGCGCGCGGGTCACGGCGGTGGACTTCAGCGAGGGGATGGTGGCCAAGGCGCGTAGCAAGGCGGGCTGGGATCGCGTTCGGTTCGTCGCGCACGATCTGACACAGCGACTGCCATTTGCGGATCGCTCGTTTCATCGCGTTCTCGCATGTCTCGTGCTCGATCACATCGGCGACCTGACGGGGTTCCTTTCGGAATGCCGCCGCGTGTGTCGTCCTGATGGGTTCGTACTGGTCTCCGGCTTCCATCCAGCTCTGATGCTGTGCGGAATTCAGGCGCGCTTTATCGACCCCGCCTCGGGGCGTGATGTGCGTCCGGCCAGTTATGCGCATCAGATCTCAGACTACGTGATGGCCGTCGTCCGGAGCGGATTGACGTTCGATCACATCAGCGAGCACGCGGTGGACGAGGAGGTGGTCCTTCGGTCACCAAGAGCCGCTAAGTATTTGGGCTGGCCACTGCTACTGCTTATGCGACTGCGCCCGTGATCCGGCGGGCGCAAGCCGAGGTGAACATGCGCGCGGCGGGGATCGACGTTGAGGCAATCAAACGGAAGGCCGTTTAACTTCCGCATGCACCTGCGGGCGCTTCGCGCCGCAGGTGATACGGCGCGTTCGGCAGCAATAGGCTTCAGTCGACGACCATGACGGAGTTGAAGTGCGACGCAGTGCTGTTCGATCTCGATGGTGTCCTCGTTGACTCGGCCGCGTGTATCGAGCGCCATTGGCGACGGTGGGCCACGGAGCACCATCTGGACGGAGACGCGACAATGCGGTTGACGCATGGAAGGCCAACCGTCGACACTATTCGGCTCGTTGCGCCACATCTCCCTGCTGAAGCGGAGGCAGCTCGCTTGAACGCCTGGGAGGCCTCAGACGCCGATGGCATCGTGGAGGTCGAAGGCGCCGCTCAGCTCGTGCGCTCGCTTCCACCGACTGCGTGGGCGATCGCGACTTCGGGAACGAGAGACACCGCCTCGACTCGATTGCGGCACACCGGCTCACCGCTACCCTCGGTACTCGTTACCGCGGATGACGTAACGCGTGGCAAATCGAGTCCACCCGCTCGCCGCAGCGAAACTGGATGTGCCGCCTGAGCGCTGCGTCGTCGTCGAGGACGCCCCCGCGGGTATCACCGCGGCCCGCGCGGCTGGAATGCGTGTCGTCGCCTTAGCGACGACCCATCCGCACGTCGAACTCAAAGAAGCGGACGTGAGAGCGGAGCGGCTGAGAGACATCCGGATCTCACTGAGCGCCGTGCGGCAGGGTGGTCGTTTGACTATCCGCATAACTGAGGCCTGACTCGGGCGTGGGATGTTTGGGGCGCCGCACACAAGCTACCGAGCAACCGCATGCAGCCGGCGCGCTGGGGCGTGCGGCTGATGCCGCCCGTTGGCAGCGCGTCGTGCCTCTAGTGAATCGCGCAAATCAGGGTGACGGAGAATCGCCCGATTTCACGAGGGCGGGGCCTGTCACCCACTTGTACGAGATTTGTTAGAGGTACTCATGTCGCCGGGTTATTGAATCGGGCTCTGGATCCGGCCACGCAGCCGCCCGAGATCCAAGCCTTCTTGCGCGTCGAGCTCGACCTCCTTCTCGACGTCATCACGGAAGGGATGCGGGTGATCGATGTTGGCTGCGGCACCGGACGGCATCTGCTCCTGCTCAGGGACCGCCTCCGACTCGGGGTCGGGGTGGACTATGAGCATAGCTACATCGCCGAGGCGGACCGTCGCGCCGGAGGTCGCCACCTGCGAGCGCCGGTTGCTCATTCCCTTCGCCGAGCTTGGCGGCAAGGACCAGCTCGTCCGCTTCATGGGCGAGTGGCGCACGCGGGCGAAGCGCCTATGAATCCTCGTAATATCGGAGAATGGACAGTGACGGGCCGCCGTGGGCGAGGATTTGACATGGGTCGCCTGGTCCCGGCCGACTCCGGGGCGACGTTCGCGGCTGCGGTACGGGTCTCTTCCCCAAGCCTTTGAAAGATTGCACTCAAGATGCTTGGCGACGGTTCGCGGACGTCACCGCGGTGGTTGCGGGGGCTGGATATGCTGAATGCTACACGGCGCTCGAGGCACACTGGATCGATCTTCGCTAACATTAAACACGGGTCCGAGTCCCCAACGGGATTCGATCGAACTTGCAGAATTCAAGTGGAAGGGAAGTAGCGGCAAAGTGCGGACCGTCCGCCGGCCCAAACGAGGTACCGGGGGGCGAGGACGGACTGTATCCCGGGGGACGAACATGAGCACGTCCGGGTGGAGGCCGGCCCCGCGAGAGCTTGAGGAGGAGGATCACATGACAACCCACAAGGTGGTGAAGCACGACGAGTGGCTCAGGGCACGGAAGAGGCACCTGGCGAAGGAGAAGGAGTTCACCCGGATGCGCGACCAGCTGAGCCGCGAACGGCGCGATCTACCCTGGGAGCTCGTCGAAAAGCAATACACCTTCCAGGGCGAGCACGGGACGCAGACACTCAGCGACCTCTTCGAGGGACACAGCCAACTGGTCGTCTATCACGCCATGTTCCACCCCGACACCGCGGGACCCCATACGCCCTGGACGCAGGACGCGCCCTGCTTCGTTTGTTCATTCTGGATGGACAACTTCAACGGCATCACCGTCCATCTGAACCACCGCGACATCACAATGGCCGCGGTCTCACGGGCTCCCTACTCGAAGCTTGCCGCCTACAAGAAACGGATGGGCTGGGGCTTTCCGTGGTTGTCATCGCTCGGAAGCGACTTCAACTTCGACTATCGCGTCTCGTTCACCGACGAGGAACCGAAGGCCGAGAAGGTCGACTACAACTACCGGCTCCGCCCGTGGGGGCTGACTGAGGCACCCGGCATCAGCGTGTTCCTGAAGGACGGCGGCCAGATCTACCACACGTACTCCACCTATGAGCGTGGGCTCGACATGTTGAACGTCGCCTACCACTACATGGATCTCGTGCCGAAGGGCCGCGATGAGGGCGACTCAGGCGCAGCCGTGTGGGTTCGACGTCGCGACGAGTATCGGGACTGATGTACGGCGGTCGGCTTTTTACGGCGGTCGGGCTGCTCAGGCAAGCGAGGCCGGGCGGATTCTGTCCCGCCTGCCGGGTGCTGATGAAAGCCCGCGACGCCAGTCAGGAGCTGGCCAAACCCATGGTGGCCGCATTGGTCGTCCTCGCTGTCACCGGCGTGGCCTGGGCGGCCATGGTCCAGCAATCGCGCTCCAAGGACGGAATGGACATGGGCCTCGGCCCGCTCGAGTCCTTCGCCGCGACCTGGGTCGTAATGATGGCGGCGATGATGTTGCCCTCCGCGATCCCCGTGGTCCTCGAGTTCGCGCGAACGGCCGAACGGCGAAGCGGATGGCTGGTCGCCTCTGGAGTGCTTGCGGCCACGTACCTCGGCTTGTGGCTGGTGTTTGGCGTGGTGTGCTACGCGATCTACACCGCCGTGAGAATGCCCTGGCCCAACCAGGCTGTCGTGGTTGGACTGGCTCTGGCTCTGGCCGGCGTCTACTCTGTCAGCCCGATCAAACGGGCGAGCCAGACCCGGTGCCGCGAGCTATGCGCGCTGCATGGGCCGCTTCCCTTCAACCTGATACGGAGCGCCACTGTCGCAGGCGTGCGCTACGGCCTCAGCTGCCTTGGATGCAGCGCGGCTCTAATGGTGGC
>QHRX01000134.1 GCA_003221455.1 Candidatus Rokuibacteriota bacterium
CCCAGATCTTCGAGGCGATCGGGCTCGACCGGGACGTCGTCGACCGCTACTTCACGTGGACGGCCTCCCGCATCGGCGGCGTCGGCGTGGACCTCCTCGCCGAGGAGGTCCGACGGCGCCACGCGCGCGCGTTTCCCGACCGTCCGGTGCTCGAGGCCGACCTCGACTGGGGCGGCGAGTACCAGTGGCGCCGCGACGGCGAGTACCATCTGTTCAACCCGGACACCGTGTTCAAGCTCCAGCACGCGACCCGGAGCGGCCAGTACCGGATCTTCAAGGACTACACGAAGCTCGTCGACGACCAGAACCGCCGCCTCTGCACACTCCGCGGGCTCTTCGAGCTCAAGCCGGCCGGTCCGCCGGTCCCGCTCGACGAGGTCGAGCCGGTCGAGGCGATCCTCAAGCGCGTCGCGACGGGAGCCATGTCCTACGGCTCAATCAGCCAAGAGGCGCACGAGACGCTCGCCATCGCCATGAACCGGATCGGCGGCAAGTCGAATACCGGCGAGGGCGGCGAGGATTCCGCCCGCTACCGGCGCGATCCGAACGGCGACTGGCGGCGGAGCGCGATCAAGCAGGTCGCCTCGGCCCGGTTCGGGGTCACCAGCGAGTACCTCGTGAACGCCGACGATCTCCAGATCAAGATGGCGCAGGGCGCCAAGCCGGGCGAGGGCGGCCAGCTCCCGGGCTCCAAGGTCTACCCGTGGATCGCGCGCGTCCGGTACGCGACGCCCGGCGTCGGCCTCATCTCGCCGCCGCCGCACCACGACATCTACTCGATCGAGGACCTGGCCCAGCTGATCCACGACCTGAAGAACGCCAACCCGCGCGCCCGGATCCACGTGAAGCTCGTGGCCGAGGTGGGGGTCGGCACCGTGGCCGCCGGCGTCTCGAAGGCGCACGCCGACGTCGTGCTCATCTCCGGCCACGACGGGGGCACCGGCGCTTCCCCGCTCACGAGCATCAAGCACGGGGGCGTCCCCTGGGAGCTCGGCCTCGCCGAGACGCAGCAGGTCCTCGTCCTCAACAACCTGCGCGACCGGATCGTCGTCCAGGTCGACGGCCAGATGAAGACGGGTCGCGACGTGATGATCGCGGCGCTGCTCGGCGCCGAGGAGTACGGCTTCTCGACGGCCCCGCTCGTCGTGATGGGCTGCATCATGATGCGCGTCTGCCACCTCAACACCTGCCCGGTCGGGATCGCCACCCAGGACCCGGAGCTGCGCAAGCGCTTCACCGGCAAGCCCGAGTTCGTGGCCCACTTCTTCCGCTACATCGCCGAGGAGGTGCGCGAGCTGATGGCGCAGCTCGGCTTCCGCACGCTCGACGCGGCGATCGGCCGCGTGGACTGCCTCGACGTCCGCCGCGCGGTCGACCACTGGAAGGCCAAGGGGCTCGACTTCTCCCAGATCCTCTACCAGCCCGCGGCGCCGCCGACGGTGGCGCGGCGCTGCGTGCGGGCCCAGGACCACGGGCTCGAGAAGGCGCTCG
The DNA here is from genome assembly GCA_003221455.1 of Candidatus Rokuibacteriota bacterium. Taxonomy (GTDB): domain Bacteria; phylum Methylomirabilota; class Methylomirabilia; order Rokubacteriales; family CSP1-6; genus AR9. The sequence continues at coordinate 1,492 of QHRX01000134.1, forward strand.
ACCAGACGCTGATCTCGCTCTGCTCGGAGGCGATCGAGCACAAGAAGCCGGTCGAGTTCAGCCTGCCCATCCGGAACGTCAACCGGACGGTCGGGACCCTGCTGGGATATGAGATCACCTCGCGGCACGGAAGCGAGGGGCTGCCCGACGACACGATCCGGCTCCACTTCGCGGGCTCGGCCGGGCAGAGCTTCGGCGCCTTCCTGCCCCGCGGCGCCACCTTCACCCTCGAGGGCGACGCCAACGACTACTGGGGCAAGGGGCTCTCCGGCGGCACGCTCAGCGTCTTCCCGCCCCGCCCCTCGACGTTCGTGCCGGAGGACAACATCATCATCGGCAACGTCGCGCTCTACGGCGCGACGGGCGGCGAGGCCTACGTCCGCGGTCTCGCGGGCGAGCGCTTCGCCGTCCGCAACAGCGGCGCCCGGGCGGTCGTCGAGGGGGTCGGGGACCACGGCTGCGAGTACATGACGGGGGGCCGCGTGGTCGTGCTCGGGGCCACGGGCCGGAACTTCGCCGCCGGCATGAGCGGCGGGGTCGCCTACGTGCTCGACCGTGCCGGCGACTTCAGGCGGCGCTGCAACCTCGGCATGGTCGATCTGGAGCCGCTCGCGGAGGCCGAGGAGATCGGGCTCGTCCGCGACATGATCGCCCGGCACGTCGCGCACACCGACAGCACGTACGCGACCCGGATCCTCGCGGACTGGGCCACCCTCCAGCCGAAGTTCGTCAAGGTCATGCCCAGGGATTACAAGCGCGTGCTCCTGGCCGAGGCCCGCGCCCGCGCCGAGGGCCGCCCGCCCACGTTCGCCGAGCTCGTGGGAACCCCCAGTGGGTAAGATTACGGGCTTCCTCGAGATCGGGCGCAAGGGGCCGCCGCGCCGCGCCGTCGAGGAGCGGATCCGCGACTGGAAGGAGGTCTATCTCCCGTTCCCCGAGGAGGAGATGCGAAAGCAGGGGGCGCGGTGCATGGACTGCGGCATCCCCTTTTGCCACGAGGGCTGCCCGCTCGGCAACATCATCCCCGACTGGAACGACCTCGTCTACCGCGACCACTGGCGCGACGCGATCGAGCGCCTGCACGCGACCAACAACTTCCCGGAATGGACGGGCCGGCTCTGCCCGGCGCCCTGCGAGGGGTCATGCGTCCTCGGGATCAACGACGACCCCGTCACGATCAAGCAGATCGAGCTCGGCATCGTCGAGCACGCCTTCGAGGCGGGCTGGGTCGAGCCGGCCCCGCCCGCGGTCCGCACGGGCAAGAAGGTCGCCGTCGTGGGCTCGGGGCCGGCGGGGCTCGCGGCCGCCGCCCAGCTCAACTCGGCCGGGCACTGGGTCACGGTGCTCGAGCGCGACGACCGTGTCGGAGGCCTCCTCCGCTACGGCATCCCCGAGTTCAAGATGGAAAAGCGCGTCCTCGACCGCCGCCTTCAGATCCTGGAGAAGGAGGGCGTCCTCTTCCGGACGGGCGCCCACGTCGGCGTCAACGTGCCGGTCGCGGACATCAGGCGAGACTTCGACGCGATCGTCCTGGCCGGCGGCGCCTGCTGGCCGCGGGATCTCCCGGTCCCGGGGCGCGCGCTCCGGGGCATCCACTTCGCGATGGAGTACCTGACGCTTCAGAACAGGCGCTGCGAGGGCGACCCGATCCCCGACGACCGGTTCATCACCGCGCGCGGCAAGCACGTCGTGATCATCGGCGGAGGCGACACCGGCGCCGACTGCCTCGGCACCGTACACCGCCAGGGTGCGCGCTCCGTACACCAGTTCGAGCTGCTGCCGCGGCCGCCCGACCGGCGCGCCACGGACAACCCCTGGCCCCAGTGGCCCAATATCTTCCGGGTCTCCTCGGCCCACGAGGAGGGCGGTGAGCGCGTCTACTCCGTGGCGACCGAGCGCTTCACCGGCGACGCCGACGGGGACGTCCGGCAGCTGCACGGGGTCCGCGTAGAGATGGTCCGCGCGGGCGGGCGGCTCGACTTTACGCCCGTTGCGGGGAGCGAGTTCACGCTGGACGCCGACCTGGTGCTGCTGGCCATGGGCTTCCTCGGCCCCGAGCGCCCGGGCCTGCTCGAGGAGCTCGGAGTCAGGTTCACCGAGCGCGGCACCGTCTGGCGCGACGCCGACTGGATGACGAGCGTGCCCGGCGTGTTCGCCTGCGGCGACATGCAGCGGGGCCAGTCGCTGATCGTCTGGGCGATCGCCGAGGGTCGCAGCGCGGCCCGCGGGGTTGACACGTACCTGATGGGCGCCTCCGACCTGCCGGCGCCGCTGCCGTAGCCCGCCGCGCAACCCCAGACGCCGCCTCCCAGGGAGGGTGCTTCGTGGACGCCACCGAGCTCTGCTTCACGCCAGCGACCGAGCTGGGCCGGCTCATCCGCGCGCGGGCACTCTCGCCCGTGGAGCTCTGCGATGGCGTGCTCGCCCGCATCGACCGGCTCAACCCGCGGCTCAACGCGTACCTGACCGTCACCGCCGACCTCGCGCGGCGGCAGGCCCGGGCCGCCGAGGAGCGCGCGCGCCGCGGCGAGCTCCGTGGCCCCCTCGACGGCATTCCGTACTCGCTGAAGGATCTGGAGCCGACGGCCGGCATCCGCACCACCTACGGCTCCAAGTGGTTCGAGACCCACCTGCCCGAGGCCGACGGCGCCGTCGCCGCCCGCCTGGGGGCGACGGGGGCGGTCCTGCTCGGGAAGACCAACACGCCGAGCTTTGGCCACAAGGACAGCTGCGACAACCTCCTCGGCCCGCCCTGTCGCAACCCGTGGAAGCTCGACCGCACCTCGGGTGCCTCGTCGGGCGGCGCGGGCGCGGCCGTCGCCGCCGGGCTTGGTCCCCTCGCCCACGGGACGGACGGCGCGGGCTCGATCCGCATCCCGTCGGCCCTCTGCGGAGTGGTCGGCCTCAAGCCCTCGTTCGGGCGGGTGCCGTACCACCCGAGCCCCGACTACTGGGCGGCGCGCGCGCACGCGGGCCCGATGGCGCGCGCCGTGCGGGACGCCGCCCTCCTGCTCCAGGCCATGGCCGGGCCCGACCCGCGCGATCCCCTGTCGATCGACACGCCCCCCGAGGACTACCTCACGGCCTGCGACGGCGACCTCAAGGGGCTCCGCGTCGTCTGGAGCGCCGACCTGGGCTACGCCGCCGTGGATCCCGAGGTCCGCCGGATCGCGGCGGCGGCGGCGCGGCGCTTCACGGAACTGGGCGCCCGCGTCGAGGAGCGCACCCCCCACTGGCCCGATCCGACCGACTTCCACCGCGTGATCTACGAGGTCCAGGTCGCCGCCCGCCAGATCGATCGCGCCCGAGAGCGTCCGGAGTGGACCGAGCCGAGCCTGATGGAGATGATCGACTTCGCCCGCGGCATCTCGGCGATCGACCACACCCGGGCGCTCCTCGCCCGAGGCGTCTTCTACGGCCAGGTCTTCAAGTTCTTCGAGAGCTGCGACCTCCTGCTCACGCCACAGATGCCGGTCCCGGCGTGGTCGGCCGAGCCCGGGCCGCACCAGGGCCCCAAGGAGATCGATGGGCGACGGACGCCCACGATGCACCACCGGCTCGCATTCACTTTTCCGTTCAACCTGACGGGCCAGCCGGCGGCCTCGGTCCCCTGCGGCTTCACCACGGGCGGGTTGCCGGTCGGACTCCAGATCGTCGGCCGCTGGCACGCCGATTCGCTGGTCCTGCGGGCGGCGGCGGGCTTCGAGGCGGTCCAGCCCTGGGCCCGGGCCCGCCCGCCCCTGGACTGACGCGGGCCGGCGCCAGGCGGCTGGACCGACCGCGGCCGGCGTGGGCGGCTCAGCCGCCGCGCGTGTGCATCTCGAGGTGGGGGTCCCGCTTGAGCTCGGTGAGCGCGATGAGCGGCGTGCGATGCCGGTTCCGGAGCCGCTCTTCGGCACCCCGGTCGTCCCGCGCGCGCCAGCTCCCGGTGATGAGCGCCTTGAGCTCCGCCGCGGACACCCCCTGCCGGAGCGGTCCGCGCAGGTCGATGCCCCGGAGCGCGTAGAGGCAGAGGTACCACAGGCCGTCCGCCGTCAGCCGGCTCCGGTCGCAACTCTCGCAGAACGGCGCCGTCGTCGACGAGATGATCCCGAACACGGTGCCGTCGGGTAGGCGGTACCGGTCCGCGGGCGCCGCGCTCGGCTCGACGACGGGGTCGATGCGGCCATAGCGGCGCTCGAGCGACTTGAGCATCTCCGCGCGCGAGACGACCGCCTCCATCGACCACCGCGTCGCGCCGCCCACGTCCATGTACTCGATGAAGCGGACCTCGGCCGCCACCGTCTTGCCGTACTCGATCAGGTCCGCGAGTTCATCCTCGTTGACCCCGCGCATGACGACCGTGTCGACCTTGGTCCCGCTGAACCCCGCCGCCGACACCGCCCGCAGTCCCTCCAGCACCTGCGCGTGGCTCGGGCGTCGCGTGAGAGCGCGGAAGCGCTCGGGCCGGAGCGTATCGAGGCTCACGGTCACGCGGTGGAGACCGGCGGCGCGGAGCGCCGGCGCGCGCTCGGCGAGCAGCACGCCGTTGGTCGTCAGCGCCAGGTCCCGGATCCGCGGCTTCCGTGCGAGGAGCTGGACCAGGTCGGCCAGGTCCCGCCGGAGCAGCGGCTCGCCGCCGGTCAGCCGCACCTTGTCGACCCCGAGGTCGGCGAAGACGTCGACGAGCGCGCCGACCTCCTCGAACTGGAGGATGTTCTCGCGCGCGAGCCAGACGTAGTCCTCCTCGGGCATGCAGTACTGACAGCGGAGATTGCACCGGTCCGTGACCGAGATCCGGAGGTTCCTGAGCGCCCGGCCGAAGGTGTCGGAGAGCGGCGTCACACTTCGACCCAGACCGCACCGTGCTCGACCGTCACCGGGTAGCAGGCGAGCTTGACGGCGGGGTTATTCACGTTCGCCCCCGTCGTCACGTCCCAGCGCCAGCCGTGCCAGGGGCACGTCAGCACGAGACCGTCGAGCGCCCCGTCGCCGACCGGGCCCCCGCGATGCATGCAGTCGTTGTCGACGGCGTAGAACTGCCCGGCCGCGTTCACGAGCGCGATCGCCTTGCCGGCAGCCTCCACCACGCACGCCCGTCCGGGTGGGAGGTCGGCGGTCGCCGCGACCTTGACCTTCGTCGCCATCGCCGGGAGTCTAGCCGAGCGCCGCGAGGATCGCTTCGAGCGGCTTCCGCGCGCAGGTGTGTTGGGGCGTGTCCCGCACCGTGTAGCGGCTGGCGTCCGTCTCGCGGAGACGCATCAGGAGCGTCACGAACTCCTTCGGATCGTCACCCTCGAAGGCGACGACGAAGTCCTGGTCGTCGAGCCCGAACGAGTACGCGGTGTTGATCCGGATCGCAGGGAACTTGTGACCGGCCCGGATGTGCTCCGCCATCAGGCGCCGCCGCTCCTCCATTGGCAGCAGGTACCACTCCCGGGTTTTCACGAACGGGTAGACGAAGAGATACTTCGAGCGGCCGGACTCCATCGTCACCTGGACCTCGTCCTCCGTGTGCGCCTTGACGTACTGGGACTCGCGCGTCACGGCGAGGTAGCTGTAGGTGTTCTCCAGGTACGGCGCCATCCCCGTCTTCCGGAGCGTCTCCATGAGCTCCTGGATCGGTCCGAGCTCCGGTGCGGACACCCAGAGGAGGAAGTCCGTGTCCCGTCGGAGGCCGATCGTGGAATACGTTCGAAGCGTGAGCCGCCCCTTGAAGTCGTCCACGGCGGCCAGGTACTCGGCGATCGCTCGGCCCCGGTCGGCCTTGGGGGCCGCCGGCCAGGCGTGGGTTGCCCGGAAGAAGGAGTACAGCATGCACTGCCCAGGAGGAGTCTGT
>QHRX01000135.1 GCA_003221455.1 Candidatus Rokuibacteriota bacterium
GAGCCGCTCGGCCATCGCCGGCAGCATCTCCTGCCCCAGCGAGGCCACCAGTCGCTCGGCCACAGCCCGGCCCTCGCCCGCCAGGTACTGGCGGAGCGCGGCCTCCAGCACGGTACGCCCTTCGGTCTCGATCTGCTGGCGGCTCGCCGCCGCCGCCGCCCGCCGGGCCGTCTCGAGCACCTCTTCGCGAAACTGCGCGCCAAGGTCCACGCCGCTCGCGGCCGGGCCCGGCGCCTGCTCCATATGCTGCCGCGCCAGCCGCTCCGCCATCGCCGGCAGCAATTCCTGCCCCAGCGAGGCCACCAGCTGCTCGGCCGCGACCCGGCCCTCGCCCGCCAGGTACTGGCGGAGCGCGGCCTCCAGCACGGTACGCCCTTCGGTCTGGATCTCCTGGCGGCTCGCCGCCGCCGCCGCCCGCCGGGCCGTCTCGAGCACCTCTTCGCGAAACTGCGGGCCGAGGTCCACGCCGCTCGCGGCCGGGCCCGGCGCCTGCTCCATGTGCTGCCGCGCCAGCCGCTCCGCCATCGCCGGCAGCAATTCCTGCCCCAGCGAGGCCACTAGCTGCTCGGCCGCGGCCCGGCCCTCGCCCGCCAGGTACTGGCGGAGCGCGGCCTCCAGCACGGTACGCCCTTCGGTCTCGATCTGCTGGCGGCTCGCCGCCGCCGCCGCCCGCCGGGCCGTCTCGAGCACCTCTTCGCGAAACTGCGCGCCAAGGTCCACGCCGCTCGCGGCCGGGCCCGGCGCCTGCTCCATATGCTGCCACGCCAGCCGCTCCGCGATCGCCGGAAGCATCTCCCGCGCGATCGGCTCTGCGATCGCCGGAAGCATCTGCTGCGCCAGCGCCGCCAGGAGCTGTTCGGCCGCGGCTCGGCCCTCGCCCTCGAGGTACTGGCGGACCGCGACCTCGACGATCTCGCCTCCGGCGGCCCACCCGGACGGTGACGCGTCCGCGGCGCCCTGCCGGATCTCGTCGACCGCTGCGTTCAGCGCCGTGAGCTGCTCGGCCAGGTTGCGGCCTTCGGTTGCCGCGTAGCGATGGACGGCGGCTTCCGCCACGGTCCGGCCTTCGATCTGGGCGAAGGCCCTCAGCGCGGCGTCGACGATCCGGCGCGTCTCTGTGAGCAGCTCGTCGCGCAGGCCTCTAAACTGCTCGGGCGAGGCGGCGGGCACGTCGACCGGGACCGCCGACGTCTGCGCCGGGACCGAGCCCGACTCGGCGGTCCCGGGCGAGCGGCGCATCGCGGCGGTCAGCGCCTCCACCAGGCGCGCCGTCGGCCACGCATCCACCTCCACCGCGCCGTCCACCTTCGCGCCCTCGGGCACCGCCCCGCCCTCGTGGAGGAGGAACACCACCGGGAGCTTCCGGAACTGCGCCGCGCTCTTGATGGTGCGCGCGATGTCGGCGCCGGACACGCCGGCCGCCTGCAGCTGCGGGTTGATCAGGACGAGGTCGACGTCCGTGTCGCGGACGACGCGGAGCGCCTGAAAGCCGGACTCGACGATGGTCAACACCCAGCCCTGATGTTCGCAGAGGGGCTCGAGCACGGTACGGGCGGTCGCCACCGTGTCCGCCACGAGAATCCGCGCCGACTGCGCGGGGGCCTCCGCCGGGACCGGAGCGACCGCCGCCGCGCGGGACGCCGTCGTCGCGACGACCCGTGGCGCTTCGTCGACTGGCTGCGGGGCCGCTACCCGACTGTCGGCGGCCACGCCCATCGCCTCGCGCATGGCGGCGAGGACACGGGCGGGCCCGGCGGTGGCGATCTGGACCGTCCCGTTCACGGCTATCCCCTCGGGGGCGGCCACGCCCTCGTGCAGCACGAACACGACGGGTATTGCGCCGAACTGCCCACTGGTCTTGATCGTCTTGGCGACCTCTTTGCCTGAAATGCCGGAACCTGGGAGCTCGGGATCGACCATGACCAGGGCAATGTCCGAGGCGTCGCGCAGCATTCGCAGGATTTGAAAGCTTGATTCGACCGCCGTGAATTCCCACCCCTGCTCCCGGCAGATCACCTCGAGCACCGTGCGGGTGTCCGGGTGCGTGTCGCCGAGGAGGATGCGGGGTACCTTATCGGCCATCGTATGACGTAACTCCCGAGGACTTCTAGTTTCTCACCCGCCCCATCCCCGCCAGAAGGTTTTTTCTCCCACGACCTATTCGACCTCGACGCCCCGCACGAGCCACTGCTGACGTTCGAGGAATCTCGCCACCGCCTCGAGCAGCCGCGGGTCGGCCGTCGACTCAAAGCTGATCCGGTCGGGGAGGATGTGACGGACCTCCGGGTACGTGACGAGGACGCGCCGGAGCGTCCGAACCTTCGGGTCGGTGCCGAGGAGCCCCTGGTCGTCCGGACCGCCCCGGCCGGGCTGGAAGCTGACGCGGATCCCCCGTGGCGCCGGCATCTAGCCGAGCCGGCATACGCGGGCGTAGAGGGCGACGGTGTGGTCGATCTGGAGTCGGACGTCGAAGTCCCGCTCGGCGATCTCGCGCGCCCGCCGGCCCATCCGGCGCCGACGCTGGCCGTCGAGCAGCAGGCTGATCGCCGCCTCCGCCAGCGCTGGCGGCTCCGCCTTGGTGAGGAGGCCGGTCTCTCCGTCCCGGACCACCTCGTCGCAGCCGGGCCCCGTCACCGAGACCGCCGGGACGCCGCAGGCGGCCGCCTCCGCGAGCACGAGGCCCTGCGTCTCGGTCTCGGACGCGAACAGGAAGACATCCGCCGCCTGGTAGCACACGGGGAGATCGGCGTGGGGCCGCGCGGGGAGAAATGCGATGCGCCCGGCGGCCGGCAGCGTACGGGCCAGCGCCTGGAGGCGCGCCGTCTCCGTCCCGTGGCCGACCAGGACGAGCCTGGCGTGCGGCACCGTCCCCTGAACGTGCGCGAATGCGAGCAGGAGCCGCTCGACGCTCTTCTCCCGGTCGAGACGCCCGACGTAGAGGAGCACCGGGTCCGCCGCCGCCAGCGCGAGCGCGCGCCGCGCGGCGACGGGGTCGCCCGGCCGGAAGCTGGCGACGTCGACCCCGGTCGGAATCACTTCGACCGAGGCGCCGACGCCCCGCTCGGCGAGCGTCTGGCGCACCGCCTGCGAGGGCGCGATGACGGCGGCGGCCGACGCGGCAAAGGACGAACTGAGCCGGATGGCGGCCGCCTCCACCAGCGGCCGCCGGACCGGCACGTAGTGGGCGTACTTCTCGTAACGCGTGTGATACGTGAACACCAGCGGCCGGCCGGCCCGGCGGGCCAGCCGCCGCGCGGCCGGGCCCAACAGGAAGGGATGGTGGGCGTGAAAGACGTCGAGCCCGAGGCGCCGCACGCGCCGCGAGACCGGCGGCGCGACCGGCAGCGGCAACGCGAACTCGGGGTAGGTCGCGGCCGGCACCGACGGGTACCGGATCACCGCGGGGTCAGGGGCGGCGCCGCGCGCGCGCGGCGCGATGACCCACACCTCGTGACCGCGCGCCTCCAGCCCCCGACGGAGCGTTTCGACCGAAACCGACACTCCGCCGCAAAACGGCAGGTAGTTGTTCGTGAACAGGCCGATCCGCACGAAACCGGGCTACATCTTGTTGAACTTCCCGAAGTCCTCCGGCTTGATGTTCTCGAGCCACTCGCGGAGGCGCTCCGGATCGTCGGTTTTCAGACCCTCAGTCTCCTTGGTGACTTCCACGCTCTTGGCCTTCCGGACGACCTCCTCGTCGACGAAGATTGGCGCGGCCACCCGAAGCGCTAGCGCGATCGCGTCGGACGGGCGCGAGTCCACGGTAATCTCCGACTCGCCCACCCGGAGATGGATCACGGCGAAAAAGGTGTTCTCCTTGAGATCGTTCACGACGATCTTGGTCACATGGGCGTCGAGCGCCTCGAGGATGTTCTTCATGAGATCGTGGGTCATCGGCCGCGGGGTCGCGATCTTCTCCAGCTCGAGCGCGATCGCATTGGCCTCGAAGATCCCCACCCAGATCGGAAGCGATCGCTTGTCTTCCTCGTCGCGCAGGATGATGATCGGCATGTTGGACAGCGGGTCGAGCGCGAGCCCGCGGACTTTCATCTCAACAAACATGCGCAGCCTCCTCGACCAGCGTCCCGCGCAGACTGTGTGGCATCGCCTGGGTGACGCGGACGCGCACGAAATCGCCGACGTCGATCCGACCCCCGCCGTCGAAGTTGACCACGCGGTTGCATCGCGTGCGGCCCGATAGCTGGCCAGGATCGCGCCGGGAGGCGCCGTCGACCATCACTTCCAGCTCGCGTCCCTCGAGAGCGCGGTTTTGCGCCGCCCCCACCCGCTCGGCCACCTCAAGGATACGCGTGTTGCGGTGCGCTTTCACGTCCTCGGAGAGCTGGGTCGGCATGGCGGCGGCCGGTGTGCCCGGTCGGCGCGAATAGCGGAAGGCGAAGACGCCGTCGAAGCCCACGCGCTCGACCATGTCGGCCGTCTGCGCGAAGTCCTCCTCCGTCTCGCCCGGGAAGCCCACGATCAGATCGGTCGTGAGCGCGACGCCGGGCACCGTCTCCCGAAGTTCGGCGACGAGCTCGAGGTACCGCTCGCGGGTGTAGCCGCGATTCATGGCCGCGAGGATGCGGTTCGACCCGGACTGGAGCGGCAGGTGCAGCGCCTCGCAGACCTTCGGCACGTCCCGGAGGGCCCGGACGAGGCGGCTCGTCAGGTTATACGGGTTCGAGGTGATGAACCGGATCCGCCGGATGCCCTCGAGCTCGTTCACCCGTTCCAGCAGCGCCGCGAGGTCCGTCGGCGGCGTCAGATCCCGTCCGTACGCGTTGACCGTCTGCCCGAGCAGCGTGACCTCGCGCACCCCCGCCCGGGCGAGCTCGCGGATCTCGGCGAGGATCGCGGCCGGCGCGTGGCTGCGCTCGCGGCCCCGCGTGACGGGCACGACGCAGAACGTGCAGTGCTTGTCGCAGCCCTCCATGACCGTCACGAAGGCCTTCGGCGCGGGTCGCCCGGGGCGGCTCGTGACCTTGACGAGCGGCGCCTCGCCGACGTCGAGCACCGGCCGCCCCTCCCGCCGCGCCCGCTCGACCAGCTCCCCGACCCGCGCGATGGCCGGCGAGCCGAAGACCAGGTCCACGATCGGCGCCCGTTGCTGGATCGCGCCCCCCCGGAGCTGGGCCATGCAGCCCATCACGCCGATCAGGAGCGAGGGCTTCTCCCGCTTCAGCGCCCGGAGCTCGCCAAGCTTGGAGAAGACCTTTTCCTCGGCCTTCTCGCGGATGGCGCACGTGTTCAGCAGGATCAGGTCGGCCTCGGCGGGCGAATCGGTCAGCTCGTAGCGGTCGAGCTGTGTGAGCAACCCGGCGGCCCGCTCCGAGTCGTACTCGTTCATCTGGCATCCGTAGGTGATCAGATGTAGTTTCGGCATTGGCCGCCGAGATCTCGCAAAGCCGTTGATTTCCCGTAGCATAGCACAGAAGCGCGGCGGGCCTTCGCTTCGCCCGCCGCGCTCCCGTGCGCCGCCCGGGACGGCTAGTCGATCTCGTCGACCCGGCCGGCGGGCCGCAGGCCGCGCTCGGCCGGCGCGTGACCGTTGCCGTTGCCGCCGAAGGTGAGCGGAGGCTGGATCCGGAACTCGCGCTCGAGCCGGGCGCGGCGCTCCTTCCACCCCTCCTGGTACTCGAGCTCGTCCTCGGGCAGCGTGGCCGGCTGGCGGATGCCGTGGGCGGCGCGGAACTGCACGGCGAGCTCGGAGGCCTTGGCACGGACGTAGTCCCACGGCGTGCCGAGCGCGAACTGGTCCGAGATGGCGCCGATGCGCCCGCTGTGGATGTTGCAGGACAGCGTGATCGCCGAGATGATCGGTCCCGACCAGTACGAGGTCTGCGAGTTGATCGGCATCGGCAGGATGTGGAGGTAGTGGCTGCCTCGGCAATCGCCGGCGACCATCGGGCACGCGGCCCACGGCGAGGTGATCTCGCCGGGCGCCGGCCAGTCGCCCTGGGCGAAGGCCAGCAGCACGGGGTCGTCCTTGCCGCCGTAGGTGAACCCCTTCTTGGTCTTGATGTTGTGCAGCCGCTCGGCGGAGCACACGTACCCGAGGCCGTCTCGCTCGCCGGTCTCGTTCCGGCTCCAGATGCGCGCGACGACGAAGCGGGACGAGCGGCACAGCCCCTCGATGTCGTAGAGATCCTCCGGCGCCCGGAGCGAGATGACCTTCTCCTGGAGCCCCTTCGCCAGCTCCTCCATCTTGCCGTCGAGCGCCTTCTGGTCGCGCGGGTGGGCGCCGGCCTCGACCGCCTGCGCCTTGGTGTCGAGGTCGACGATCTCGAAAATATAGCCGCGCTTCATCCGCGACGAGGCGATGACGAGCCCCGTGTTGAACCGCGGGAGGAGGTAGGCGCCGGTCGCGTAGTAGTTGAACGCCATGGGCTCGGTCTTGTCGGCGAAGGACAGCAGCACCGTCTGCGAGGGGTTGTCCTTGCGCACCGGAAACGGCAACGTGACCGTCGCCGGCCCCGCCCCCCGAAGGTTGCCGGTGAAGGCGTCCGCGACGAGATCCTGGCCGGGCCCGTAGAGACCGAGTTCCTTGGCCTTGTCGGCGCCGAGCTGGAGCGCGTCCCACATGAGCTCGTCGACGACGGTCATGTCGACCGTCTCGGCCATGATCCCGGTGACGGCGACATCGTCGCCGGTGTGGGTGACGATGAGCGATGTGAAGATGGGCTCCCCGCGGAACGAGTTGTTCTCGAGGACAAACTGGGTGATGGCCGACTTGACCTCGTCGGCGGCGACGACGTGCCCGCCGACCCCCCCGACGTCGGCCTTGGTGGCCTTGATGAAGCGCCGGACCAGCGCGGGGTCCTTGGCGAACACGTACGCCCGATACGAGAAGACGTTGGGAGTGCTCGTGACCGGGACCCGCTCCGCGGTCGTCTGTGGCAGCCCGTTCAGGGCATCCTTGGACTGATGGTAGTCCTCGATCGTGATCCGCCCCTTGCCCTCGGCCGGGCCGTACCGCTTGGCGCTCGCCATGCGCTCTCCTCCTCTGGTCTCCGGTCTGCCGTGCGGGCCGACCCGTTGTTCCCGCGAATCCAGACCTGACTCCGAGCATAATCGGGTAGACTGGAGCCCGTCAAGCAAGAACTTTACTGGTATGAAATTTCTTTCTCAGGGGTCCGGGGAGCTCCGGCAGATGGTCCGGTGCCTGGAGCTCTACTACCGGCAGCAGCGAAGTCAGAAGGACATCGCCAAGGCGCTCGGGGTGTCCGCCGCCACCGTCTCCCGCCTGCTCAAGCGCGCCTTCGACGACGGCCTCGTCCGGGTGGAGCTCGACCTGCCGCGGATGCCCCGGCTCGAGGCCGCGCTGGTCGAGGCCTACGGGCTCCGCGACGCGGTGGTGGTGGCGACGGGTGGCCGGGGGGACGTCCGCGAGGAGTTGGGCCTCGCCGCGGCGGCGTACTTCGAGGGCGTCGCCGTCGACGGCATGCACATCGGGCTGTCGTGCGGCTTCACGCTGTACCAGATGATCCGCTCGCTGCGCGACCGCCGCTTCCGCCGCCTCTCGCTCTATCCCCTCTCAGGCGAGAGCACGCTCCGGCTCGTGGACCTCTTCCCGAACACGCTCGTCGGGATGATGGCGGCCAAGTACCGGCCCCACGTCAC
>QHRX01000136.1 GCA_003221455.1 Candidatus Rokuibacteriota bacterium
GCCAACCTTCGCGCACCGCGATTTCAAATGCGAACACCTGTTGGCCGCCCCTGGCTCGCTCACGCTGATCGATTTCGACCGCTGCGCCTTCGCCGACCCGGCATTCGACTTGGGGAAACTCCTGGCCGACCTGCGCTGGTGGTTCAGCGCCTACGACCAGGCGGGCCTCGAGCAGGCCCAGGCGCAGGTCCTCGCCGGGTACGCCCCCGGCACGGAACGCCTGGTCCGCGCCCGTCTCTGGGAGGCAGTCGAGTTGGTCCACATGACCGTTCTCCGCGCGCGGCTCTTCGAGCGGCACGCGGCCTCCCGAACCGAGCGGCTGATCGGCCGCGCCGAGGCCGTGGTGAGAACGCTTCAAGTGACCCTCGGGGCGTCAGGCTCGGGGGTCAGGGGAGGTCGACCCGTTGCCATTCGTCGCTGAGGAGACGCGATCGGGGCAGCGCGTCCAGGGAGAGCCCGACCGAACGGGAAGAGGCCGTTGACCGTGAACCTCGCCGCTGCGCTGTCCGAGCAAGCCACGCTGGAAGGCGTCCAGTGGCTGCTGCGCTCCCTGGGGCCGCGCCGTGCACTGCGGGAGCAGCTGCAGGCACTCCTGCCCGCTCCGGCCCTGCTCGGACCGTGTCGCCTCCGACAGGTGAGCTTCAAGCCCGGCCGCAAGCTCACCGCCCACTGGGACGCGCTCGTCCGCATGGCGGACACCGAGGGGCACCGCGCGCGCGCCGTGGCCGTCACCTGGAGATTGGATGGGGACGCGGACCGGCGGCCGGAGGGAACTGATCCCGCCAGGGTCCAGACCGAGGCGCTTCATCGCGGCGTGGCGGCGCCGTTCCGGCGACTCACGGCGGATCTGCCGGCGTGGGGGATGCGGATTCAGGTCTCGCCGCTGGACGCGCGGTTCCCCCAGCTCGTGCGCCTGTCGGATCCGCGCTACGCGCGCGACATGCTCGCGGGCGCGGGCGGTGGAGCATCGAGGCAACCCCGGCCTCGCTCGTACACCGTGAGGTCGATCCGCTACCATCCCGGCAAGCGCCACGTCCTGCGCTACGACCTCTGCGACGCGATCACGCCAGAGACGGTGTTCGCCAAGCTTTACACGGGCGAGGAGGGAGCACGCGCCTTTTGTGTGGCACGGCAGGCGGCGGACTGGCTCGCCGTGCACGGCGGGGGCGTGACGGCGGCGCGGCCGCTCGCCTGGGTGGCCCAGGACGGGGTCGTCCTCTACCCCGGCGTGGTCGGGATTCCGCTCTCCGAAAGCCTCTACCGCCCCGGCCAGCGCGTCGCCCGGTGCGTAGAGCGCGCCGGGGCGGCGCTCCACGCCTTGCATCGTCTACCGCCGGCGGTCGCCGGCCCGCTTCCACACCATGACTTCGCGGCGGAGGTGAGGAAAGCCGCCGACGCCAGCGGTCACATCCCCGTGCTGCTGCCGTCGGTGCGCGGGGCGATCGGGGCACTTCTCGAGCGAGCCGAACACGTCTGGGCCACCCCGGGCGGGGCCACGCTGATCGACTTCGACGGCTGCCGCCTGGCCGACCCGGCGTATGACGTCGGGAGGTTCCTGGCCTACCTCCTGTTGTGGCACGTCATCCACGACCGGCCGGGACTCACGGAGGCGCAGGACCGATTTCTCGTGGGCTACGCCCCCGGCGCGCCTGGGGAGCGCCTGCTCCGCAGCCGCCTCTACGAGGCGGTCCAGTTGGTCAAAATCGTGCGCCGCGTGCCCCTGGCCCACCCCGAGTGGGTCGCCCTCACCGAGCAGGTGATCCGCCGCGCGCAGACCGTGCTGCATGGTCTCGAGCGTCGGCTCGGCGTACCGACGTCGCCTCTGACGGTCGTCATGGAGGGCGATCCTCTGCCCCCACGGTCGGGCACGTGCCGACCCGGATGCGCCCGGATCCAGAGTGTGGGTGAATGAAGGCGACCTTGAATATCACCGACGTGCTATCGGGGCGCGCCAGGCTCGAAGGCATCCGGTGGCTCCTGCTCGCCCCGGCGCCGCGCCGGACGCTGCGGGATCAGCTGGAAGGACTGCTGTCCGCTCCGGCCAAGCTGGGATGGTGTCGCCTACGGCGCGCGCGATTCAAGCCCGGCCGCAAGCTCACGGCCTACTATGACGTGCTCGTCCGGCGGGAGGGCACCGCGAGGGACTGCGCTCGCCCCGTCGCCGTGACTTGGGAATCGGACGGACCCGCGGGTCGGCGGCACGCGATGGCTGACCTCGCCGAGGTCCAGGCCGAGGCCATTCGTCAGGGCGTGGCGGCACCGTTCCGGCAACTGGCGACGGAGCTACCGGCGTGGAGGATGCGGATTCAGGTCTCGCCGCTGGACGCGCGGTTTCCCCAGCTCGTGCGCCTGTCGGACCCGCGGTACGTGCGCGGGGTCCTGGCGGCAGGGGCGAGCGGCCTCGCGTCGGACGAGCCCCGGCCCCGCTACGCCGTCACTGCGATCCGCTACCGTCCGGGCCAGCGCCACGTCCTGCGCTACGACCCCCAGGACGCGGCGCAGGGGGGGACGGTGTTCGCCAAGCTGTACACGGGCGAGGACGGAGCGCGCGTCTTCCACGTGGCCACCCGGGTGGGAGAGTGGCTGGCCGAGCACGGCCAGGGTGTGACGGCGGTGCGGCCGGTAGCCTGCGTGGTCGGGGACCGCGTGGTGCTCTACCCGGGACTCTCCGGCGGGCCGCTCTCCGACCTCCTGCGGCGCCCCGGCCGGGGCGTGGCAAGATGTCTGGAGCGCGTCGGCGCGGCGCTCCACGCCCTACACCGCCTGCCGCTGGCGGTCGCGGGCCCGCTCCCGCGCCATGACCTCGCGGCGGAAGTGAGCGAGGTCGCCCGAGCCAGCGAGCACCTCGGGGTGCTGCTGCCGTCGGTGGGCGCGGCGGCGAGCGCGCTCCTTGACCGCGCGCAAGCCCTGCACGCGCGTCTCCCGGCGGAGCCACCACTCTTCACGCACGGGGACTTCAAAGCCGAACACGTGTGGGCCACGCCGGGCGGGCCCACGCTGATCGACTTCGACACCTGCCGCCTGGGCGACCCGGCGCTCGACGTTGGCAAGTTCCTGGCCCACCTGCGCCTGTGGCACCTCGCCCACGACCAGGCGGGACTCACGCGGGTACAGGAACGGTTCCTCGCGGGCTACGCCCCCGGCGCGCCCGAGGGGCGCCTGCTCCGCGCCCGCCTCTGGGAGGCGGTGGAGTTGGTCAAGATAACCGCTCGTCGGGTGCCCCTGTTCGATCCCGACTGGGCGCCCCGGACCAGGCAGGCGATTCGCCGCGCGGGGGCCGTGCTGCGTGAGCTGGAGCGTACGCTCGGTCTCCCCGCGACGCCGCCCGCCGTCCCCGGGGGGCTCGAGGCGCCGCCGACGCGCCGCTGTGCGCGACGTCCCGAGCGTGCTCGGCGAGGCGCACGGTGCTGACGCCGGCCCCGACGGCCCGCCGGACCTGGGCCCCCTTTCTGCCACTCCTCCGCCCCTGTCGGTTCCAGCTGTGCGCGGCGGGGACCGCGATGGTGCTCGATGCCCTCGTGAGCGTCGCTCGTCCGTGGCCCCTCAAGATCGTCATTGACCGCGTCCTCTCGCAGAAGCCGAGTCGCGTGCCCTTCCTGGATGCATGGCTGGCTCGCGCCCCGCTCACTGGGATGGAGATTCTCTACGGCGCGTGTGCCACTACCCTCCTGATTGCGGCCATCGCGGGCCTCTTGACCTACTACTTCACGCACGCGATGGGCAATGTCTCCCAACGCTTTGTCTTCGCGATTCGTCGGGATCTGTTCGCGCACATGCAGCGCCTCTCGTTGCGGTTCCACGATCGGCAACGGACGGGAGACCTGATTACGCGACTGACGACGGATACCCAGGCGATCCAGGAGATGATCGCCAACGGCCTCACCGCGCTGTGCGTCAATGCCTGCCTGCTGGCGGGAACCCTCGTCTTGATGTTTTGGCTCAGCTGGCGGTTCGCCCTCGTGTCCCTGTCGGTCGCACCCCTCCTGTTCTTGACGCTCCTGCGCTACAAACGTCGCATCAAGGTGGCCTCGCGCCGGGCCCGGGCCAGCACCGGCCTGCTGGCGTCACTGGCGCAGGAGACCCTCGCGTCCATCCGGATCGTGCAAGGGCTGGCGCAAGAAGAGCAACAGAGCGAGCGCTTCCAGGTCCGGAGCGAGGGCCACCACCAGGCGTATCTAGACGTGGTGCGGTATCAGGCCCGCATGATGCCGCTGGTCGACGTCTGTGCGGCGGTCGCCCTCACGCTCGTGATGTGGTACGGAGCCACGCGCGTGCTGGCGGGCGACCTCACGACCGGGGATGTGATCCTCTTCTTCGCCTACGTCTCGAACCTGCACGCCCCGATGAAGGGCTTGGCGCGCTCCTCCTACCTATTCAGCAAGGCCAGCGTGGGAGCGGAGCGGATTGCCGAGGTCATGAGCGCGCGGAGCGATGTGGCGGACCGACCGGGGGCGCGGACGGTCTCCGGGCTGAAGGGCGAGATCGAACTGCGCGACGTCTCGTTCGAATACGAGGCCGGTCGACCGGTGCTGTCGCATATCAACCTCGTGATCGCACGGGGAGAAAAGGTCGCCATCGTCGGCGCCACCGGAGCGGGCAAGAGTACCCTGGTGAGCCTGATCCCCCGCTTCTATGACCCGAGCGCCGGCGAGGTCCGGATTGACGGCGAAGACATCCGCGGCTACACGCTGCAGTCGCTGCGCGAACAGATTAGCCTCGTGTTACAGGACCAGCTCCTGTTCAGCGGCACCATCCGCGAAAACATCGCCTTCGGGCGTCCCGGGGCCAGCGACGAGGAGATCGCCGCCGCGGCGGTCACGGCCAACGCCGACGAGTTCATTCAGCGACTCCCGGAGGGCTATGAGACCTTAGTGGCGGAGCGAGGCACGACCCTGTCGGGCGGCCAGAAACAGCGGATCGGCATCGCGCGGGCCATTCTGCGCGGCGCGCCGATCTTGATTCTGGATGAGCCGACGACCGGCCTGGACGCGGCCGCGGAGCAGACCGTCATGAGCGCGCTGGAGCGGGCCACGGCGGGACCCACCACCTTGATCATCGCGCATCACCTGACGAGCGTGCGTCTGGTCGACCGCATCCTTGTCCTCGACCGAGGTCGGATCGTCGAAGAAGGTACGCACCGCGGGCTCCTCGCGCGCGGTGGCAGGTACGCCCGGCTCTATCGTCTCCAAATGGCAACCGAACCCGAGAATACCCGCGTCGCGGGCGACCGGGCGCTGCCCGTGGAAGGGACGATGAGAGACTAGTCCACGGCTGACCGGGCGGACCCGGTCGCGATGCGGACGTCGCATGAGTCCGCATCACTGCCGTCGAAGACGGGCGGCCATTCCCGCCGCTTTTGGCTGGGGCGGGCGTGGCGCGAGATCGGGCCTCAGGTCGTGCTGTCCGAAACACACCAAGGCCAGCGTCCTCTGCTCGGGCGCCTTGATCGACGGCCGCCGGTGGTCGCCCGCCGCGCCCGGCTTTCTCCGGCGCGCTCCGGAGCTTGCCGCCCGACCTCGCCCATGGCTACGCGATCTCAGAAGTCTCCTCACTTCAGCAAGGGACTGCGTGACCGCCAAGTTCTTGCCGTCATCAAGTTCACCGGTCATCGATCGCCGCCAGCTGGGCTCCACAGGGGTTAAGCGCGGGTAGGCCCCATGAGCTCTCGAAGCTCGACCGTTGATTGCGACATCCCCCTGAGCGAACCATCATGCCGCTTAGAAGACGGCGAAGATATGGCTCCGACGAAACGGGTTGATGAAGCGGGGACGGAGACCAACACGGACCGTGGACACCTGAAGGGTACTGTTTACCCGAGGGGTGAGATAGCGCCCCGCCTGGAGGCGGCAAAGTGGCACCGAGGCGATCGACGGGGACGTCTCGATCCAGTACACGGCACTGATCGCTGTGCTCGACCTCTACAGCAATCGATCGGGAGGGGCACCAGCTACAGGAGGAAGAACTGCCGATGGACCGGCGCAGCGCGTTCAGATATGGGGCTCGGTTTCGGACACCCCGACGCGACGCCCGGGTGAGACGACCGCGAGGCGGCGACGGACCCAGCCGTGTCGACGATGGCGCGAGGGCCCGGGCCGTGAGAGGAGTCGACGCTCCCGGCGGTGGCAGCCGCTTGAGACGGACGCGGGAGCGGCCGCCGATCGGGCCGCGGCGTCGCCTTGAGGAGCCTCAGCCGATGGAGGCATAGTGAGGCTCTCGACGCGCCGCCACAGGCGCCGCGGTCGGGACCAAGGAGGGAGCGAGATGGCAGCGCCGAACACGACGCCCGGAGGGCACCGGATCGAGGAGGACGCGCTCGGCGAGGTCGAGGTGCCGGCCGCGCACCTCTGGGGCGCGCAGACCGAGCGCTCGCGCCGCAACTTTCCGATCGGCGTCGAGCGCTTCCGCTGGGGGCGACCGGTCATCCGCGCCCTCGGGGTCCTTAAGAAGTGCGCGGCGCTCGCCAACGGCGAGCTCGGCCAGCTCCCGCCCGCCACGGTCGATCTCATCGTCCGCGCGGCCGAGGAGGTGATCGCAGGCAGGTGGGACGGTGAGTTTCCGCTCGTCGTGTTCCAGACAGGCTCTGGCACGCACTCCAACATGAACGCCAACGAGGTGATCGCCAACCGGGCCATCCAGCTGGCCGGCGGCGTCGTGGGCTCGAAGACGCCCATCCATCCTCACGACGACGTCAACCTCGGCCAGTCGTCGAACGACACGTTCCCGACCGTCATGCACATCGCCACCGTCGAGCAACTTGAGGAGGTCCTCGTCCCGGCCGTCCGGGAGCTGCGCGACGCCCTCGACGCCAAAGCCCGGGCGTACGCCGGTGTGGTGATGGTGGGCCGGACGCACCTTCAGGACGCGACCCCTCTGACCCTGGGCCAGGTGATCTCCGGCTGGGTGGCCCAGCTCGACCAGGCGATCGACGGCGTCCGGACGACCGCCGCCGGCCTCTACGCGCTGGCGATCGGCGGCACCGCGGTGGGAACCGGTCTCAACGCCCATCCCCGTCTGGGCGAGGTCGCCGCCCGCAGGATCTCCGAGGAGACGGGCAAGCCGTTCGTCCCGGCGCCGAACGCGTTCGCCGCGCTGTCAGCGCACGACGCGATGGTGAGCGCGAGCGCCGCCCTGCGGACCCTCGCCGGAGCACTGATCAAGATCGCCAATGACGTGCGCTGGTACGCCTCCGGCCCGCGGGCGGGGCTGGGCGAACTCCGGATCCCGGAGAACGAGCCGGGCTCTTCCATCATGCCGGGGAAGATCAACCCGACCCAATGCGAGGCGTTGACGATGGTGGCCGTGCACGTGTTCGGCAATGATCACGCGGTGGCGTTCGCCGGCTCGCAGGGCAACTTCCAGCTCAACGCGTACAAGCCGGTCATCCTGCACAACGTTCTCGAGTCGATCGAGCTGCTCGCCGACGGATGCCGCTCCTTCACGGAGCGCTGCGCGCGCGGTATCAAACCGAACGAAAAGCGGATCAAGGAGCACCTGGAGAACTCGTTGATGCTGGCCACCGCCCTCAACCCGCACATCGGCTACGAGAAGGCGGCGAAGATCGCGCTGACCGCGTCCCGCGAGGGCTTGAGCCTGCGCGAGGCGGCGCTCCGGCTGGGCCTCGTCACGGCCGAGCAGTTCGACCGCTGGGTCCGGCCCGAGGAGATGACCCATCCCCTGTCGACGTGATCCCGCGAACGTGCTCGATCCGGCCGGGTCTTGACGTGTGGCTCGGCGGCGCGGGCTCATGACCCTCGCGCGGGGGCGCCGCCGGATCAGCGCCACGGCGCACTCTCGAGCGCGTTCGTCCGAGAGGGAGATCTGTCACGTCGCCGCTCGGCTCACCGCCGGGGCCCGTTCGTGTCCAGCGCGATTCCCCTTGACCGCGCGGCCATCCCCGCGGTATCAGGCGAGCGTGGGAGCGGTCGGCGTGTCCCCGCGGGGAGAGATCATGAGCGCACTCGGTCGTGCCCTCGTCCTCGTCCTGCTCTCGGTCGCGGTCCCCCTCGGGCTCGTCCGCGCGCACGCGAGCCCCGCGGCGGGCGTCGAGCGCATGTACGTGATGGCCTGCGGCGAGAATCGCACGGAGGACGTGTCGGCGTGGTCGCCCGGCGTGAACGTGGGCCAGCCCAGGGTGTTCAGCAACCACTGCTACCTCATCCGGCACCCCCAGGGGTGGCTGCTCTGGGACACCGGCAACGCGGACGCCATCGCGGCGCATCCCGACGGGGTGAGCGGCGCCGGCGGGCGCCTCCTCGTCCGGATGCCGAAGACCCTCGCCTCGCAACTGAAGGAGCTGGGCGTCGATCCGATGGCGATCAAGTATCTCGCCCTCTCCCACATGCACCCCGACCATACCGGCAACGCGAACCTCTTCACCGCCGCGACCCTGTACATGCAGGAGGCCGAATACGACGCCGCGTTCGGCCCCGACGCGGCGAAGTACAACTTCAACCCAGCGACCTACGACAAGCTGCGGGGCAACCCCGTCGTCAAGCTCCGCGGCGACCACGACGTCTTCGGCGACGGCTCGGTCGTGATCAAGTCCACACCCGGCCATACGATCGGCCACCAGGCGCTCCTGGTGCGACTGCCGAAGACAGGGCCCGTGCTGCTGTCCGGCGACCTCGTGCACTTCGAGGACAACTGGGTCAGCAAGCGGGTGCCGGCGCGCAACTTCGACCGCGAGCAGAGCCTGCGGACCATGCAGGCGATCGAGGCCTTCCTGGCGGAGACCAAGGCGACGCTCTGGATCAACCACGACAAGGCGCAAAGCGAGCACATCCCCAAGGCGCCCGCGTCCGTCGAGTAGGGGCGTGGAGCTCCTGGCGCCGCACCCGCGCTCGACTGGGGCGGCGCGAGCCGTCCTCCGGCGTGGCGCCCGATGGCCCCCGAGGGCCGGCGTCTGACCGCCAGCCCTCCCCCAGAGGCCGGCGTTTCACAGAGGATGTCCGGCGGTGTTCAAGAAGATGTCACCACGCTGTCCGAGGAGGGAGATCGATGGGCGTCGACCGCGGTTATGTCGCCCGCAACGACACGGCGCGCGCGCGGCTGAAGGCACTGGTCGCCGGAATGAGCGACGCCCAGCTCCGGAGTGCTGGCGCACCTGGCGTTCTGGGACCAGCGCGTCCTGGCGCTGCTCGAACGGTGGGAACGCGGGGGAGCCCCGCCGCTCCCGCCCAACGCAGCGGACGTTGACTGGATCAACGACGCGGCGAAGCCGCTGATGCTCGCCCTGCCCCCGCGCCGGGCGGCCGAGATCGCCCTCGCCGTCGCCGAAGCGGTGGACCGGAAGCTCGAGACGCTACCGGACGACCTCGTCGCACGCAACGCCGCGACCGGCTCGCCGCTCAACTTCGCGCGTGCCGATCATCGCCGGCAGCACCTCGACGAGATTGAGCGGGCGATCCCGCCGATTGAGCGGGAAGACGTCGAGAGTTCACTCGGTCGATCCGCCCTCAATACCTCCCGACACGCGAGCGTCTCTTCGCCGGGTGACTGAGCGCGCGCTTCTCTGCCCTCGACATCTTCTTCACGGCAATTTCGCGGCGACTTGCCGACGACCGGTCTCGGTGTGGTTCGGCGTAGACCAAGGTCACTGGAAGTCGGCCGCGGGTGTACCTCGAGGCTCGACCGCGGTTGTGCATGGAGAGCCGTCGATCGAGCGCCCGCGTGATGCCGGTGTAGAAGGTGCCGTCGGCGCACTCGAGGAGGTAGCAGAACCATCGGTCCTCTGCCTCACGACCATGGCGCGTCACTGTGGGTCGGATCACCGGGAACGACGTGGCGCTCCGAAGCTCACTTCTTCCGGTACACGTTCACTCCGACCTTCTCCTCTCGCTCGGGCACGGCGACATTTCCCTCGGTCGAGGCGACGATGATGGTCTTGCCGGACGAAGAAGGGCCAAACTCCTTCGACAAATCCACCTTGATGGTCAGGATGTTCCCTTCGACGGTCAGCTGAACGTTCTTCATCGAGCCATCCTTTCGTGAGCGGCGGCCGTCATCGGCCTGAGACGTGATGGGGGCGCGACTCGTGCATCGCTCGATGTCCGGCCCCGGGGCCAGCACCGTCGTCTTCGTCGCTATCGGAGCAGGCTGCATCCAGATCTCGCCAGCAGCGCGACCGGCATTCAGAGCGACGACTGCGGCGAGAGCCGCGCCGTCAGCGAGAGGGTCAAGGTCGCGTGCCGCCGCGCGTGTGCCCGTTGACACCGAACTAGTGGCAAGTGTATCGTGCGAACCCTCGGGAGGGGAACGTCTTTTCCTTCGCGACTCCTCCACTATCCCTCCCACACTAGGGGGGGCTCCGCAGTGTCCACGCTTGGGGCGTTGGTATTGGTCTTCGTCGTGGCGCTCGGGTCGACGGTCTCTGCCGACGACGTCGGGACCGTTCACCTCGTGACCTCGTGCGGACCCGAGACCCAGCGGTCATTCGACCACGCGGTGGCGGTCCTCCACTCGTTCTGGTACGCGCATGCCGCCCGGGAGTTCACGGCCATCACGCAGACCGACCCGCGCTGCGCCATGGGGTTTTGGGGACTCGCCATGAGTCACTGGTATCCCCTCTGGTTCCCGCCGACCCCCGCCGCTCTTCAGGCCGGTGCCGCGGCTGTGGAGCGCGCGAAGGCCATCGCCAAGACCGACCGCGAAGCGGCCTGGGTCGACGCCGTCGCCGCATTCTACGAGGACGCCGGTCGAGTGGATCATCGGAGTCGGGCCCTCCGCTACGAGGCGGCCATGCGCCGCGTTCACGAGCGTTATCCCGATGACTCCGAGGCGGCCGTCTTCTACGCGCTCGCGCTCGACGCGACCGCGCCGCCCACCGACAAGACGTACGCGAACCAGCGGAACGCCGCGAGGATCCTCGAGCCGATCTTCGCTGCGCAGCCGAATCACCCCGGCGTCGCGCATTACTTGATCCACAGCTACGACAACCCGTCCCTGGCCGACCGAGGGCTTCCGGCGGCGCGACGCTACAACCAGATCGCCGCGGCGGCGCCGCACGCCCTCCATATGCCGTCACACATCTTCACGCGACTCGGGTTGTGGGAAGAGTCCATCGATTCGAACCGCGCGGCCACAGCGGCGGCGAGGGCCGACGGGTTCCTCTCCGAGCAGCTCCACTCCTTCGACTACATCACGTATGCCTCACTCCAGATGGCGAAGGACGCCGAGGCGCGCGAGATCGTTCGCCAGGCGGCCGCCATCGCGCCTCGCGGGGACACTCTGGCCGAGGCCTACGCGCTCGCCGCGATTCCGGCGCGGTTTGCCGTCGAGCGGAATCGGTGGGACGAGGCACGCGCCCTGGCGGTTCGATCAAGCCCGTACGCGCAGAGCGCCGCCATCACGGTGTTCGCGCGGGCGCTCGGCTTCGCTCGCACCGGCGACCCCGAGGCCGCCGGCCGCGAGGTGAAGACCCTGGAGGGGCTCCGAGACCAGTTGACGGCGACCGGTGACCGCTATTGGTCGGGGCAGGTCGAGATCCAGCGGGAAGCCGCCGCGGCATGGGCGGCCCAAGCGGCGGGAGACGAGGCGCAAGCGGTCCGGCTCATGCGGGCGGCGGCGGACCTCGAGGATTCCACCGACAAGCACCCGGTGACGCCGGGCCAACTGCTGCCGGCGCGCGAACTGCTCGGAGATTTGCTGCTCGTGGTCGGCCGGTCGCAGGAGGGGGTGGTGGAGTTCGAGCGATCCCTCCAGAACGCGCCGAACCGGTTCCGCTCCTTCGCCGGCGCCGCCCAGGCGGCCCAGCGCGCCGGCAACGCGGCACGGGCACGAGCGTATCGCGAGAAGCTGGTCGCGCTCTGCCCAGAGGCGGACACAGAGCGCGCGGAATTGACGGAAGCGCGGGCCGCGCTGGCTCGACCGTGAGCCGAGGAGACCGAAGGGCAGAGGCGCAGCGGTGATGAGACCGCCTGGCCCTGCGAGCTCGTCATCGCGCTCACCCGGCTTCTCGTCTGGCTCGTTGCCGCCGCTGCCCAGGAGAGGCGAGTCCACGGGCGACACCGGGGAGGGTTGATGCGGTTCGGCACGTTCTTCTTCTTCCAGGCGCCGCCGTGGCAGACACACCCGGAGATCATCCACCGTGAGCTCCAGCAAATGGAGTGGGCGGAGGAACTCGGCTTCGACGAGGTGTGGTTGACCGAGCACCACTTCATCGATTACGGGCTCGCCGTCGACCCGGCTACGCTCGCGGCGGCGGCCGCCTCCCGGACGCGGCGGGTGCGGATCGGCCTGGCCGCGGCCATCCTGCCCTTTCATCACCCTGTGCGCCTGGCCGAGCAGCTGGCGCTGATCGACATCATCTCCAACGGGCGGCTTGACGTGGGGTTGGGCCGGGGCAATCGTCCCGCGGAATTCCTCGGCTACAACGTGCCGGCCGAGGAGAGCCGCGAGCGCTTTGACGAGACCGTCGAGGTGATGCGGCGGGCCTGGACGGAGGACCACTTCAGCCACCGCGGGCGCTTTTACACCGTGCCTGAGGCGCGGGTGATCCCCAAGCCGCTCCAGCGGCCGCACCCGCCGCTCTACCAGGTGTGCGTCTCCCGGGACGGCATCGAGAATACGGCGCTCCGCGGCTGGCCCATGCTCAACTCGCTCCTTTTCGGCCCGGTGGAGCAGCTCATCGCCAGCCGCGACACCTACGTGGACACGCTGAAGAAGGTCGGGCGCAGCGAGGCGGAGGTCCGGCAGTTGCTCTCGCGATGGGGCGTCTCCCGGCAGATCTACGTGGCCGACACCGACGCCCAGGCGCTGGAGGAGGCGCGGAACTTCGAGATGTGGTATCAGGAGTCGTTCCGACGCTTCATCGTCCCCGAGCGCATCGAGGACGCCCACCCTAGCCTCCAGCCCGGCTTCCGCGCCATGGCCGAGCGCCTGTCCAAGGTCACGTGGGAGGAGCTCGTGCGGGAGACGCTCGCCTTCGGCGCGCCCGACACCGTGGCTCGCCACATCGAGATCATGCGCCAGATGGGCGTGGGCCAAGTGCTCTGCTGGATGAACTTCGGTGGGCTGCCGCAGGACAAGATCCGCCGATCGATGGAGCTGTTCGCCCGCGAAGTGTTGCCGCGCTTCCGGTAGCGGCCGGCCGTTGCCGAAGGGACCGCGGCCACCGCGACGGCCGGGCCCCGCGCCCGGTCCCGCCGAGGCCCTACTAACCTCAGACTCGTGAACCGGACTCTCACCCTCACGACGGTCGTGGCACTGAGCCGACTCCGGCGGACCGCGAGACCGGACTCCGGGACCGCCGATGGAGGCCCGTGAGGCAACGGCACGTCTTCCGTCCAGATGGCACGGCGACAGCCGGTCAGCCTCAGCCACCCGCTCGTCGCCTCCGGCGATCCGTCGGTAGGACGGCACGAAACCACATCCGTCGTCAGCGCACCTGCTTCCGGCAGGCCCTCCCCCGTAAGCGTTATCTCGATCTTGACCCAGGGAACTTGACGTGTACGGCTATTTGCCGTACAGTCGATTCAGGAGTGAGCGAAGCAGGAGGTCACCATGCTCAAGACGAATACGGCCGGGAAGCGTTCTCGCTCGCAGCGGCTTGAGGCGCGGCTCAGCGGGGAGCAAAAGCAGCTCTTTGTCCGCGCCGCGAAGCTGCAGGGCCGGTCGCTGACCGATTTTGTGATCGCGAGCGCCCAGGAAGCGGCTACTGAAACGGTTCGCGCGCATGATGCCCTGCGTCTCAGTGAGCGCGATCGCCAGGCCTTCGTGTCGGCCCTGCTCGCCCCTGCTGCGCCGACGAAGACGCTGGAACGGGCGGCACAGCGCTACCGGGAGCGCACGGGGCTGTGATTGCCGGAGACCCCTGAGCAGACGAACTACCGCGTCGAGGCGCTTGCCAAGCAGCACCACCGCTCAGGGTTTTCCTGCGGGGTAGAACCGCTCGACCGTTACCTTCGCGATCAGGCCGGGCAGGACGCGCGCAAGCGCGTCGCTGCCCCGTTCGTTTTGTGCGAAGGCGAAACCACCACGGTGCTCGGTTATTACACACTATCAGCCCTCAGCGTCGACCTCGGCGCGTGGCCCGAGGACGTGGCGAGGAGGCTTCCGCGGTATCCGGTCGTCCCCGTGACGCGTCTCGGCCGGCTCGCGGTCGACAGACGTCTGCGCGGCAAGGGCATGGGGGAATATCTGCTGATGGATGCGCTGCGCCGGGCCCTTGTCACATCGCGGCAAGTGGCCTCGATGGCCGTGATCGTCGATGCGAAGGACGACAACGCTGTGGGCTTCTACCGGCGCTACGGTTTCATCCCGTTCGCCGACGAGCCGAAGAGGCTCTTCCTGCCCATGGGGACCATTGAACGGCTGTTCGCCTAGCCCGCGGCTCTGGCGAGGGACGGCGCGCATTCGTGCCGCCTCCCGCACGCTCCATGCGGTTGCATTGGCCGAACCGGGCGGAGGTGTTCGGTTTCGAGAATCGAGCTGCGCTCGGATTCGGCCTGCCGATGCTGGCGGGCCTCGTGTGCGCGATTCACTCACGGAAGAGTTCACGATGACCGAGAAGAAATCATCTGGACGCCCGGCGCGGAGGTCGAGGTCCTGCTCCTCGCCGAGGCGGGTGGCCGCGGAGTCGTCAGCGGGGGCCGGACCCGGGT
>QHRX01000137.1 GCA_003221455.1 Candidatus Rokuibacteriota bacterium
CGCCGCCGGCTTGTTGGCGATCCCCGCGGGCGTGGCGCTCGCCCTCGTCCTGGTCCTCGTCATCAACCGCCGCTCGTTCGGCTGGACCCTCGAGGTCGACGTCGGCGCCGGGGTCCTGGTCCACGCGCTCTCGCTGGCGCTCGCGGCGGCGCTGCTCGCCGGGGTCGTTCCGGCGGCGAAGATGGCGCGCCTGTCGCCGACCCAGGCCCTCCGGGACGAATGACCAGGCGTCGGGTCCGCTCGGTCTTCCTGGCACTCGTGGCCCTGACGGGGGCCGGGCTCGCCCTGGCGGTCTCCGTGGTGAGCCGGCCCGCGGCGCCGGCCCCAATCCGGGCGACGCTCTCCGTGGCGGGGGCTCTCGCGGGCGGCGACGACGCTGGCTTCGCCCACGCCCTCCGCCCGCGCCCGCTCGCGTTTCCGCCGGACCACGGACCCCATCCGGCGTTCCGCACCGAATGGTGGTACTACACCGGCAACCTGACGGCCGCGGACGGGCTCCGCTTTGGCTTCCAGCTCACGTTCTTCCGGATGGCCCTGACGGCGGCGCCCGTCGCGGGCGACTCGGCCCGGCGGGCGAGCCAGGTCTACATGGCCCACTTTGCGCTGACCGACGTCGCCGGCCGCCGCTTCCACGCCTTCGAGCGGATCGACCGCGACGCGCTCGGCCTCGCCGGCGCGACGACCGAGCCGTTCCGCGTCTGGGTCGACGACTGGTCGGCGGCGGCCCCGGGGCCGGCGGCGTCTCCGGTCCGCCTCCGCGCCGCCGACGGCGACGTCGCGATCGATCTCGTGCTCCGGAGCCAGAAGGGGGTCGTGCTGGAGGGCGAGCAGGGCCTGAGCCGCAAGGGCCCGGAGCCCGGCAACGCCTCCTACTATTATTCGCTGACCCGGCTGGCCACGCGCGGCGTGGTGACCGTCGGCGCCCACGCCTACCCGGTCAGCGGGTCGAGCTGGATGGATCGCGAGTGGAGCACCAGCGCGCTCGGCCCGGACGAGGTCGGCTGGGACTGGTTCGCTCTCCAGCT
Organism: Candidatus Rokuibacteriota bacterium; assembly: GCA_003221455.1. GTDB lineage: Bacteria > Methylomirabilota > Methylomirabilia > Rokubacteriales > CSP1-6 > AR9. The sequence goes on from QHRX01000137.1 coordinate 1,026, forward strand.
CGCCGACGGGCGCGACCTGATGTTCTACCGGCTCCGGCGCCGCGACGGGAGCGCCGACCGGTTCAGCGCCGGCACCCTCGTCCTCGGCGACGGCTCGACCCGACCGCTCGCGCGCGACGACGTCGAGCTGGCGGCGCTCGGCGTCTGGCGGAGCGCGGCGACCGGTGTGGTCTATCCCTCAGGCTGGCGGATCCGGATTCCCCACGCCCGGCTCGAGCTGGACCTCCACCCCTCCCTCCCCGACCAGGAGCTCGATCTGGGCGTGCGCTACTGGGAAGGGGCCGTCGACGTCTCCGGCAGCGGCGCCGGCCAGCCGATCGCGGGCGTCGGGTACGTCGAGCTGACGGGCTACGGCGCGTCCCGCTAAGGGCGGCCGGCGCCGCCGGTCCCCGTCAGCCGGGTCCCAGCAGAACCCGGATGTCGTGGGCGAGGGCAGCCGGCTCGAACTCGCTCGAGTAGGCGACCCTGACCCTTCCCGCTCGATCGATCAGCTGGACGGGCGAGGCGTGGCGCACCTCGTAGGCCGAGGGCCCCGACCGGTGCCGGGCCGCCTCGGGCTCGACGTCACCGACCCAGTAGTAGCGCCAGAGCGGATGCAGCGCCCGCTCGCTTCCGGTCAGGAAATGCCAGCGGTCGAGCATGCCCCACTTGCGGGAGTAGGCGGCGATCCGCGGCACCGTGTCGCGCGCGGGGTCGACCGTCACCGCGAGGAGGCTCACGGCCTGGCGCTCCGCGCCGAGCTGGTCCGCGACCGCCTGCAGCTTCCGGGTCACCAGCTCGCAGGTGTCCGTGCACGACGTGTAGAGAAACGTCAGCACGACGACGCGCCCGCGCAGGTCCGAGAGCCGGACGCCCTGCCCGAACTGATCCGTGAGCGAAAAGTCGAGTGTCGCGCGGGGCGGCGTGAGGGCCGTGCCCTGGAACGCCGGCTCGCGCGAGCACCCGGCGCCGGCGATCGCGAGCGCCGCCAGCCACCACCCGACACGGGAGCGAGCCTTCACCGGCGACCAGTGTAAGCGCCCGCCGCCGTCGAGGCGAGGCGACGGGCGGGCCGGACTCGCCGCCCCAGGCGCCCGGGCCCGGGAGTACAATCTGCCGCAGGCCCGGCGCCGCGCGGTCGCGCCGAGGAAAGGACTTCCCGATGACGATCAGCCGTCGAGACGTGCTGAAGCTGGGGGGGACGGCGGTCGCCGTCGGGGCGACGCGCGGCCTTCTCGCGCCCGGGGCCGTGGCGGCCCAGGCCCCGAGGCGGGGCGGGGTCTTTCGCATCGCCGGCTTCGAGCCGCAGGGTTTCGATCCTCACCAGACCCTCTCCTACCGCAGCCTGACGATCCTCTCCATGACCCACAGCCGGCTCGTTCGGGTGAAGGCGGGCCCGGCGGTGCGCCCGGGCACGACGCCGCTCGAGCCCGACCTCGCCGAGTCGTGGAGCCAGCCCGGCGACACGACCTACGTCTTCAGGCTCAGGCGCGGGGTCCGGTGGCACCCGACGCCGCCGGTCGGCGGGCGCGAGCTGACGGCCGACGACGTGAAGTACAGCTACGAGCGCTTCCTCACGGTCTCCGGAAACCCCGCCCGGAGCCTCCTCGACCCGGTCGAGAAGATCGAGGTGCTCGACCGGTACACGGTCCGCTTCACGCTCAAGGAGCCGTTCGCCTGGTTCCTCGACGTGCTCGCCTCGACCTCGATGCTCATCGTTCCGCGGGAGGCGGTCGAGACCTACGGCGATCTGAAAAAGGCAGCGGCCTGCATCGGCACGGGCCCCTGGATGCTCGAGCGCCACGAGCCCGGCGTCCGCGTGAGCCTCACGCGGCACCCCGAGTACTTCCTGTCCGGCCTGCCGTACGCGGACGGCGTCGAGATCGCCGTCGAGCGGGATCCCGCGTCGCGCTTCGCCGCGTTCCTCGCGGGCCGGTACGACTTCGGCCCCGAGTACGCGATGGTCCTCCGCCGCCTCGACCTCGACGTGGCGCGGCAGCGCAAGCCGGGCCTCCAGACCGCGGAGTTCGTCCTCCCGACCATGAACATGACGTGGATGAAGCTCGACCAGAAGCCCTTCGACGACCTCCGGGTGCGACGGGCGATGGCCATCGCCACCAACTGGCGGGATCTGGTCGCGGCCAACGCGTGGGCCCACGGGCACGGCGTCCCGAATCCGGCGATCCCCGCCGCCTTCCAGGAGTGGTCGATCCCGCTCGCGGAGTTGCCCCCCGAGGGCCGGCGGCTCTACGAGTACGACCCCGCCGAGGCCAAGCGGCTTCTCGCCGAGGCGGGGTACGCGACCGGGTTCACGACCCCCGTCGAGACGACGGCTGGCTACGCGTCCGACTACATGGACGGCGTGCAGGCGCAGCTCCAGAACTGGAAGGCGGCCGGGATCGAGAGCGAGCTCCGGCTGAAGGAGTACGGCGCCTTCCTCGCCACGACGCTGGCCGGCAAGTTCGAGAAGGTGGCGCTCGGCCTCTTCAGCTGGACGGAGCCCGACAGCTACCTCTACCGGCTCTACGTCCCCGGCCAGCCGAGCAACGTCGGCGGTGTGAACGACGCCAAGCTCACCGAGCTGATCGGGCTCGAGCGGCGGACGTTCGACGCGCGCCGGCGCCGGGAGATTCTCTGGGACATCCAGCGCTATCTCTCCCAGAAGGCCTACTACCTCTACGGGCCGTCGTTCAGCGTCGTCGTCGCCTGGGACGCCGCGGTCCGAAACTTCGCGCCGAACATCGGCCACGACTACGGGGGGCGCCTCGTGGCCGCCTGGCTCGACCGCTGAGGTGTCCGGGTACGTCCTGCACCGGCTCTGCGTCGCGATCCCGTCGCTCCTGATCGCCTCGTTCATCGTCTTCGCGCTCCCGCGGCTGATCCCCGGCGACGTCGTCCAGCTCATGCTCGAGGAGCAGGCCGCCGGCCGGAATCTCGACGACCTGCGGGCGCAGCTCGGGCTCGACCGGCCGCTGGCGATCCAGTACGTGGAGTGGCTCGGCCGGGTCGCCCGGGGCGATCTGGGCGAGTCGCTCTGGACCAAGCGGCCGGTCCTGGGCGAGCTGGCCCGGCGCCTCCCCGTGAGCCTCGAGCTCGGGCTCCTGGCGATCTGCTTCTCGGTCGCGATCGCGCTGCCGGTGGGAATCCTCGCCGCCGTCCGGCAGGACACGGTCGCCGACTACATGGCGCGGAGCGCGGCGATCCTGGGCCTCTCGGTGCCGGGCTACTGGGTGGCCACGCTCGTCATCGTCCTACCCGCGATCTGGTGGGGGTGGTCGCCCGCCCCCGGCTTCGTCGACTTCCGGGCGAACCCCTGGGGCCACCTCGCCCAGTTCGTGCTCCCGGCCCTGATCCTGGGCGTCGCGTCTGCCGCCGCCCTGATGCGGATGACGCGGGCGATGCTGCTCGAGGTCCTCCGCCAGGACTACGTGCGGACCGCCTGGTCCAAGGGGCTCCGGGAGCGCGCGGTCGTCCTCAGGCACGGCATGGCGAACGCGATCATCCCCGTGGTGACGATCCTCGGGCTCCACGTGGCGCAGCTCTTCGGCGGGACCGTGATCTTCGAGACGATCTTCGGGCTCCCCGGGATGGGGCTCTTCCTCTTCGACGCGATCAGCCAGCGCGACTACCCCGTGATCCAGGGCGCGAACCTGCTGATCGTGGCCGTCGTCGTGACGACGAACCTGCTGGTCGACCTGCTGTACGCGGTAATCGACCCGCGGATCCGCTCTTGAGGGCGATGCGAGCCTCCGCGGCGGCGGTCTGGCGCTTCTGCCAGCGAAAGCCCCTCGGGGCGGCGGGCGGGCTCATCGTGGTCGGGCTCGTCCTGCTCGCGCTCTTCGCGGACCGGATCGCCCCCTACGACTTCGACGAGACGATCGCCGGCGCCCGGATGCGACCCCCGAGTGCGCGGTTCTGGATGGGCACGGACAACCTCGGGCGCGACGTGTGGACCCGCGTCGTCTTCGGCGCGCGGGTATCGATGACCGTCGGGTTCGGCGCCGTCCTGCTGGGCACCGCGCTGGCGACCCTGATCGGCGTGACGAGCGGCTACTTCGCGGGCGGCTACGACACCGTCGCGCAGCGGGTCGTGGACGCCTGGCAGTCGTTTCCGTTCCTGATCATCGTCCTCTCGCTGATGGCCGTCTTGGGGCCGGGACGGCTGAACGTGATCCTCGCCCTCGGGGTCGCGGGCGCCGCCGGCGCCTCGCGGGTGATCCGCAGCGCGACCGTCGCCGTCGTCGGCAACCCGTACGTGGAGGGCGCGCGCGCGCTCGGCTGCGGCCACCTTCGGATCCTCGCCCGCCACGTGCTGCCGAACGTCGCCGCCCCGATCATCATCCTCGCGACGATCGGCCTCGGGAGCGCGATCCTCGCCGAGTCCGCCCTGTCCTTCCTCGGCTTCGGCGTGCCGCCGCCGTACCCCTCGTGGGGCGGGATGCTGTCGGGATCGGGGCGCTCGTACATGTACCAGGCGCCGTGGATGGCGCTCTGGCCCGGCGCCGCGATCTCGCTCGCCGTCTACGGGTTCAACATGCTGGGCGACGCCCTCCGAGACGTCCTGGACCCGCGACTGCGCGGCACGACCGGCGGCCCGATCCGCTGAGGCGCGCGCGTCCGGAGGAGGAGGCGCCACGATGGACCTGGTATCGGACGTAGTGACGGCCGCCGACTACGAGGAGGCGGTCGAGCTCTGCTTCGCGCGCGGGTGGACCGACGGCCTCCCGGTCGTCCTCCCCACCCGGCGCCGCGTCGAAGGGCTGATCGAGCACGCCGGGCGCGACCCCCAGGAGAGCCTCGGCCTGGTCCCGCCCAAGGGCGGCCCCGCGACGGTCGAGAAGCTCGCGGTCAACGCGGTGATGGGCGGCTGCCGGCCCGAGCATTTCCCGGTGGTCCTCGCCGCCCTGGAGGCGCTCCTCGACCCCGCGCACAATCTGAACGGCGTCAGCCAGACGACCCACATGTGCGTGTCGCTCGTGATCGTGGGGGGGCCGGTCGCGCGCGAGCTCGGCTTCAACTCGCGCGACGGCGTCTTCGGCAACGGCTATCGCCCGAATGCCGCCGTCGGCCGCGCGGTGCGGCTCGCGCTCTGGAATCTCGGGGGGGCCACGCCGTGGGAGACGGACAAGGCGACCCTCTCCCACCCGGGCGAGTACGCCTTCTGCATCGCCGAGGAGGCGGCGGACACCCCCTGGCCGCCGCTCCACGAGGAGCGCGGCTGCCCGCGCGGCTCGGACGCGGTGACGGTGTTCGCGTGCGAGGGCCCGCACAGCGTCTTCTGCTACGGGACGCCCGAGGAGATGCTCCACGTGCTCGCCGACTCGATGTGCGCCCTCGGCAACAACAACGTCCACGTCCTTGGCCAGACGCTCGTCGTCCTGAACCCGCTGAACGCCGAGGAGTTCGCGCGGCGGGGGTGGTCGAAGGGCGGCATCCGGCAACACCTCTGGGAGCACGCCCGGCGCTCGGCCGCCGAGGTCCGCGCCTGCGGCGAGGTCCACGAGCAGTTCCGGCGCATGGAACGCGAGGCCGGCCGCTATCCGCCGCGCTACGATATGGGCGACCCCGCGACCCGGCTGCCGATCACGCCAACACCGGACGACATCCACATCGTCGTCGCGGGGGGGCGGAGCTACTTCGCCGCCGTGCTGCCCGGCTGGGGCGGCTTCGGCGGCTTCGCCGTGACCCGTCCGATCCGCCGAAGGAGCCGAGCATGGAGTTCTTGAGCCCGGTCTGGCCGTCCGCGCCGCCGCCCCGCCTTCCAACGCGGCGGCCGCCGCGCCTGGAGGGCGCCCGCGTCGCGCTCGTCGACGACAACCTCGACGTCCCCTTCACGACGCGCCTTGGGACGCTCCTGCACGAGCGCGCGGGGGCCCGCGTGAGGCGGCTCGTGAAGCCCTCCGGCACCGCCCCCGCCCCCGCGGAGCTGATCGACGCGGCGGCCGACGCCGACCTGGCCGTCGTCGGCGTCGGGCTCTGAGGGTCGTGCACGTCGGGCAGTGTGCTCGACGCGGCGGCCCTCGAGAGGCGCGGGGTGCACACGGTGACGATCGTCTGGGACATCTTCGAGCAGGCGGCCCGGCAGCAGGCGCGGCTGCAGGGGGTGCCCGACCTGGAGCTGGTCGTGGTCCCGCACCGCCGGGGCGGGGAGACCGCCGAGGATCAGGTCCGCAAGGCGGAGGCGGCGCTCGGGGATGTCGCCGCCAGGCTCGTTCAGCGGGCCTGACGCCGGACGAAGTCTGCGGGGACGGCGACCGCCACGCGGCGCGCCGTCGCCGCGAGGGCGTCGAGGGTTGCGTCGTTGAGCGGGATCCCCTCCCGCCGGTAGCGCCGCTCGGCCTCCGCCTCGAGCTCGCCGGGCACCCAGACGCGGTCGACGGCGGCCGGCCGGCGGCTGCCGTGAACGTCGCGAACGATCTGGTCGATCCGGCGCTTGAAGTGACTCGGCTCCTCGAACGCGGCGATCCGGATCGCGCAGAACAGGTGCCCGTCCTGCCCCGGTCGCGCGCCGTCGGCCAGGGTGCCGAGCTCGGTGCCGTAGCTC
>QHRX01000138.1 GCA_003221455.1 Candidatus Rokuibacteriota bacterium
CGTGATTTACGCGCCGATCGCGCTCCCCTTCTTCCTGATCCTCCTCGCCCTCCTCGCGGTGTTCGTCTTCGTCGTCGAGCTCGAGGTGCTGGCCTACGCGTACCGGAAGATCGGCGTGCGCCCGCGCTACGTCTTCACGCTCCTGCTGCTGTCGCTCCTGGGCTCACACGTGAACATCCCCCTCTACGCCGTCCCGGTCGCGCACGTGTCGACGGCGCACGAGGTGTCGATGTTTGGCTGGACCTACGTGGTGCCGGGGACGATCGAGAAGGGCGTGACCGTGGTCGCCATCAACGTCGGCGGGGCCGTCATCCCGATCCTCCTCTCCATCTACCTCGTCGTCCGATCCCGCATGTACTGGCGCATGCTGATCGGGACCGCGATCGTCGCCCTCTTGGTGCACTCGTGGGCCAGGATCGAGCCCGGCCTCGGCATCGCCGTGCCGATCTTCCTGCCCCCGTTGATCGCGGCGGGGGTCGGGCTCCTCCTGGCCTTCCGCCGCGCGCCGCCCCTTGCGTACGTCGCCGGCTCGATGGGCACGCTGATCGGCGCCGACCTCCTGAACCTCGACAAGATCGAGCGGCTGGCGGCGCCGATCGTCTCGATCGGGGGCGCCGGCACCTTCGACGGCGTCTTTCTGACCGGCATCATCGCCGGCCTGCTGGCCTGACCGGCACGGGCAGGGAAGGGTCGCCGGCGGCCCCGCCGGCTCAGCCCCGCGGCCGGCGGGGCGGCGGGACCGTGCGGTAGAAGTTGGTGGGGTCGTTGTCCGTCTTGGCGCCCACGGCCGTGCCGCACTCCGCGCAGACGTAGTCGTACTTGTTGCCTCCCGGCAGTACCAGCAGGAGCTTTTGCCGGGCCGCCGTCGCCCGACGGCACCGCGGGCAGAAGAGGCTGGCGGCCTCGAATTCCTGGAAGCTATCCTGGGACGCCATCAGCGCAATCTTACACCCGGCGGGGGATGTCGATCAGGACGGCGCGCGCGGGGCCAGGGCCGCTGTCACGGGGCCGGGCGGCCGCCGCGGAGCGGGGGCACCGCGTGACCCCCGGAGCCCGGGCCGTCAGGGACGGGGGCTCCGGCGCTCTCCTCCGCCGCCAGCCGGTGGCGGTCGGCCGGGGGCGGCGCCTGCCGGAAGGCGCGGAGCCGCCGCCAGACGACGCGGAGCGCCGCGATGACGGGGACCGAGACAAACATGCCCGCCGGGCCCGCGATCTCGCCGGCGGCGATGACCCCGAAGATCACGAGCGCCGGGTGGAGCTCGATCCCGCGCGCCATGACGGACGGGCTCGTGACGTAGTCCTGCACGAGCCGCCACCCGAGGATGAACACGGCGAGGAGCCAGGGGTGCGGGTACCCGCTGAACAGCGCCACGCTGACCACGATCACCCCGCCCGTGAGCGGTCCCAAGACCGGGATGAACTCGAGGCCGCCGCCGATCGCGGCCAGCACCAGCGCGTACGGCACCCCCGTCAGAAAGAACAGGAGGGACCACACGACGAACGTGATCACCGAGAGGATGATGAGCGCCCGCACGTACTCGCCGAACAACCGGTTGACGTCGTCCGCGATGTCGTACCAGAGCCGGCGGTGCGCCGGATTCTCGATGAGCGCCTCGATCCCGCCGGCGGCGCGCTCGGCGTCCCTCAGGATGAAGAAGGCGAAGACGGGGATCAGCACGATCACCCAGGCGCCGGACAGCCACCGCAGGAGGCCGGCGGCGGCCTGCTGCGCGTAGCCGACGATCTGCGGCGCGTGCAGCCGCACGAGCCGCTCGAGCTGGCGCCCGCGCTCGTCGCCCCAGCCCGGGACGGGGAACATGTGGCCGACGATCTGCCCCGACTCGATCTGCTGCGACATCTCGGGCAGGCGCTGGGCGAGGCCGGCCACCTCGCGCGTGAGCCGCGGGACGATGCTCGCGGCGGCCGTCCCGAGCCCGACCAGCAGCACCAGGTAGACCACGCCGATCGCGAGCGCCCGGCGGGAGGCCGGGCCGAGGCCGCGCTCGACCACGCGCACGAGCGGAAAGATCAGGTAGGCGAAGAAGAGGGAGAACGCGAAGAGGAGGAGCACGTCCCGCAGGAGCCAGACGAGGGCGATCCCGACGGCGAAGACGAGGACGGTCCAGGTCGCCCGGGCGGTCCGCGCGTCGAGGAGGAACATCAGCGCCGCCGGGCCAGGGCCGCGACGCGGTCGCGGGCGGCGGCATCGAAGCGCCGGGCCCGGCCGACGGCGCAGTTGTCGGTCGCGTGCGGGAGCTGGCCGGTCGCGGGGATGCTCACGGTGACCCGCGGATCGCTCACGCCCCAGTTCAGGAGCGCCTGCGCCCACGTCCGGAGGCCGAAGTCCGCGAGGAAGGCGAGCTCGCGCGCGGGCGGCCCACTCCGCACGAGCCCGCCCTGCCCGAGGGGTCGCATCACGATCACGCCGAGCCCCCGCGCGGCGGCCAGCGGCAGGAGGCCTCGCTCGACCTGGCGCTCCGCGGGATTGTAGGGGACCTGGATCGTCCCGACGCGCCCCCCCTCCACGATCGCCGCCATCCGATCGAACTCGGCGGCACTCCAGTGCGTGATCCCGATCGCGCGAACCGCGCCGCGGGCCTGCAACTCCTCCAGGTACGGCAGGTGGATCTCCCAGGCGGTGAGGTTGTGGACCTGGTAGAGGTCCACGACGCCGCCGTACCACTCGAGCGCCCGGCGAATCTGCTCGCGCCCCTCGCGGGCGGCGCCCGCCCAGACCTTGGTCGCGACGACCACGCGCGTCCGTCGCGAGCCGAGCGAGAGTGCCAGCACCTGCTCGGCGGCGCCGTACATCGGCGACGAGTCGAAGAAGCTGACGCCGCCGGCGAGGACCGCATCCGTCACGGGCTGGACCCGGCCGGGATCCGGAACGTCGAAGGTCTGCCACGTCCCCATCCCGATCACGGACACCTCGAGTCCCGTCCGGCCGAGCCGTCGAGTCTCCATGCGTTCCAGTGTACGCCGGCGGCCGAGCAGGGCGCGCGGGGAGCGCCCGCCCGGTCGCCCGAACGTTGGCGTTGTGCGGGCCCCGGGGCGTGCAGTAGCATCAACCCCTGCCTCGTTCCGGGCCGCCCCGCGGTGGCGGTCCCGATAGGGCGCCGGTCGCGAGGCAGGAAGGGGAGGCCCATGCGCATCGCCGACGTCACGGCCCATCCGACCTCGTTCCCCGTCCCGCCGAGCCAGAGCGTGACGCTCGGCATCGGCCGCGCGGTCAAGCGCGACGCCGTGGTCGTGAAGGTGACGACCGACGACGGGCTCGTGGGCTACGGCGAGGCGCACCATGGCCGAGCGCCCGGCGCCGTCGCGCACTTGGTCAACACGACCCTCCGCCAGCTGGTCCTCGGCCTGGACGCGACGGACGTGGTGGGGGTCTGGGCGAGGATCTACAAGATGCAGCTCGGCAGCCACGGGCTGGGTGCGGCCACCGCGATCGGGATGAGCGGCATCGACATGGCCCTCTGGGATATTCGGGGCAAGGCCGTGGGCTGGCCGCTCTACCGGCTGCTCGGCGGGGTCTCGCGGCCGATCCCGGCCTACGCCGGAGGCGTCTCCCTCGGCTACCAGGAGCCGGCCGCGCTCGTCGAGGAGGCGAGCGCGCTGGTCGCGACGGGCTACCGGGCCCTGAAGCTCCGCATCGGCGACTCGCCGGCGCAGGACCTTGTCCGGGTCGGCGCCGTCCGCAAGGCCTTCGGGGAGGAGCTAGTCCTCCTGACCGACGCCAACACCGGCTATACCGTGGAGGACGCGCGGAAGGCCATGCCCGGGCTCGACGCCTACGGCGTCGGCTGGCTCGAGGAGCCGTTTCCGGCCCACGACTACCGGAGCTACCAGATGGCCCGGGGCTTCGGGCGCGTGCCGCTCGCCGCCGGCGAGAACCACTACACGCGCTTCGAGTTCACGCGCGTCGTCGAGGACGGCGCGATCACGGTGCTCCAGCCCGACCTGTCGAAGACGGGCGGGCCGACCGAGGGGCTCCGCATCGCGGCGCTCGCCGGGGCGTGGAAGCTCCCGATCAATCCCCACACCTCGATGACCGGGCTCAACATGGCGGCCACGATCCACTTCCTCGCCGCCATCGACAACGGCGGCTACTTCGAGGCCGACGTGTCCAAGGGCAACCTCTTCCGCGACGCCCTCGTGAGCCGGCCGTACGAGGTCGGTCGAGACGGCTGCGTGCGCCCACTCGAGAAGCCCGGCCTCGGGCTCGATCTGGACGAGGAGTTCCTCGCCCGGCACCCCGTGATCGAGGGCCCGAGCTATGTCTGACCGCGTGCGGCTCGCGGACTTCAAGACCTTCCTGGTCCACGATGGGTACCGGACCTTCGTCTTCCTCAAGCTCTACACGGACGACGGCCTGACGGGCGTGGGCGAGGGCTCCACCGAGTGGAACGAGCTCGCCGTCGAGGCCGCGATCCGGCAGATGTGCGGGCGGCTCCGGGGCGCCGACCCCTTCCAGACCGAGGCGCTCTGGGAGCAGCTCTACCGCGACAGCTACTGGCGCAACGACCTGATCATCAACAGCGCCATCAGCGCGATCGACCAGGCGTGCTGGGATCTCAAGGGCAAGAAGCTCGGGGTGCCCGTTTACGCCCTCTTGGGCGGCCTCCGGCGCGAGCGCCTGCGGGCGTACGCGAACGCGTGGTACTGGGGGTGCACGACCCCGGACGACTTCGCCCGGGCGGCCAGGCAGGTGGTAGCCGAGGGCTTCACCGCGCTCAAGTGGGACCCCTTCGGCGCCGCCGACATGACGCTGAGCGCCGCCGCCATGCGGGCCGCGGTCGACAACGTGGCGGCGGTGCGCGCCGCCGTCGGGCCGGACGTCGATCTCTGCGTCGAGGTGCACGGGCGGCTCGCCCCTGCGTGGGCGATCGAGATGGCCCGGCGGCTCAAGCCGTTCGACCCGTTCTTCTACGAGGAGCCAGTGCCGCCGGAGAACTTCGACGCGCTCGCCACCGTGGCCCGGGCCATCGAGATCCCGGTCGCGACGGGCGAGCGTCTGACGACGAAGTTCCTCTTCCGCGAGCTCCTGCTCCGGCAGGCGGCCGACATCATCCAGCCCGACCTCTGCCACGCCGGCGGCCTGACCGAAGTGAAGAAGATCGCGGCCATGGCGGAGGCCTCCTACGTCCGGGTCGCCCCGCACAACGCCACCGGACCCATCGGGACGGCGGCGGCCGTGCAGCTCGACGCCTGCATCCCGAACTTCCTGATCCAGGAGTACTTTGTCACCCAGGCGTCCTGGATCGACGAGGTCGTCCAGGGCGCGCCCCGCGCCGTCAGGGGCGAGATCGCCGTCCCCGACCGGCCGGGCTTGGGCGTCGAGCTCGACGAAGCGGCGGCGCTGGCGCATCCGTTCAAGGAGGCGTGGGGCGGCCAGACGCTGTTCAGCGCGGGCTGGCAAGCCGGCCTCCGGGGCGGGCCGAAGGTCGCCGGCGCTTGACGCGACCCTGGCCGGATGCGATAAGAGCGGTCGACCGGATGGGCACTCTCGACGGCCGGATCGCGCTGGTGACGGGCGCGGGACGAGGGCTGGGTCGCGCGACGGCGCTGCTGTTCGCCCGCGCGGGCGCCGACGTGGTCACGGTCGACGTCGACCGCGCGGCGGCGAAGGAGACCGCCGAGCAGGTGGAGGCCCTCGGTCGCCGGAGCGCCGCCCTGGCCGCCGACCTCGCCGAGCCCGCCGCCGGGGCGGGCGCCGTCGCCGAGGCGGTCGAGCGCTTCGGGCGGCTCGACGTCCTCGTGCAGGCGGCGGCGGTGCTCGACGTGGAGCCGCTGCTCGAGGTCACGGCGGCGGCCTGGGACCGAGCGTTCGCGGTCAACGCGCGCGGCCTCTTCTTCACGCTGCAGGCCGCGGCGCGGGTGATGGCGCGCCGGGGAGGGGGGCGCATCATTAATGTCAGTTCCCCGGCCTCGCGGCTGCCCCTCCCCCTCCTCGCCGTGTATGCGGCGACGAAGGCCGCCGTCGACAGCCTCACCCGGTCGGCGGCGGCCGCGCTCGCCGAGCACCAGATCACCGTGAACTCGATCGCGCCCGGGCGCATGGAGACGCCAATGACCGAACGCCTCGACCGCTCGATCGCCACCCTGACCGGCCGGGAGTACACGGAGCTGCACGCCGAGCGGGCGCGAGCGATCCCGCTCGGGCGCCGCGCCGAGCCGGAGGAGGTCGCCGAGGCGGCGCTGTGGCTCGCGGGCCCGGCCGCCCGCTACGTCACCGGCTGTCGCCTGAACGTCTCCGGCGGCGTGGAGCTCGACTGATGGCCGCCCCCCGCGTCCTGGTGACGGTGCCGCACATCCACGACCGGGCCGCGCCCTACCTCCGCCGGCTCGAGGCCGCCGGCCTCGAGGTGGTGCGCCGGATCGGCAAGAACGGCAAGCTGACCGAGGACGAGCTGATCGAGGCGCTGCCCGGGGTGTTCGGCACCCTCGCCGCCAGCGAGCCCTACACCCTGCGCGTGTTCGAGCGTGCGCCCGATCTCCGGGTGATCGCGCGCTGGGGCGTCGGCTACGACGCGATCGATCTGGACGGCGCGACCCGGCGGGGGGTCGCCGTCTGCATCGCCGTCGGCGGCAACCACGAGGCGGTCGCCGACTACGCCTTCGCGCTCCTGTGCGCGCTCCAGCGCGGGCTTCGGGGAAACCACCGGCTCCTCACGCAGGGGGTGTGGCGCACGGAGTTCCGCCCCGGGATCTGGCGGGCGACGGTCGGCATCGTCGGGCTCGGCCGGATCGGGAAGGCGGTCGCGCGCCGCTGCCGGGGCTTCGACATGCGGCTCCTCGCCACCGAGCCGGCGCCGGACGCGGCGTTCGTTCGCGAGCACGGGATCGAGCTCGTGCCGCTCGCGGCGCTCTTGGGCGAGGCCCAGCTCGTGACGCTCCACTGCCCGCTCTCCCCCGCCACGCATCACCTGATCAACCGCGAGCGGCTCGCGCTGATGCGGCCGGGCGCGTACCTGATCAACACCGCGCGGGGGCCGCTCGTGGACGAGACCGCGCTCTACGAGGCGCTCACGACCGGCCGGCTCGCGGGCGCCGGGCTCGACGTGTTCGAGCAGGAGCCGCTCACGGCGTCGCCGCTCTTCGCGCTCGACAACGTGCTGCTGAGCCCCCACGTCGCCGGTGTAGACTTGACCTCTGAGGTGGCGATGGCGGACCGCGCCATCGATGCCATCCTGGCCGTCCGAGAGGGGCGCCGCCCGGCGGCCGAGTGTTTGCTGAATCCCGGGGCGCTGGCTCCGCGCTGACGGCCCGATACCCAGGAGAGACGCCAGTGGCGACGACGCCGAAAGACCTCGATGGCCTGCCCGCGGCCAAGTGGCTCGAGCTCTACACGCTCATGGTCCGTATCCGGCAGTTCGAGGAGCGGATCATGCCGCTGCTCAAGGAGGGCAAGATCCGCGGGACGGCGCACCCCTCGGTCGGCCAGGAGGCGGTCGCCGCCGGCGTGTGCGGGGTGCTCGAGCCCCGCGACTACATCGTGTCGAACCACCGCGGCCACGGCCACTGCATCGCCAAGGGGATGAAGACGCCCGAGATGATGGCCGAGCTGTTCGCCA